>JAILNR010000007.1 GCA_024691325.1 Saccharofermentans sp. | reverse complement strand
TTCTCGACTGTCCAACGGTGAATCTATCAACTCAAGCATATTCTCGAGGAAATGATTCGCCTTCTCAAGTTTGTCGTAGAACAGCGGATAGTTCTGGCTTAACTCCATGTTCTCGAGATTAAGTTTCTTCATGATCTCGAGTCTCATGACGTTATACGATGCGAACATCCAGCATCTTCCCGACTGCTTCTGATCACATACCTTGCCGGCTTCCACTTCGACAGAAAAACCGAACTGGTTACGAGCCTTCGCTTCCGGATTCTTAGCCGCAGCATTTATCCCGTTCGAGGTGACCGCATTCATCGCCAGAAGATTGGCACGGTCCTTATCAAACGCCTCCTCGAATTCCTTCAGATCAGCAAATACAATATCTTTATTCATTTTGAATAACTCCTTTTCATCAAGTTAGCATCCACTAACCTTCAGGATTATATCACAGCCGTTACTCCCTGTTCTTTAATACTTCAGCGGGATCCATCTTCCTGATCCTTGCAACGAGCACCGTATTGATAAGAAGATACAGCACCATAATGACAGCGAATATCGCCACATAGAGCGCAGGCGAATATGAAGGTCTGATTCCTACACCTACGTTGCTGATAAGATACCTCGGGTAGATATAATCCATAACAGCCTTATCGACGGGGATTGCAAGCAATGCGCCTATCGCCACTATGTACAGATTCCCGTCCAGATACATCTGCCTTACCTCGCGGTTCCTGAAGCCGAATATCTTTACCAAAGAGATGTTAAACGACGATCTGTCGAGCATCATCTTCATCATAAGGTACAGCACGACTACAAACATGACAGCCGATGCGACCGACATGATTATTATCATCGACATCATCTGGTCGACATAGATCCCGCCCGCTTTAACAAGGTCGCTTCTGGACAGAGTGGAATACAGCCTGCCGCTCTCGATATCGAGCTCATGATCCGAGAACACGACATTATAGTAATCATCGTCTTCGCCGAACATATCACGGCAGTCATCGATATCCATGAACACCATATTGGATGCGGAGAAATCGACGACACTTGCGACGCGGAAAGCATAGAGTCTCTCGCCGTTCTTATCACTTACGTTAAACTCATCTCCGACATCAAGATCGAACTTAACCGCGAACGAGGAGCTCACTGCAACATTAGTGCTGTCGAGTGTGACATCTCCGATATCGAAGAACGGATTGTCCGGGGTAATTCCCATAACAGCCACATCAAAGGAATAACCGTAGATCGTCTTCTTAAGTTCCTCCGATACAGCCTCGTATCCGCCCTCAGGCACTTCCTCAGTCGGGTACTTATACGTGTACATATACTCGAACTTCGTCTCGTCCGCGTAGTTCGTCTTAACCTTAAGGCAATACACACATGTATTGAGCGCCATGAACGCAATGAGCAGCGTCAGGAACAAACCGAGAACAACCGTCATCGTGCTTCTTCCTTCCCTCACCATCTGGCGCACTCTGAACATATCCAGGAACCGGAGCCCTCTGATGTTAAACTGCTTTCCCTGTGCCGCCTTCTTTTCGCTTCTAAGAAGTGACAGCGGCGTTGCCTTGAGGCGCTTCCTTATAACGAGCACGTTGATCACGAACGCAGTTACAGGCGGGATAAGAAGGCCGTAGCCGACAACGAAGGGCGACACCTTTATCTCCATCACCGGCATCGAAAAGTAGTTCAGCGTATCCTGCAGCTGCGACGGGATGCCGAGGGGCGTATAAAGCGCCACCAGCGTGCCTATGATACCTGACAGGAAGCATACAAGAACAGGCACAGCGACATAACTTAGGGTAAGAGTGCTTCTCTTGACTCCCATCGAATACAGTGCGCCAATAACGGGACTTTCCTTGTCTATCGTATGGACGATGAAGACTGAGATAACATATGCGAACAGCATGATCAGAAGCACGCCGAAGATAATGCTCGCAGACAGATTGATCTGCACATCATCAGCTGCAGAATCAACTCTCGGATTCTCTGTGGCTGTTATGAAGGATATGAGATTATCGGTATCAACATTGAAGATGTCATCAATCATGTCATTCGCTTCATCCGAGAATTCATTGATGCCATCGTATAGTTCATTAACTCCGTCATTAAGTTCCGACGCGCCGTCTGAAAGTTCTTCCGCACCGTCTCTTAACTCGGAAGATCCGTCATAAAGCTCACTGACTCCGTCTTCGAGTTCACCCGCAGCGTCTGACAATTCTGAAGTCCCGTCATGAAGAGCAGCAACGCCTGCTTCAAGTTCCTCGCCGCCTGCTGTAATCGCTTCAAATCCTGCTGCCAGAGACTGCTGGTCAACAGGGACACCTGCAAGTGCTGCCCCCTGTGCAAGTTGCTCGGCACCTTCCGAAGCCTGACCCACCGCGTCGGTATATGCCTGTACACCCGCCATCAATTCAGACGCGCCGTCATTAAGTTCGTCTATACCGTCCGTAAACTCCGGTACATTATCGTTAAGTTCGGATATCCCGTCATGAAGTTCGCTGACGCCGTCGTATAACTCTTCGGCTCCGTTTGAAAGATCTGATGCACCGTCGCGAAGTTCGGATACACCCTCTACCAGCTCATCGATTCCTTCGACAAGATCATCTCTTTGATTCGTCATCCTGTCCCAGTACTCGGTGAAGTATTCGTCCTGAATATCCTGAGGATCTATCTCATATTCCTCCAGAAGTTCCCTTAACTCATCATCCGTCATGGAATCGTTCAGAAGGTATGCATAGCAGTACTGTTCTGTGGAAAGGTAGTTGCCGGAAGACAGCATCTGATCGTACTTTTCTTCCGTTACGAACAGAACACCGAAGGAAGCGCTGTCAACAACCGCATCAGAGAAGTTTCTTAATACGGTATTGTAGTCAGGAGTGGCCCCGATACCGCTTACCGTAAATGTCTCATCACCGAGAGTGATCTCATCTCCCGGATTGATACCGTTAACCTCGGCAAATCTTCTTTCAAGCAGGACCTCTTCATCGGTTGAAGGAGCTGCGCCTTCTACTATCGACATCTGATTAAGATCATCTCTGATCTTATAGACTCTTAAGATCTTGCCTTCACTCATCTCGCAGTCGATATAGAACATCGGATCGACCGTAACGCCGGTACTCTCGATCTCATCTATCTCACCTTCAGTCAGAGGAATAAAGACCGTAAACTCTCCGTCTTCACGCCTCAGTTCATCATCCCTTATCTTCGTATAATCTATAACCGTAAGAGCTGAACCCATAAGGCTTAAGACAATGAACATCGAGAATCCGATAAGGAGCGAGAGCGCAAGATATCTCGATGCGCCGGCCTTAAGGTCACGCGCAGCTCTTCTTAAGAAAACCTTCCCCATATCAAAGATCCTCCAGATCCTTAGCGGGCACTTTCACTTCATTGAAGTAATCCTTATGGACCATGCCGTCTTTAAGGTAGATAACATGATCCACCATATTCTTGATCGAGTTATTGTGCGTAACTATGAGCATCGTCGTTCCGTACTGCTTATTGATCCTCTCCAGAAGGATCAGGATGTCACGTGATGTGTTCGAATCAAGTGCACCGGTTGGCTCGTCGCACAACAGTACCTTCGGATTCTTGATAAGAGCTCTCGCGATCGCACAGCGCTGCTGCTGACCGCCCGACAGCTGTGACGGGAACTTGTCCTTATGTTCGGAAAGACCTAATACATCCAGAAGCTCATCCATATCAAGCGGCGTCTTCGTAAGGTATTCACACACCTGGATATTCTCTTTTACCGTGAGATTCGGAACGAGATTATAGAACTGGAAGATGAACCCGAGGTTGTTTCTTCTGTAGTCAGAAAGCTTCTCTCCCTTAAGTCCTTCTATGCTCGTACCTGCGACAGTAACATTGCCGGAATCGATCGTATCGAGTCCGCCGATGCAGTTAAGAAGCGTAGACTTGCCTGAGCCTGACGTGCCCTGAATAACACATATCTCGCCATTGTTGATCCCGATGTCCACGCCCTTAAGGACCTGCACATACGAGCCGCCTTCACCATAACTTTTCTTCAATCCTTTTGTCTCAATATACATAACGACCTCCGTCTTTTTTATTTACAACTTCAACTGCTGCGCCTAACATAACACCGTTATGTTGACGGCAAAAAAATATACCACCTACAGCCCCATAACAGCAAACCAGCCTCCGCGAATGTACTTAATGATATAAGGAAGCTCAGCAAGCGCCTCGTTGATATCCTTCGAATGAGTAAGAAGATAGATAAAAGATTCGACCTGCATGTGCGTAATATAATGCACCGTGTAGTCATCAACCTTCCTGCAGCCTTCCACTTCAGCGATCTTATCCGTTGTAATACGGTAGCTTTGCTCCAGGCTGTCTACAAATGAATCCTTGGCGAACTCGAGCGACGAGCCTGCGGACTTTGTCAGCAGCAGTACACACTCTTCCTTGTACTTGAACATGATCTTCGCGATCTCAATGGAAACTTCGACGTCCGGGCCTTCAGAAGACTCTTCGTCATAACCCTTGCTGTATTCCCTCTGCTCGAACTCTATGTGCTCGCTTAAGACCTTACGTATCGCAAGAAGAGGCTTGCTTACAACCTCAGCGAAAAGCTCATCCTTGTCCTTAAAGAAAAAATACAGCGCGCCGGTAGTGACACCCGCATCCTTGCAGATGGATCTTAAGGAAGCGTTCATGTAACCTTTGTCAATGAACTCTTTCCTTGCCGCTTTAAGAAGCTTATTGCGTGTCTCGCCGTCTGTAGCCGTCATAAAGAACCTTTTCGAGCAGAATTACATAACAGTGTTATGTTCCAGAAAAATATACTTTACACAGGCACACGTTGTCAAGGGTTTTTCTTCCAGAAATCATGGTTCTATCTTTTTATCGTCCAATTGCTGAATCGTAATCTTACGAGCAATCATTATCTTTTATCTTCGATACTATTAAGTTTCTCATTTTTATATACTTTTCTTAATTGCAATAATCCTGAAATTACAAATAATGAACAAAGTGCTATATTAATAATTCCAGCACCAATATTAGTATCTGTTGTATTTGCTACATTCATCATTTTATAAATATCTTTTGCAAAACTAAACCAAAAATAACCAGCGAAATCAAATATTGTATGAAGTATTATACAAGGAAGCAAGTTTTCAGTACGAAAATATATTACAGCAAACAATACACCAACAAATGATGCAGAAATAACTTGTGCAATTGTTGTTATAATAAGGTCTGGATACACAATAAGATTTAGAAAATGAACACATCCGAATATAAGTGCTGATAACAATACTGATGTGTATATTCCTTTTTTACTTTCGCCAAAGTATTTTCTAAATAAACTAAAGATAAAACCTCTAAATACAATTTCTTCATAAAGACCAACACTTAAAGCAAAAACTAAAAACATTATAATCATTGGTAATGCTTGTATAAAACTTATTTCAGGATTTTGATAACCACCTATAAAATTAAACATACTAGCAATACATAACATTGACCCAAACCAGAATATTCCTTTTACAAGAGATTTCTTTCCAAATCCAATTTTTAATTTATATAGTTTTAATATTATAAAAATAAAAATTGCTGACATAATAAATTTTATCGTAGTTGAAAAAATTATTTTTGGCACTGTGGAAGAAATCAAACTTTCAGGTGCTACTAATAACAATATAACTTCAATTAAGGAAGATAAAATCAATAAAGCAACAGCTGATAGTGGAATAAGTTTTCTATTCTTTTCAAATAATTTATTCATATAATCACCTTGAGTTCTAAAACCTTCTTGGATCATTTATCTGATGATTATCTCGACTAAGAGATCAATCCCTTAGACATGGTAATTATATCATTCGGCAAAAGAACGCTTAGTCTGGTTTATTCCTGATTTAGTTATCTATACTGATTATTATCCCAACCAATCCAGACCAACATCAGGCCGGGTTAAACTTGTCCTTAGGCTGCTTGCATCTGGGGCATCTCCAATCATCGGGAAGATCCTCAAATGCAACTCCGCCATGCTCTGCTGGATCATAAACATATCCGCAGATCGAGCAGATATATCTTCCTGTCGCTTCTTTCTTCTCAAAATCGAATTCTTCAAATACCGTCTCGACAGGATTATCGAGATCGATCACTCTGTTTGCTTCAAGGTTCTCATATCCCTGCGGTGTATGCGTGCCCATATAGACAGTCGGATTGTTTCTTACAAATTCCCTTACCCTGTCCAGTGTTTCGCGTGCTGCAGGAAGATCGTCAAAGACAACAGAGAGTTTATTCTCATACAGCGCTTCATCCACATAAGTGATATCGCCCTGGAACATATAGAATAATCCGTCCTTATCTGCAACCACAAGACTGTTGCCGTTTGTATGACCCTTAGCCTTGATAAGATATACTCCATCAACGATCTTCTGACTCTCGGGGAAGTTATGGTATGCACCGTCCGTAAACTTAACAGGAACGATATTGTTTATACCCTGAAGCTCTGCTGCCGACAACTCATCCTCATTAACAAAGATCTTGGCATTAGGAAAAGACTTGAGTTCACCTGAGTGATCATTATGCCTATGGGTAAGAAGGATCTTTGTTACCTGTTCCGGCTTATATCCGAGTGAAGACAGAGCCTCCATATAACTGCAAATATCTTTTCCGGTATAGGCGGCGCTGTTCTCATCAGGTATTTCTTCGGGAGTTCCTGCAGGAAGACCTGTATCAACGAGAATTACATCATCGCCGGTATCTATCAGATAGTTCTGAAGACTGCCCCTGTATCTGATATTCTTATCAAACTTATCAGGGCCTTCTTCACCGCCAAAAGCAAAAGGCTGGGAATAGAAGCCGTGTTCTCTGAACTTAACAGCTTTTATGATCATACTTAGTTCTCCTTCTTATATGTATTCTTTATTCTTACGTTGTAACAGAAGTCGGAGTATCAGCACTCCGACTTCTGTATATCCTTATATCATATAGGCTTGAATTGGGCTTTGCCATTACGGCAACGCGGACACTTCCAAGTCTCGGACAATTTCTCAAACGTAGTTCCGGGCTTTATTCCGCTTTTCATATTGCCCTTTTCGGGAGCGTAAACATACCCGCATTTCGAACATTTATATCTGCTGTTATCAAGATTGTCCATGAAAAGAATCTTCAGATATCCATCATTTCGAGCAGGTAGTTATCATAACCCAGCTTCTCGATAACAGATAAATGCTTGGATACCCATGCACAATGCTCTTCTTCGCCGGCAACAAATTCTTCTACCATCTTTCTTGTGATCGCATCATCACTAAGATCGGAAACAAGCTTGTTCATTGAAGCGATGCCGCCTTCCGTAAACTCTTTGTACCACCGATCGAGCAACGCCTTAGGGTCATTATGGATCTCCTGCGGTATAAATCCGAACTCGGGAGTTCCGCCAAGTGCAACAATACGTTCCGTGCATTTCTTTGCTTCTTCAAGCTCTTCTTCAGCCTCTTCTTTGCAGTGGTCGGCGAATTTGCCATAGCCCTGTCCACGGAATATAGCTTCGTGGATCGTATCTGCCTGCGAAGTCGAGTACCATGCAATTGCAAGGTCATTTAAAGCCTTGATCTTTTCATCAAATGTCATAGTGGATACCTCCGTTGTTTTCTTGCAAGATATTAATTCTTGTTCTAACATTAGATTACACGTGTAATTTTTCATCTTCAATTTACAATCGCACACCATGAGTTTTGTAAAATTACATGTGTAATATTTCTCTTGAGGAAGACATATGGATTTTACAGACCTTAGAATATTAAAAACACAAGAAAAACTTCAGAATGCTTTATTAGATCTGCTTAAAACAAAAGAATTAAAGGCAATTACCGTAAAAGAGATATGTAATAAAGCAGGTATAAGCCGCAATGCTTTCTATCAGCATTATGGTTATAAAGAGGATCTTTACGATCAGATGGTAGCTCGAGCCACAGAAAGGATCCGTGAATCGCTCTCTCCTATTATTCCAGACTCTTCCCACATCCGCAGAAACATTATAGAGTCCTATGCGAAGCATGTAATCGACGGCATTAACGAAGTTAAGGATCTGATATCCGTCATGTTAAAAGGCGATGACGGCATTTTTCTCCGTCAGCTGACTGACCTCATCTTCGGACAATATCTTACGGATGCGATTCCGTTTTTTGATGTGAAAGACTCAAATGAACTCAGGCTTTATTATGAATTCATATCTGCCGGCATGGCTGCATTCATAATCCGATGGGTTGTAGAAAACGATGTCTCGGAAAAGGATGCTGTATCGCTTCTGACATCGATACTGATTCAAACATCTTACAAAATCCCCAAGCAACTCAAGTAGTCAGACCGGAAAACTGATAATTATCTCGACTAAGGGATCTCTCCCTCAGACAAGGTAATTATACCATCCTTCGTCTTCTTCAACTCCTCAAGAAGCCTTGCATCCTTTTCTTAAACAATTGACTTTAGACATCCAAAGATAATCTTAGGATTTCTAATCCATCAGGTCACGCGCTTTGATATATGGATTATGATAACGCTTTCTTTTTTCGGGCAGTCCGAGTTTCTTTGAGATCAGTGTACC
>JAILNR010000033.1 GCA_024691325.1 Saccharofermentans sp. | reverse complement strand
TTCGCCGGGCGCGTGGATCAGACGCTGGGAGGCGAGGTTCTCCAGAAGAAACGGATCGTCGTAATTATCATCGTACAAAAACTCATTTCTCATCGAAGTACCCATGATACCGGAAGTGTGATCCATCAGCATTCTGACTGTAATATCCATGTACCTGTCATCAGCCATCGTAAAGTCCGGGATATATGTGGTGACCGGTTCATCCAGCTCCACAAGTCCTCTGTCCACAAGCTGCATGACAGCCGCAGTTACGTATACCTTACTTACGGAAGCTACGCCGTAGATCCTCTCATCAGAAACCGCCGCAGCGGGAACAGTATCCTGAGCATCACCGCTTTCAGAAGAATCAGCCGCCAGGCTTCCTCCCATCACACCAACCGCCAGAATCGACGCTAATAAACTCTTAGTAATTCTATTCATAATATCCACCTCTTACTCTGTCATCAGTTCATTTACGGATATCTTCCTGATCTTGCCTGCACCTATATAAGTCATTACAAACGTGAATGCGATGAGCGCGAGATCAGTAAGGATCAGGACCGGAATACTCGTCTTGATATCCGCACCGAAGATCTGGAACCAGAACACCTTGTTGATAATTATCGACGCTGCGGATGCAAGGATAACGGCCACCACCGTCACCGGCATGATACTGATCGCGATCTGTGTCATGAGGTCCTTTGAAGAGTAACCGAGGCTCTTCATGATACCTAAGTCCTTACGCCTCTTCTTAACGTTGGAGGAAGCGATTATACCGAGGATAACTGCAACAATCACACCTACCGCTACAGCTCCGACTCCCGTAAACAATCTCGTGATGTTTGATATCGGATCCAACTGTGACTTAACAAGATCGTGATAAGACTGCAGCTCCTTCATGACAAACTGTCTGCTGTTGCCGGTTATAAGCTGATCTCCCACACGCACCGCATAATCGACACTCGTGACCCCGTAAGTCGACATCAAAACAGCGATCTTCTCGGAAGCCTCCGCCTGTATCCTCTCTTCAAGTGTTCCGTCTGCATTATCCCCCGACATAGCCGTGTCAACGCTCTGCCCATAGATTGAGATAAGCTTGTCCTCGAATTCTTCCCTGTTAACTCCATCCTCAAGATAGATCTCAACGCAGTCGGGAACAGCACTTCCGTTTGCTCTTTGGAAACCATCCAGCGTCATGTAGAGATTCATCTGGTTGTTGCTCATGGCGCCGACGATGCCTGTAATGATATAGCTCGTCTTAACACCCTGGTTATCGATCACGATCGTATCGCCAACCTCAAGATCATAGGTCCTGCTTCTTCTAAGTGAGATCATCACCTCATTATCGTGCTCGGGATATCGTCCTTCCATCGGAACGATATATTCCATATCGGTAAACTCTTCATAAGAGAAGACCGTTCCTTCCTTTTGTCCGTCTACACGGAAAGACGGATTGGTGGAAGTTACACGTGTCATTCTTACCTCAGGCATCGCCTGGAGCTCTTCGCTTAAAGCATAGGGATCGACACCTTCGTTTATAGTCATTACATCGTCTGATATCTCCATACCCATGAGCTTCACCAGCCCGTCCGAGCCGTTAAAAAACATCACGAATGTGTACATGCAGAACAGCAATGTAGTTCCAGCAAGGAAGATGCAAAGGCCGACACCTGCACCCGTTCTTATATTCCTGATGCTGTCCTTGAAGCCGAGTCTTCTGTTAATGTTTTTACCGGTCTTCTCAAGAGGAAGCACATTGCGCCTGAAGTTATGCGTGCGTATTCCACGTCGAAAAGCCACAACAGGAGGAAACTTCTTTACCATAGCGGCCTTGGTAAGAGCAAAGATAAGTATCAGTCCGATGACGCCGATCACTACCGGCAACACCATATATACTTTCGCAGAAGATACCACCTCACGGCCGAGCATAACGCTTATGATATTGTTCATAAACGGAGTGGCAGCAAGTGCAATGATGCCTCCGATGACACCGCCGATACCGCTTGAGATCACATACTCGAACACATATGATAACGAGATCTCTATACCCTTATACCCAAGAGCCTCGAGGACACCGATCCTCTCCATCTGATCTTCGATGTCGGATCTGATCTTGTTCCTTACCATGAATATTGATGCTACAAATGTAATCAGCGAGAGGGTGATACTCATGTAAAGGAAGAGATTAAGGAAGTTGGTCTCGTTTGCCTTCTCCTCTTCTTTTGTAAAGCCATATCCTTCAAAGCTGTCACCGGATTCATCCATGCAGCATGTAAAATAATCTCTGTAATTGAAATCATCGTCAGAATTAAAGGCCAGGAAAACATATTCTTGAAATACAGGTGTCAGAAGTCTGAAGTCCTCATTCGAGATAATGATCTTAAACAGCATTCCTGATTCATTCGACAAACCGGTGTTATAGAAACCTGCCACAGTGAAAGGATACTGTCTTCCTGCGACTACGGGAATGAATTCATCACCGATCTCGTATCCCAGGTTATATTTATAGAACGAAGGCAGGATAACCCAGTGATCCAGAGCTTCGATCTCATCATCGGTCATTGATTCGATGATATTGCCGTCATCGATCTTCTGATTCTCTGATTCTGTAACTATCGCAAGGTTATAAGCAATCTTCTCGCCATCATGGAAAACGCCCGTTGAGAAACCGAAGAGCATATTTCCTCTTCTGACATCGTCAAACCCGAAGTCTTCTTCGAGAATATTATGGTATGCATCACGGTAATCATTGTCCGCGATACCGATAAAAGTATCAACGGAACCGCTTTGAGCGAAGCTTTCATCGAAGGCATTGCTTACCTTACTTAAGTTGATCGCGAAGATGCCGAGCATCATCGTGGAGACCAGAGTAAGAAATGCGATCGCTGCGGCTTCTTTCTTGTTCTTTCTTAAGTTAAAAAGTGAAAGTCTTAATATCTTCCCCATCTTTACCACCCCATATCCTCGAGGAATGAAGTCAGATTATTTCTTCTTTCCTTTATGTCATCCTCACGAAAGTTCGGCATTTTATAGTCACCTACGACGCCGCCGTCTCTTAAGTAAAGGACGCGGGTTCCGCGAAGTGCGGTCTTTAAGTCATGTGTAACCATAACGATGCTCTGGCCGTTCTTATGAATGTCTGTGAAGATATCGAGGACATCGCGGCTTGATGCGGAGTTTAACTGTCCTGTCGGCTCATCGGCGAAGAGAATCTTCGGGGCGTTGATGACGGCTCTTACGATGCCGACTCTCTGAGCCTCACCGCCTGAAAGCTGGCTCGGATACTTATTCCATACTTCCTCATTAAGCCCGACTTTCTTAAGAAGTTCTTTAGCCTTATTTACTAATTCAGGTGAGTTCTTCTGAACTATGAGGGCGCCTGTTAATACGTTGTCCAGCACTGTCTGATTCTCAAGAAGATAGATGCTCTGGAATACGAATCCGCAGTTGCCGCGTCTAAAGACCGCGAGTTCATCGTTGCTTAAGTCCTGAATCTCTTTGCCGTTGAAGATGACCTTGCCCATCGAAGGCTTATCCATACCGGACAAAGCATAGAGCAGCGTCGATTTACCCGATCCCGATGAGCCCATGATGACCGTGAAGTCACTCTCCCTTATCTCCATGTCGAGGTTCTTGATTACATGCTGCTGTACGCCGCCGTTCGAGAATGATTTACAAAGCTTCTCTGTTCTTAAGATTGAATTTCCCATATATTCCTCCCACGCATGATCTGCACTTTATGATTGGAGTATATGGGTTTTGTTCTCCGACTTCTTTGCCGAAGTACTATCAAATTCTTATCAAATTCTTAATTGGTCATTGACGATTCACCAAATCGTTCACCTTTTGAGTCAAGTTGGTGAATGATATGGTGAAAATAGGCCATTTTTCACTAATTGATTCACCAATTCAATCATTTTGGATGACAAAAAAGTGAATCAATCGACACCCAGTGCGTAATGCGACGATAAAACGTTAATCGCAGATACAACTGCATTCCTCATCAGTTCCGGAGACGGCATATGTGTTCTGTCACCTTGCAAAACCACAAGAGTCATTCCGAAGACAAGGCCCGCATACAAATATTCGGCGAACTTAACACCATTTCTGTTAACATAACTCACTTCGTCGGTCATACCTTCACATTCGACAATGATACAGCAGTCAAACTCAGGAAGATATACTACAAAATCCGGACTTACCTGATATCCGTTAAGTATGATTGTCGGTTCGTATTTATATTCAAGATCAAGGCTGTCCAAAACACCGGCCATCGCAACCTCAAACCTTGAACGCATATAAAACTGTTTGTGTTGATACGGGTGATTGCCATCTGAATTGTCCGTTTTGGGTATCATTCTCGAATATAAATCGTGACTGATAACAGGAACAATATCCGTTCTTATTTTGACCGACGGATTCACACCGGGAACCGACTCAAGCTGCTTCTTAATCATTCTGAGGTTTTGTGTATCCAGATATACTCTTTCAACATCTTTAAATCTTGGCGATGACGATTGTATCTCGTGACGTTTCCCATTGTCGTAATATCTGATTACAGGTTTATCTTTCCGTTTGTTGAGATAATAAACCGGCTCATTCTTAAGCTTTCTGTTTACACATTTAAGCTTCAAAGATAGGTATGTATTTGTATATTCAAGTTTCATATTTCTCCTCCCCCTATTCCACTATCATTCTCTACGGTTGCCAAAAGGTTTTCCACCGTTTGAATAAAAATGGGACAAAAAAGGGGGTGTGAGACACCAAAACGCCGTAAACACCGGGGTTTAAACGAATAAGTGGGATTATTGCCGGTGATTTCTTAACTCAAGGGAATAAGGAGAGTAATAATGAGGCCGTCACGGCTCTCGGGAATCAGTTCACCGTTCATCTTCTTCATAAGTGAATTAGCTATATACAGACCTAAGCCGTTTCCATCCTGCTCACTTCCGCGCCAGTTCTTTCCGCGGTAGAACTTATTCGCAATCAGGCTTAATTCGTCCTCAGGAACGCCCGGGCCGTAATCTCTTATCTTCATCTCGAGGAATCCGTCGATAAGGCTGTACGACACATCGATCTTCGTGCCGGCGTACTTATATGAATTAGTGATTATATTACCTATTACCTGACTTAGACGCTTCACATCGACATTGATAATGACCTTAGGAAGCTCGCCTTCCGTAACTAACGACTTATCATCGTAGCGCCTGATAATCTCTGGGATAACGCCCGACTCTTCATCACGGCAGTTGACCTTAAATTCGCCCAGATCATCCAAAGTAGATGAGAACAGATCGGACACAAGATTATCTATCTCGTCAGCCTTCTGCCAGATGTTATTAAGCTTCTCCATCTCGGGATCCACCTCCGAAGAAGCATTCATCTCGTGCTTGGCTTTAAGAAGTTCAGTAGTCAGTTTAATACCTGTAATAGGAGTCTTAAGATCGTGACTTAATGATGCGACCAGTTCACGCTCTTTGCGCTGAAGTTCAAGTTCCCGCTCACGTGATGTCTTCAGTTCTTCACGCATGATATCGAAGCTCTCCGAGAACTTACCGAATACATTTTCCCGATCCATCAACAGAGGTTCATCGAGATTACCCTCTGCAACTTTGCTTGCAAATCCCTCCATGCTTTTAAACGGAGTGATCAAATTCCTGTCCATGTAGATAATAAGAGAAAACGCTCCCAGAATTATAAGCATTCCTGCAAGCGAGAGACATACTATAAGCGTAAGCCTCATGCTGCTGTAGACAGCCGCGCCGTCATCTATGAGGATCGCATATCCCGTGATCCTGTCGCCGTCCGTGACCGCAACATACGGATAGCGGTTCTTTATAGCTGTCTGAACAGTAAAAGTCCCTTCCGTTTCTCCGCGTGAATCGTAAATGACATTCCCGATAGTGTCCGTAACGACATAATCCTTATCACCGGCGACGGATTCGAGTGAACCGTTCTCCTTCACCACATATGCTATGTCGTTAAGAAACAGAACATCCTGTTCACTTATAGAAGATCCGCCTATCTTTCTGCCGCTAAGAAAAACAAACGCGGCTATTACCGCAAAGTAAACACAGGCAACGATGATTATGACCTTATAGAACTTACGCATCGAGGATGTACCCGACTCCCCAGATAGTCTTGATTATCTTCGGGTCCTTTGGATCGTCTTCGGTCTTCTCCCTTAAGTGTCGTATATGAACAGCAATCGTTCCTTCTCCCGTGAACTCATCTTCCCATACATTCTTCAGAAGCTCGTCCTTCGTAACAACGCGGCCTCGGTTCACAAGCAGATAGAGTAAAAGTTTGTACTCCATATCCTTGAGGCTCCGGAGCTCGCCTCTGACCATAAGCTTGTGTGTATTGGTATCAAGTGTAATATCGCCGGTCAGATTGTAAGACAATGCGGAAGGAACGGGATCAGATGATACGGCAATCGAGGAAGCAGCCTTTTCGTAACGGGTGAGGATGGTCTTAACCTTGGCAAGCAGAATGCTTAGGGTGTAAGGCTTTTTGATGTAGTCATCGCCGCCGATGTTGAGCGCGATCAGAACGTCGTCGTCGGATGTCCTCGCACTTACGAAAAGTATCGGCATGTCGTAGTTCTCGCGCACCTTCTTGCAAAGGTCGAAGCCCGACTTGTCACCCAGATTGATATCGAGGAGCAAAAGCGAGACCGTGTTGTTCTCAAGGAAAGCGACAGCATCTTCGAAGCTCGTGACGTAAGCCGTCTTAACATCAAACATGTTGAAGTACTCGGCAGTCGAGGCTGCGATCACTTCGTCGTCATCGATCATCAGAACCTTGTAATCCATATCACTCCTTGCGCTCCGCTCTTCCCTCCCTGGTATTGGAATAAACAGGACGGATCACGCGCGTGTTTGAAGTCTGAAGGTAGCCGTTAACAACGACGGGCTTATCCTCGTCGTCCTCCTGCGGCTCCTCATTTTTGCCTTTAAACTTATTAAGTAAATCTTTAAGACTCATATCATTTATTTTAAGTTAATTTGCCGCAAAATTAAAACCCCTTCAAACCTGAAGGTTCAAAGGGGCTACGCGGGTTTAGAAAAAATAAGTTTTAACTATCAGAGGTTATCGAGAAAATTCTGAGCCTTTGTTAAAGCTTCTCTGTGCAAAAGGGGCTTACCTGTCTCAGCATCCGTATAAATGATAGGACCGTCAACACTGAAGTCAGCGTTGATACCAACCGTTCTAAGGAATTCGGGCAGATTACCTCTGTCTATATCGTGCTTCTCAAGAACATCCACATTGCATCTTACAAGTGCGAACCAGTTAAGGGCCTCGCTTGAAGTACCGCCGTAGACGCTCTTCAAATCATTAAGATTCAACTGCTGTGTTTCATTGATTGTGTTTTCTTCCATTTTCCATTTCCTTCTTTACTAAGATTTGGTCTTGGTTGTCTTAAAGTATAGACTCCCCCGCTGGAAGAAATTCGGTTATTTAGTGGCAAAATTGTGTTAAAGATTTTTAAGTTACTCTCCTGTCACATAAAAGAAAGAAACCGGCGCCCGTGTGGCCGCCGGTTTCCCTCTTCTTTTCCCCTTTTTTGATGAGCCTGAGTAATCAATAAAGTCATCAGCATCTATCTGACGGTATACTACCATGATGCTGATAATACATGTGTGTTTTGTGGTGAACTGACATAAAAGAGTTGTGAATTACAAAAAACCCCCCGGGATCAGTCCCGGAGGATGCTTTGTTTTTACTTTAATCAGACTGTTATCCGCACTCGTCGATTACGGTCTGTACTCTGTTGTTGATGATTCCGATTACTTCATCGAGAGACTTGGGAGAAGTATTTTATTCCAATGAACTTCCTATCTTCATTGTTGACCCCAACTTCGCCCGCGTGGCAAGCGTCGGAGAAACTTTCGTCAGTCTTGCCTGGTCATTATCGAACCGCGAATTATCCATAATGGGAAGAGCCGAGGGCGAAGAGCAGAATACCACTTATGCATCCGGTATCACTGCATCGGATTACATCCTTGACGGACTCGACCCCGAGACAACCTACACAATGTACGTCTGTCACACTGTTAATGATGAGGTCTAGGTCAGCAACACCGTTGAATTTACTACGGGAAACAGCTCTTTCATACAGATATACCGTAACAATGTTACTGACACTACTATCGGAATAAACTGGGACAAATTCCCTGTACAAAGCTACCTTCTTTCGATGTGGGAGCCGGGACAGCCTGATCCTGTGGGGAAGGCGTACTGGTTAGGAAGACTTGCCGGTAACGCGACAAGAGCAGAAGTCATAAACGGCTTCATCCGCTCTTCCGAATGGTATGCTATGTGCCGCTCTTACGGCATAAGGCCGTGATAAACGACAGCCTCGTACTCCGCGTATTTCTTTGTCTTAAGAAGACGCTTGATATCGCGCTCTTGGCCCGGGAATAAGTTCTTCCAGTAAGACCAGAGCTCCTTCATCCTGTAAAGGACGTTGATGTCTGGTGACATGACTTTCTGATACTCGTAATATAAAGTGTCGTGAAGTTTCCTGAATTTTGCGAAGTCTGTGGCGTCTGTAACATTGTTAAGCTTGTCCGCAAGTGACGGATCGGCAAGCAGACCTCTGCCTATCATGACGGTATCAAGCTTGCATCCGAGCGCATCCGTCAGATCCCTGTAGTCCTCCACGCTGTAAATGTTGCCGTTATACACGAGAGGGCACTTAGCATGTGTAAGTGCATAAGCGAAAAACTCCCTGCGCGGCTCACCCTTATAGAAGTCAGAGCGTATCCTCGGGTGCACGATAAGCTCGCTTATAGGAAAGCGGTTAAAGATCTCCACAAGATCGTAGAACTCGTCAGGATTATAGTAACCCAGGCGCGTCTTAACCGAGATCTTGACGCCCTCCTTGTCAGCGTAAGAGCAGATGTCATCAAGGAACTTGGAAAGCTCGTTAGTCTGAGGCAGAAAACCCGCTCCTTTCCCCTTGGCGCATACGGTTCCTGACGGACACCCGAGGTTCAGATTAACCTCCTTGTACCCCATCGCCTGAAGCTCACGTGCAGCCTCGATGAAGCAGTCAGATCTGCACGTCAGTATCTGCGGAACGAGGTTGATGCCCGCATTGTGTTCAGGCGTGATGTCTTTTCGCTCACGCGGGGTAATGGGGCAATTCTCGGAAGGCGAGATAAAAGGCGCGTAATACTTGGCGATGTTCCCGTAGATCTCATCGTAAGCGTTGCGGAAAATGTAGCCGGTAATGCCTTCCATCGGCGCGAAATAAATCTGCATGCTTATATTTTGCCACATATACTTAAAATTTCTCCCGCCTTTGTGTAATACAATACGCAAGTTTATGTTTTTTATTAAGTAGATTACTATGAAAAAGACAAATGCTATTATGGCTTCATGCCTTGCTGCTGCAGTTCTTTTTTCTGCTTGCGGAAACGCACCGCCACAGATGAGTGGGGTGAGATTTATATACACGCTGACGGAACATTCTTCTATCACGAATGGGCTGTTAACGAGGGAAACGCTGATCCGGTTTGTATAGGAAAGTTCAGTGAAGTTTCCCAGATAGGCGACCATATTTATGCTCTTACTATCGGCGAAATTAACCAGGAGCATCCCGCAGGTGAGACATGGACGGAAGCAAGGTCTGAAGATGATTTTAATAGTGAGGCTACTTTCGTTGCTACTGATTTTGATTTCCTTGCGCCCGGTACTGTATTTACCGTCTATGACAGCGGTGCAAACAAGTCTGATATTCCCGAGGAATTACTTGCTATTCAAACACAATGGAATTGTTGCACAGTTGAAGAGCTTCCCGATCAGGTAGTAAGTGAGTTCAACTGCCTCGGAATGCGCTGCGAAGCAAACGGTCATATATTCGCTTAAGTTATTTGTCTTAGAATAGACAGTAATAAAGGCACCCATTCGACAGCGATGTCGCGGGTGCCTTGATTTTTTACCAGCCTCCGGTTGCGCCGCCCGGTGGACTTACACAGGCATCGCAATAACCGTTGTTTTTGTTGTTGCGTGTGTCGTTTTATGACAAATTCCGGAAGGTGCCTGTAACATACCCGTATGAAATTACATTACCATACAGATCAGGAGAAGATGATCCATCGATCACGTTGAGAATATCATAGTAATAAAGGTCTCCCGATAAAGAAGAATCGCCGATTTCAAGATCTATGGATCTTCCGGGTTCGCCCTGCAGAGCATAGACATATACAGTCAGATTATGTCCCTCTTCGCCTGCCGTAACATCCGGACCCGAATATTCACCGGTTACGCTTCCTTCGGGAATTGCTGTGTCACCGACATGCGAAGCATACCACAAAAGCCGGCTGTTGCTGTTCTCATCAACCATATAGATGACATAGAACTCTGCTCCGTCAACATGTTCAAAAGACAGTTCCGGAGATATGTCAGATATCTCAGCATTCCAGACTCCGTCTGTAAGGCTGTCAGATGTAACATCCATAGATGCACCGCTCAAAAAGTCTTCATGAGTCTTCTCATATCTTCCGTATTTACTTTTGTAGATATAGGAAGTCATGGAGTTTGCCTGGATTACGCCGAACGCCCCTATGCCTGACAGGATCGTCAGCAGAAGGATTGAAGACATGATACTCATCCTGGGTTTACGCCCGTCAATAATATCAACATTATCGATATACTTATTCGTATTTCTCTGAGTAATGAAGATTAAGGCGGGAATCAAGAAGATAACCGCATGGAATATAAGAAGCATCACAAACAATACGCTTGCACCTTCAAGTTGATACCTGCTCCATTTAAGAAGATACCAGATATCACCTGCGATATCAGCGAGGAAAAATATGATGCAAAGAATCAATGAACGAACACTGTCTTTGCTGTAGTTATTGGTAACAGGATCTCCCGTTCTGCTCAACTTCTCAAGCATACCGCCGCATTCAGCTTTGGTATTCGGAACAACGAACCCGTTGTGGCTTAATCTTCCAAGGTAGATCTTCGCATCGGCATATACATAAGCAAACAGCAATGTAAGGGGACCACCGATCATGAGGCCGAAAGTTGCCGTAAAGATCAACCAAATCGGCGCCCGGTTATCATCAAAGAAAAGAACACAGACCAGACCATATGCAAAGAATGCAGCTGCAACAATCAGAAAGAATAAAAGAGTCTTACAACTGCGGCGGTCATATTTCAACTTTGTCCCCATTTGATGCACCTCCCTACATTTTTCATTGTACTAGGCGTTAAATCGTTTTGCAATATGAAATTATCGTTACTCGATATATTCACTCGTCGGTGGACAGGAAAAACAAAAAGCCCGCAAACGCACTCTCTTTTCTTACTTAACTTAATGTTGAGATTTGGGTAATGTATTCCGGCTCACAAGAAATAACCATTCATCATACCCTTGCCCTTAACATCGACCGGGACGGAACTAAGACCGGGATAACTTGAACTGATCCTGGAGTACGCAGCCTCCGACAGGTGAATTCTCATCGGGTCACCCGTGGACTCCATGCGGCTCGCGATGTTAACCGTGTCACCCCAGACATCGTAGATAAATTTGGTCTTGCCGATTACACCCGCGACTAACTCACCCGAATTGATTCCTATCCTTATCTTAAGCGGAATACCCATCTCACGGCCTACCTGCTCCACATCCTCGATCATGCCACGAGCGAACCTGATCATCAACTCCACGCCGTCATCGGAATCATCTTCCGTGAGCCCCGCCGCAGCCATGTAGGCATCTCCTATAGTCTTAATCTTCTCCACACCTGCCCTTTTCGCGCGGTCGTCGAAGAGTATCGTCATCTTGTTAAGCATGAGGACCGTCTCCTCTGCAGTCATCTTATCACTCATCTGCGTGAAGCCGACTATATCCGCGAAGAGAACCGTCGCGTTCGGATAAGTCTTGGAGATAGTCTTGTTGGGATTCTCGGCAAGCTCCCTCGCGATGTTCTCGGGCAAAATATTAAGCAGGAGGCTCTCGACCTTCTCGTTCGCCACCTTAAGCTCGTGTGTGCGAAGGTCGACCGTGTCCTCGAGTGTCTTCTGGTATTTCGCCATCATTGTAATCTCTCGCTTGTGCGCGCGGTCTATGGACTTATTCATCTCCTCTATCGAGAACACGTAGAGCACGATAGCCATACCTACCGTGGAGATAACGCCGGGCGCGAGGTCAGTCACGAGGAACTGTGCTACGGCCATCAGCAGCGGGATTACTATGAAGAGCACGAGCGGAATGCGCATGATCCTCGGGAAGTGCTTGTAGTTGATGACGATCGCGAGCAGCTGTATCAGAAGCGGCGTCATAGGGAATATGTACCACACGAAGTTATACGCGCCGTGTGTGTACACGTTAGTGACATCAAAGTAGTAGTAGAAACCCGTGTGCAAGTTGATAAACAGCGTGACTGCACCTGCAGCGAGAATGGCATCCACGGCGAAAAGCATCCGAGGTATCCTCTTAAGGCCGCCCTCGTTCCGGAGGAGATCTTTCACGTAGAAGTTAAAGCACAGGATTATGGCGAGAACGAAGAAGTAGTCTAGAAATTTCGCGGCCCTGACCCACGGCCAGTAAGCGGTGTTGTCCACAACGCGGTTCAGATAATAGAACCTGCTCGCGGCAAGGTTCGCCGCTGCCGTCAGCTCGAGGAAGATAATGCTGAGCTTACGAGAGCGCTTGAGGTAGCGCATGAAGATCGTCAGGAAAGCAATCGCCACGCATACTCCCTGCAAAAAGAGCATCAGACTAGTCTGATATGTGCGGCAGAAATCCAAGAACCGGTCCATGAGGTTATTATACCATCTAAAAAAGTAGGAATTATTCAGGATTAGATTGCCTGACTTATCGGATATATGCATAAATGTAAGAAAAGATGCAAGAAACACATTAAAAAAGTATATAATTCAAAACATAGTATGGTTTGCTGCTGATTATTTGAGGGAAAGACTATGGTTGTTAATAAACTGAACCAGCTTTATAAGCCTGACCGTCTGTTATTCTACACCGATGCGTCCGAAGAAGATATCCGGGCATTCACCGGCGGCGTCATCCCGGATAAGATCAGCAAGTATACGGGTGCTTTCGGCACTTATGATTACCCCGGAGTGTTCTTCATTAAAAGTCTTGATAAGCCTGTGATCGGAATCGAGTTCAGGCCGGATGACGACAAGGCAGAGTACCCCGCGGATCTGGATTCCATCAGGCTTAACGGCTCCTACTGCTTCTCCCTGGAAACTGACGATGAGATCGAGATCAGCCGCGAGAATATCACCACTATCTTCAAAGACCTCGCGGGAGACGGAGCGGCCCACCGCGTTTACAGTGACCTTTCGCTTAAGGCCGAGTCTGAAGTAATATCCGCGTTTACGTATTCCAAGAAGCTCAGGCTACTTTACGAGTGCGAGCTTAAGGACGAGATCGCCAAGGATATCATCTCCGACGACGCAGACCGCTTCGATAAAGCTTTGCTTTACAAGATGTCATTCACCGAGCCCATCACGGGGCACTATAACTGGAACCACCTCGTGGCTTTCCTGGAGATGCCGACAGACAGCGGCATCAGCGACTACACTTTCGTGCATTTCGATATCAAGGAATTCCGCGTGATAAATGAAGTCTACGGGCACAACACGGCTAACCGCGTGCTGCGCAATGTCGTAAAGGCCATGAACGAAGCTGACTTCGTCTACGCGAGCGCGCGCTGCCATAACGACAACTTTGCCATGATGATAAAGGACATGCCCGAGGACGAGACCATGCGTGTGCTGGAGGACTTCTTTGAGTCCATCTCGCGCCTGCCCGAGGATCCCGCTTACAGGATCTACTACAGGTGCGGCGTAGTCCCCATGCAAAGGACGATCCTCTCAGGCAACCGCGTGGCCGATGCCGCCAAGATGGCGCAGGCCCTCGCCGTGACTCCGAACAAGACCGAGGTCACCATATACACGGACAAGATGCACGACGACATCACCTGGGGCAACATCATAAAGGCTTACGTGGACACCGCCATTGCGGAGGATGAGTTCAGGGTGTACCTGCAGCCGAAGTTCGACATCAAACGTGAAGTTATTGAGGGGGCGGAG
>JAILNR010000005.1 GCA_024691325.1 Saccharofermentans sp. | reverse complement strand
TACGACATTTAGAGGAAGAGTTATGAAGAATTATTTACACTTAGCGAGATTGTTAGAGTCAACGAATACCTCCCCAACCCTTAGTATTAAGGGCTATGAAGGGTTAGAAAGACTTAACACGAATAATCTATTAGCTCCCTCCATCTCCGCCACAGTGCAAAAAATAGTCCCGAAGCTGTTTACAGCATTCGGGACTATTTTTGTGCTGTTACTGATATCGAGTGGGAGTCGGACCCGTGAGGGTCACGAGCGCTGAAAAGAAGCATCCGGTGGATGCTTCGTGCGCTCGGGAGGCCGCAGTGAGCCGGAGGCGAACAAGGTCGCAGGCAGCAAGTCAAAGACGCCGCTGCCGGTCGACTCCCTCCCAAAAGGCTTTGCGAAAGTCAAGAAACAGAGTTTTGCGACAAATTTGCGACAAATTAGAAAAGAAGCGTCCATTCAAACGGTCAGACTTAGCGGTCTGGCCGTTTTGTTTTGCCACTAAATACGAACCATAGTTCAAGGTTTTTAATATATTTGCCATGCCATTATTACGAGAATATCCAACAGATTACTTGGATTCTACATCAGAATTCCGCTCAGAAACACCCTTTTTAGAATGTATCTTGAGCGGAATATATCCAGAATCTAATTTAGTTTTTCATTCAACTGTCCATAATTGCTTCGAAAGCTAACTGCCTTCCCTCAGCGAAATATATTACCAGCATATTCCCCTCGATCTTTGCTTGAAACTCCTTTCCGTTCTCATCCATCGTGAGCGTATATGTGCCGTCCTCATTTACTGTGACAGTGCCGGTACGCACAGTTTCAGGCACAGTACTTATCTGGAAAGCAGTTCCGTCACATACGAAGAAAGGAAGCTCATCTTCACTCTCATTCGGATCCCTGTAAGACGTCACGCCGTCATCGCCGGTAACGCTGTAGAAAGTCCAGTTAGATGTGATATCAACGTCTTCCGCAGGCTCGGCATCCGCGCTGCACGAAGTAAGTGTGAACGCACTAACAGCCAGCGTCGTTATAGTAAGCAAAAGTACAAATATCTTCTTAAGTGTCTTCATCTTCAATTGCCCTCGTAAATCAACATTATCTACCAGACAATTGTAGCAAACAGGGGGGGCAAAGTGTACTATTCACTTATCAGACATCCGATCACCTCCCCTTACAATAAAAAAATCTGCCAGCAATATTCGGAATTATTAACTGCTGTTCGTAATAATGTTGGCTCGTACATTGTTGATGCCAACGACAAATGGCTTATTTATATGAATGAATTCATCAAGAATATTGATTCTCTTCAGGAGGTAAGAATGACCATTAACAGAGATTGGCAGTTGGCAGATAATAATCCTGAAATAAAAGAACATCTCTACACCCAGCCATGCTTTAATCTCTCCACAATAGAAATTAAAATGATTAAAGCAGATGTTAAGATCTTGCTGATAATGATGAAGGAGGATTATGCCGCAGCATATGATTTTAATGAGATCGAGCGCGTAGTCTCTGTTTTCCTGTTTAGTTGGATTGATCATATGGATACCCTCACACAACAAATAATACACACTCTAAATGACATTAACAACAACTGCTTGCGTCAAGTGAAACTCTCACAGCAGTCTATAAAAAAGGGCTCCCGGTGCGCAAGTCACTCAGGAGCCCATCTTGTTCACGAAGAAAAACTCACTTAATCATCTTCTTGAGGCCGTCTACATCGGGAAGATCCACTTTAGCTTTCTTCTCTACTTCGTTGATAGCCTGATTTGCAACCTTTTTGGCGTTCTCGTCCTTGGAGAGCTTTTCTACTGCATCTTTTGCGATGTCTTTTGCCTTGTTAAGATCTAAATCCATAATGAACCTCCGTTAAAAAACTTAACCTGATTATATCACTTGATAACATGATCATCTTCCTATTGACGGCTAATTGAAATTAGCCTATAATATGGCTAATTAGAATTAGCCACAGGGGGCATTATGGATACCAAACACAGAATTCTGGATGAAGCACTGACATTATTCTCTGAACAGGGATATGCGAATGTCTATGTTAACGACATTGCAAAGCGCGTTGGAATCAAGGCACCGTCTCTATACAAACACTATAAGAATAAGCAGGCGATCTTCGATGCCATCATCGAAGAGATGAACCGCCGCTTCATGGAACAGGCGGGAAGCCTCAACATCAGCGGCATGGATCCGACTGCCGATGCAGCTATTTATCAAAACATGAACGAGGACAGCATGGTTGAGCTTGGCAAGAACCTGTTCCTCTACTACCTGCATGACGACTACACCAGGCGATTCAGAAAGATGCTGACGATCGAGCAGTTCCGTGATAAGGAACTGGCAAAGGTTTATCAGCAGCAGTATTTCGAGATGCCATTAAGCTACCAGGGGATGTTACTCGGACTTCTGGTGTCGCAGGGGGTACTGGTCACGGATAATGTACCGGTCATGACACTTCACTTTTACGCGCCAATCTACCTTCTGCTAACAGTGTGTGACCGCGAACCTAAACGGGAGAAGGAAGCTCTGAAGACGCTTGAAGAGCACTTAAGACAGTTCGATAGAATCTACGGGAGGGCAATAGCATGAAGATCACGGTCATAAACGGTACTGAGAAGAAGGGTGTTACTTATAAGCTCAAGGAGATTTTTCTTGAGCAGTTCAGAAACACCGCCGAGATCACGGAGTTTTACCTGCCGCGCGACCTGCCGGGTTTCTGTATTGGATGCACGCAGTGCTTTAGAACCCGCCAGGACCTCTGTAAGGACGCTCCCTATGTTCAGAAAATCGAGGCGGCACTTCTCGAGGCTGACCTTCTGGTATTTACTTCACCCGCGTATGTATTCCACTGCACCGGCGCTATGAAAGCTATGCTTGACCACTTCGGCTACCGCTGGATGCCGCACCGTCCTGCGCGCGAGATGTTCGGGAAGCGCGCGGTCATCATAACGCAGTGCCTGGGCGCAGGTGAGAAGTCCACGGCCAAGGATATAAGAGACAGCCTGTCCTGGTGGGGTGTGAGTGATATCAGGAGCGTCAGTTTCAAGCTCATGAGCGAGATAGACTGGAACAAGATACCTGCTAGGAAGACTGCGGCCATGACAGCTAAGGTTCAGAACGCCGCGCGAAAAGCAGCTGCCATCGATTACAGCAGACCGGCCCGCACACGTCTGCCGGCAAAGGTAAAATTCTATATGGTCAGGATGATGCAGACCGGGCTCGGTAAACAGAACCCGGAATATACGGACTTCAAGTACTGGAAAGCTAACGGATGGCTCGATAAAAACCGCCCATGGAAATAATGTGTTCAAAAAAGGGTGTCCACCGCGGACACCCTTAATTGCTGTTCATGAGTCAGTCTTAGTTTCTTTCATCAAGGACTGTGTTAACGCGGTCATTGAGAAGCGGAATGATCTCTTCAAGTGTTTTCTGTCCCTCGAGGAATGACGGTATCTCCTCACGTATGATGGAGTTTATTGAACCGTCGTTGTTGTAACTGTTCGAGATGCCGCCTACGAATTCTGCAAAAACAGGGATTGAAGACTCATCCATAGTCTGGGTACTATATCCAAACGATGACAGCATCGCCTCGTTATAAATGCGGAGCATGAGTTCTATTTCCGCATTATGTGATTCGATGTACTGCTCCGCGATGTTGTTGAAAGAATTACGGTTAACGGGAATCTGATATGCACCGTAGATATCCTGCGAAGACTCGCCCAGAAGAACGGATACAAATTCGTTGCATGCCTCGGGGTGTTCCGTCATCGCAGAAACCGCAACAGAGTCACAATCATAGACAACAGGTCCTCTGCCGTCGTATGAAGGAAGGCCTAATACCGTGTTGTTCTTGCTCGCAATGCTGTCAAAGTATGTGGCAATATCTGAGATGTAGGTAACGCTTGCATCGTCTGAACTTTCTTCCACATAACCGTAATCGTCCGATTCGGGTGACTCATAGATGTTGTCTCTGACGAACTCGGCAAGAGCGCGGAACTCGGGCGTGTCGAAGTCAACATTGCCGTCCTGGATGAAGCTGTCCTGCATGCAGTCCGCAAGCTGAATGAAAACATCCGTCTGATTACCCGAGAACGGGCTTACTCCGTTGCAAGGACCTTCAACAAACTGCTCATACTGCTCGAAAGTAAATCCTACCTGATCCGCCTCAACGTTATTGGCAGAAGTGGAGATTCCTACTATCGACACGGCAAGAGGAATCTGGTAGAGCGCACCATCGATCTTGCGCGCTTCGAAAAGATTTGTAAAGTATGCATCGTCTCCGAAATTGGTTTGCACAAACTCTGACATATCGATCAGGTAATCAGGGTTGTTAAGCATATTAAGAGAAGATGCGTTGATAATGACATCAGGTCCTTCACCTGCCATAAGGTCGATAGCAAGCTGGTTGCTTAAAGTGGTTGTGGCATTATCATTTGCTGCCATGTAGTTGTCGCCGGAGTCTTCTGCTTCGTCATTGTACTTATCGAGGTTGTACTTGGATGTAAGCTTGATGAAGTAATCTTCGGATGTGTTATTGAACTCACATACCGCATTACAAAGTGCATATGAGAAATCCTGTACGGAAGCAACGCTTATTATGGTCTTTCCGGCATTCGGATTTGTGTCTGCACGGTTGAATGTGTACACGAGAGCCGTGCTCGAGATCGAGGAAGATGAACTGCGGTCGGGCAATGTGGGAACACCTGTAAAGATGCACTCTTCCTCAGTGATCTTAACGGGTGTAAAGCTGCTTACATCATACTGATTAACATTGGAATCAGAGAACAGGAACAGCGGTTCGACAGTTTGGGTCTCAAAGTCAACGGAGTAAACACCGTCATCATTTATAACAGCAGAACCTATGCCCTCGACTGAACGGATGTTGTCGATGTCATTAGACAGCCATGCCATATCCGTATCAGGCTCTGTTATCTCCATAGTTGCAAAGTCGAGGATGAAGAACTTATCTGTACTGTAGTCCGTTGCATTGATAAAGGCTTTGTTGTTGCCCATATCAACTATGCTCCTGATATCAAAAATAGTCTGTTCCGGGAACAGTTCTCTTAAATCGAGAATTGTCTCGTTGCCGTCCGCATCAGTTATGTAAAGGACATAGGAAGGAGTATCTCCGCTAATCCAGAATTTTCTGATCACATAATCGCCGGCATGCTCCGTTGATTCTTCCATTCCTCCTTCTTCGATAACTTCATTTATCTCGTCAGGTAAGGAAGACTCCACCGGTTCACCGAATTCTCCTGTCTGAAGGTCAATGGGAATGTTATAAACAGACTGATCGCCGGTTGACATATCATATTCCGAGATGGTGACGAACCAGTCATCACCGCTTCTTTGTACATCGTCCATCATGGCCGTTCCGCTGAAGTCTGCATTCTGAATGTAATCCGACACCGATATAGTCTGAATTTTGTTACCCTGATCATCAAAAACAAGTATCCTTGAGTCTGTAAGGCTGCTCATATCATCTGTCTCGAAGTCGAACCCCTCAGGAATGAGTTTTATCCCTTGGAGATTATATACATAACCGATATCGCTCAGCCCGGCGAAATCCATATGTGCATATTCATACTCAGCAGGATCAAGTTCCTCATGTAAAGTAACCGAAGTAACGTCATACCAGGTGTCACTTGCCAATATGACATCATCTGCAACGTCTTGGTCACATGCCGCAAAACACGGCAGTGCCATCGCCAGAGCCAGAGCTCCGGCTAATAATCTCTTTGTCTTTTTCATATGATAACCCCTTCTACACAATGTAGATACATTATATCAATTACCGGGTAATATACGGCATAGTTTGATTATCATTAATATTTGTCATTGTTATTCCTGTTATAATGAGGTGTACAGATACTGATTACTCTGCTGGGGGGCAGGTATGTCAAAACAGGACGAGATATTTAGAAAGATTGCTGAATCACTTCTTGTAGACTATTCGAGTGTCTATTACGTAAACGCGGTAACAAACGAATACTTCTGGTACTCCGTTAATCCCGAGTTCCATTCACTGAGCCTTGAACAGGGCGGCGACGACTTCTTCAAGAACATCATACGTGACTGTAAGGCAGTTGTTTATGAAGAAGACCAGCACATTTTCATTGATGATATTCAGAAAGATAAACTGCTTTCCGCCATGAAGAAGGGCAGTATGCAAAGTATCGAATACCGTTTGATGATAAACGGAGTTCCCACCTGGCATGCTCTGCGTCTTATCCGAGGCATTGATGACGATCTTGATGCTGATTATTTTATTCTGGGTGTCATTAACATAGATGAGGCACACCGTCAGAAACAGCTGGATCAAGAAACGGCCCGCCAGAAGGAAATATATAACCAGATAACGGCAAGTCTGGCCGGGCAGTACGATACCTTGTACTATATCGACCTTGAAACAAATACCTATGTTGAGATCTCTTCTACGGATGAGTACAAGAAACTGAATGTTCCTGCAACGGGAAACGATTTCTATGCAGAGAGCAGAAGGAGTATACGTAAGTTCGTTCATCCCGAGGACAGGGAAAAAGCTCTTAAGCTTCACTATAAAGACGCGATGCTTGCCAATCTCGAACACAGGAATTCGTTCTCCATTGCTTACCGTCTTGTTGTGGATGGTGAAGTAAGGAACATAAGACATACAGAGATCAAAGCGAATGACAATAAACATATCGTTGTATGTATCGAGAACATAGATGATGAAGTAAAAGCGAAGCGTGAGCTTACTGAAACGCGGAAGAGGAGTGTCACGTTTACTCAGATAGCAGAGAATCTTGCCGCTCAGTACGACATGATCTACTACGTGGATGCCCAGACTATGTATTACAGGGAATACTCCACCCATAAATTATACGGAGAGCTTGAGATACAGGAAGAGGGCGAAGACTTCTTTGGTGTTACGGAACAGAATATAGACAGGATCATTTTCCCTGAGGACAGGGAAAGGTTAAAGCTTTTCATTAACAAGGATAATTTTATCACGCAGCTTGAGGATAACAGGCAGCTTGTAGAAGATTACAGGATGCTGATGGGAAACGAAGCTCCCACTTATACGAGAATGACGGTAAGCTGGTCTTCCGATAAGACGCATTTTATCATCTGTATTGAGAACAGGGAGGAAGCTGTAAAGAAGGAGAAGGAACACCTTCTTGCTCTGTCGAGAGCTAATGAGACCGCCCGCCGTGACAGTCTTACCGGCACCCGTAATAAAACCGCTTATGTTGAATTCGAGAAAGAGCTTCAGACAAAGATCGATGAGAACGATGAGGATCCGTTCGGAATCATCGTCTGTGATCTTAATGATCTTAAGCAGATCAACGATACGCAGGGACATAAGGCAGGAGATGAATACATAAGGTCGTCATGTCTTTATATCTGCCGTGTATTCTCCCATTGCCCTGTTTTCAGAACAGGCGGAGATGAGTTCGTCGTCATATTAAGAGGGCAGGACTATGAGGAACGTGACAACCTGATCTATACTTTCAAAAAGCAGATAGAGGACAATATCAGGATCGGCATGGGCGCAGTCGTTGCAATAGGTGTTTCACTGTACGATCCTGATAAGGATAAGTCTGTTGATGAGATATTTAAAAGAGCTGATGACCTCATGTATGAGGATAAAGCCCGTCTTAAAGAGATAAAGCTTCTTGGAGAGACACGTTCTCTTAAGATGTCCCCGAACAAGACCATTACAGAAGACAGAAGGAAGATGTTAGATTCCCTGTACAAGTCTTATGATGTTGTTTCTGACGGTACTTATGTGTTCCTGTGCGATATGAAGTACGATCTGTCGAGGTGGTCTAAGAATGCTGTCGATGCATACGGACTTCCTTCCGAGTATATGTACGGAGCAGGCGACATTTGGGAGAACTGTATTCATCCTGATGACCGCGATGCATATCACAAAGGTATAGATGAGATATTTGCCGGCAACAGTTCGGGACACGACATGCAGTACCGTGCCCGCAGAATAGACGGTGAATATGATGTGTGCACATGCAGGGGTGTGGTAATAAGAGACCTTATGGGAGTTCCCGATTACTTTGTCGGTACTATCCGGAACCATGGCAAGCAAGGTCATATTGATTCGCTGACGGGATTAAGAAACCAGTACGGATTCTTCGAGGATCTCGATGCGGTGATAAAGCGCAAAGCAGAGGTATATGTCTTGATAGTCGGTATCAGCAAGTTCTCCGAGATTAATGCAGTTTACGGGTATCACTTCGGTAACCGTGTACTTCAGCTTTATGCAAGGAAACTGTTTGATACAACCGGGAATTCAGGTGTCTGCTACAGGATTGACGGCACCAAGTTCGCGATCATAACCAACACTCTTATCGTTGATGAGATCAAGGAGAGATACTTAGGTTTCCGTAACTATTTCCGTGAGGACTTCGAAGTGGATGATAAGAGGATTCTGCTTGAGGTTAACTGCGGTGTATTGAAGCTCGACCGTTATGAGTTTGATTCGCAGACTGTCTATGCATGTCTTAACCATGCTTACAGCGAATCAAAGAATTTCAGACAGGGTGACATTGTAGTATTTGAGAATGATCTTAACGAGAATAACAGATACAGACTTGAGAAGCTTCATGCTATCAGAGCTTCTATCATGCATGGCTACAGAGGTTTCTTCCTCGTGTTCCAGCCTGTTGTTGACGCACATACGGAGGAGTTGATCTCGGCTGAAGCGTTGCTTCGTTGGAAGAACGAGGATTATGGAGTTGTTCCTCCGGATCAATTTATTCCTCTTCTCGAGTCAGATCCTTTATTCCCTGAATTAGGTGAATGGATCATCAAGGAAGCGATCGTTGCGGCAAAGAAGATAATAAAGACGAATCCTTCTTTTGTCATGAATATCAATCTGTCCTATACACAGATTCAAAAACCGGATTTTGTAGATATGGTATTCCGCGTATTGGACGATATGGGATATCCGCCGGATCACATTTGCTTTGAAGTTACTGAACGCTGCAGACTGCTTGATATAAGATTACTGAAGAATGTAACTGCAAGTCTTAAAGCCAGAGGTGTGCTGATAGCATTGGATGACTTCGGTACAGGATTCTCTTCAGTCGGCATCGTTAAGGAACTTCCCTTCGACATAATTAAGATCGACCGCGGATTTGTAGAGAGAATCGAGGAAGATAAGATGGAAAGAGAGCTGATCAAACACTTCTCCGGCTTAGCTTCACTGTTCGGTGCCAAGGTCTGCGTTGAAGGTATCGAGACACAGGGGATGAGAGATATCCTCCAGCAATTCAACATCGGAAGTTTCCAGGGATACTACTACTCGAAGCCTATGGAATTTAAAGAGTTTCGGGACTGGGCTTCGGACAACCGCAATTACCACAGAAGTTGAATGTGCCGGTCATTCCGCATTTGGGGCATCGCCAGGTGTTGTTCAAGGGACGCTGCTTACCGCACTCAGAGCAGAAGTTGAGATAATTGACCGTTCCGCAAGTGCAAGTCCAGTTGCCCGCAACACGCGGTCTGTAAACCGTCTGTGTATTATCGGGCAATCTGACGATACAGAAATCGTGTTTTGCCGAGTTGATGACAGTGATGATGGACATAACAAACAGTGCAATTACAAACAATATCCAGACTATGACTGCAATTCCCGCGAGGAAATCAATGTTGGCTTCTCTTGCGCCCATGGCGATAGCATCATAGATGCCGTGCAATATACTCGGCAATACAATCGCAAAAATCATGTTGAAAGCACATCTGCCCTTTTCTTTTGTGATGCTGGCGTATTTTGCTCTGCTATAGAAGAATCCCATGAAGACAGCGAAGCTTGCGTGTCCGGGTATAGCTGTAAACATACGGATGATAGCAGTACCAAGGCCGTTGCTGAAGACATAACCTATGTTCTCGAGTGCTGCAAATCCCAGTGAAACAAAAACAGCATAGACGATGGCATCGTAACTGTAGTTGAAGTGCTTGTTCTTCCATGTTATAAGCCACAGGATGAAGAATTTACCGAGCTCTTCTGCAGGGCCGATGATAACGACCGCAAAGAGCGCCGCTTTAAATGACGATTCGCGGGGGAAGATAAAATCGAAGACCAAATCGCCTAATGCCTCTGCGATGATAGCTGAAATCACGGTAGCAGCACCTGCGAAGAACAAGCCGATAAGAAGACCGATGGGCTCCTTATCATTACGGTCATTTTTGTAGATAACGATCAACAAGATTATTACCGGTATCAGCGCTAAAGCAAATAACATGGCCTTCTCCTTTGTCCCGGGGATCAACCCTAAAAGTCAAAAATCTTTTCCAATGCGCTTACATATTACCACAGCTTACTGCGTAAGGTGTAGAATTATGGCAGGGAAAGCATCGCTTTATTCGGAGGATGCATTATGAAGTATCGTAAAGACAAACATGGTGAGGAACTGTCGATTCTAGGTTACGGATGTATGAGGTTTACATCCAAAGGCGGCAGGATCGATATTGCAAAGGCGGGCAAGGAAATAATGCTCGCGATAGAAAAAGGCGTTAATTATTTTGATACCGCTTACATCTATCCCGGAAGCGAGGCTGCATTAGGACAGATCCTCGAGGAGAATAATGTAAGGGATAAGGTTAAGATCGCAACCAAACTTCCACAGTATCTTGTAGGCAATAACCCCAAAGCTTTGGACCGTTTCTTCGAGGAAGAGAAGAAGAGACTGAGGACAAGTTATGTCGACTACTATCTCATGCATCATCTGACTGATATCTCCGCATGGAATAAGCTTAAGGCGGTTGGTGCCAGGGAGTGGCTCGAGAGCAAAAAAGAATCGGGAGAGATCCGTAACATAGGCTTCTCGTATCATGGTGACACAGAAGGTTTCATAGAGATCCTTAACGACTATGACTGGGATTTTTGCCAGATTCAGTATAACTACATGGATGAGAACACTCAGGCAGGAAAGGAAGGCCTTAAAGCCGCTGCCTCTAAAGGTGTGCCCGTCGTTATCATGGAGCCTCTCCGCGGAGGAAAACTCGTGGAATTAACTGACAGCGCCAAGAAGATGATCGCTGCTGACCCCAGAGGAAGGACACCCGCGGAATGGGCTTTTCGCTGGCTTTATAACCAGCCTGAGGTTACTGTCGTACTCTCGGGTATGAACTCGGAGGCTATGGTAACCGAGAACTGCCGTGTCGCATCGGAGGCTGAGGCAGGCGGGTTTACGGAAGAGGACTACGCTCTTATCGAGAGAATCAAGGAAGAGCTTTACAAGGCTACGAAAGTGAACTGCACAGGATGCCGCTACTGCATGCCTTGTCCCAGGGGTGTCGATATACCGGGCGTATTCAGGTGCTATAACCATATGTACACGGAGGGCAAGGGCTCGGGAAGGTCCGAGTTCATACAGACCATTGCACTTCAGGACAAGCCGGGACTTCCGTCTTTGTGCGTCGGCTGTGGTAAGTGCGAGAAGCACTGCCCGCAGAGTCTGCCTATCATAAAGAGTCTCAAAGAAGCTGACAAAGCGCTACGCCCGCTGCCCTATAAAGTAGCCGCGAAAGTGATGAGAAAGTTCGTTTTATGATATAATCGTTGAATAACGACTTTAAACGGGAGTGCCTTATGCTTGGAGTAGGAAACGAGATACTGGATTATTTTGCCGAATACGCTAAGGAACACTGGGATCCGTCGAATGCCGCGAAGCTTGCGACTTTCATCAATGATCCCGAGAACACTTTGCCTTCCACGACAAAGCTTCTTGTAGTTGAGGGCGGTACAGCAAATGAAAGAAGGGAACTTTGCTACTCCTTAAGGACCAAGCTTGACGGACTTCATACCGTTATCGTTATTGTCAGCGGTGAGCCTACTTTGTATGACACTAATGGTCTTGTCGGTATCGAGAAGAATATCGTTGAGACAGCAGAGACTTTGATAAGCCTTTCAGGAGACCCTGATTACATTATTCTTCATGGAAATTTTGCAGATGCCGAGTATCAGCCTTTGAAGGATCTTTTCAATGTAGTGTTCAAGAAGCATTACTATGCAAGGGTAGAGGGTGATTCTATTGAGAGCAACTCAACGGCAGTCTTCGGCAAAGTAATAGAGGCTTTCAGATAAAACGCAACTGATTCGCAGATAACAAAAATCCCGCCACTTTCATGGCGGGATTTATTATTTCTATCCTTTGAGATTATTTCTCTTCATTTTCCGTTGTTGAGGGCTTTGTCTCTTTCTTGGCTTCCGCGATCTTGGCAGTCTTCTTTTTCTTGAACTTCTTTACCTTAACGCTAACGAAGATAATGACTGCGATTGCGATAACGAGGAATACTGCGATGGGGATCAGGTTCTCGGCAAGATAAAGACCTAAGTCCTGGAAAGCTGTCTTTGCTCTGTCGATACCGTCGTGGAACGACTCGCTGATCTTCTCTGAATATGTCTTGATGTGAGGTTCTTCAGGCTCAGTCTCTTCGAGAACTTCAGTTACAGTGAGCGTAAGTGTGCTGTAAGAAGAAAGGTTCTCTAATACTCTAAGCTGAGACTCATAGCTCTCGATCTCATATCTTACATAAGTAAGCTCGTTCTGAAGCTGAAGGATTATGTCGAGATCGTCTGCTTCGGCGAGAAGGTTGTTAAGTGTTTCCTGCTCTATACGAAGAGACTCGATCCTTGCCTCGGTATCAGCGTAGGAAAGAGTAACATCCTCTGTGCTCTCGTTTGAACTTGTAATTACTGCTGATCCGCCGATTGTGTTGATGAGCGAATCGAGTGAATCGGAGGAAACTCTTATTACGTATGAGACGGTTCTTAAGTCGTTGTTATTACCCGTTCCGTTCATCGACTTATTCTCGATGTAACCGCCGAGTTCCGAGACCTGAGCCTCAATACCGGATGTGAGCTCATCAAATCTTAATGTCTCACAAGAGAGAGTGACAGTTCTTATGAGCATCCGGTCTGAGACTGCAGGCTCGGGAGCGGCAACAACAGGAGAATCGGTAGTTGTTGTGTTTGCATTCGCACCGGCAAAGTCATCGCCGGCTGACATCTCGTAATCTGCCCCTTCGGAAAAACTGTAGGCGCCTGCAGATAGTTCCATAGGCGCTTCCAAAACTGCTTCATTATGCTCAGAAACCCTATCCTCCCTGGATGATTCGCGGTCTGTGGATCTTTTTGAACATCCTGCAATTAAAAGTGTTCCCGCCATGGCAAGTGCTAATAGTCTTCGTGTTGTCTTTTTCATTTTTATAAACCCTCCATCTGTGGTTAGTAATCGTTGCTTACCCATAAGACGCAGAAGGATTTACTCAGGTCACAATTATTTTTTGTGATTTGATAAAGCTCATTGGATAATCTATTATTTGTATGGAATGAGGAAAGGGGAGATGTGTTATGAGATATAACGGAATCGATATAGGAGATCTTGTCAGACTCGGCCTTCAGATTGCCCGCTCCGTGGAAGCACACGAGGATAAGGTGGCATCTATTGCACGCGAGCAGACCAGCCGCAATGAGGCTGAACACATGAGGCAGCGCGCGATAGCTGAGTCAAAGGCACTCGAGCAGCGTAAGATCGCCGAGAAGATCGCAGCAGAAAGTGTAGGTGTCGATTGTCAGGGATGCGGTGCTAAGCTTGCAGTCCGTAAGGGCTCCATAAGTTTCTGTGCTTACTGCGGTTCCGCCATCATAGTAACGGCAGAGGGTAAAGCTTCCATCCTGTCGCCTGAGGCGCGAAAAGCTGTTATCGACCGCGCAAGGCAGCAGCAGAATCAGCAGGGCAACACATAAAAGCATGTGTCCCATGCGGGCACGGATGATGTGTGCCGCATATAGATCTTATAATCAGGATTAATAGTGAGGACCTTGAGCGGCAGCGTGTAGAGGTCCTCACTTCTGTGATAGCAGGCAATATTCATCTGAGGTTTGTACTCCGCGATGGATTTTGCACCTCCGCATAATGCCTCGAGTTCGCTTCCTTCGACATCAAACTTGATGAATGATACAGGTCTGTCCTTGACGATACCGTCTATTGTTACTGCCGGAACCTCGATCTTATCTCCCTTGTCTGCCGATGTGCCGCGGCCGAGATTCGTTCCGGAAAGAATGGTTCCTTCCTTATCCGAGATAAAGGCCTGAATACATTCGACATCAAGATCTGATGTGTTTTCCTTAAGTTTTCTCATATTACGCTTGTCAGGTTCCACTGCGATCATGCCGTTAAACCCGGGGAAAAGGGCCGAGTATCTCAAGATAGTGTCTCCGTTATAGGCACCTAAATCGAGGAAGTATCCCTGTGACGGTGCAAGCAGGGAATCAGCCTCATCCTGCGTAACCTCACAGTCTTTAAGGTAAGATACATCGCCTGTAAGCCTGGCGGCAATTATGTCGTCGAATGTTCTTACCGACAGTTCGTCTGCAAGGATTGAGCGGACAAAAGAAAGTTCATCGGTGTGAGCATGATAAAAATCAAGATCGAACAGGTTGTTTCCGTATACGGGGACATCAGGTGCGTAGAATTCGCACTTTGTTCTAAGTTCATCTACATACGAGAGCACTTCCGCCCTTGAAGAACCGAAGCACATGAGAACGATCATGGAATCCTTAAAGTGCGAGCAGCATTCTTCGAATGACTCGACTTTCATTCCACGGAATGTGCGGTTTCTGACAAACCCGGGACTTGCGAAGACGGCGGAGGGGGAGATGCCGTTGTTACCAAGAACATCGATTATCTTATCCGCACCGTTGCCCGTGCCGTACAAAACGACAGGGCGGCCCTGATCAGACTGCTCTTTAAGATACATCCATAAATCCTGTTTATACATTTTCATGCATCAATATTAATACAAATATCTGACACTTAAGACAGAAATTTGATATAAAACTTTACTTTGAAAGATTTAAAACAGCATTATGACGAAGACTAATGACATGACAATCGGAAATGTCGGAAGAAAGATAGCTTTGTTCTTCATTCCGGTACTGCTGACGAGTGCACTGCAGCAGATATATTCGTTCGTTGACACCCTGATCGTAGGACAGGGCTTAGGCGATAATGCGCTCGGCGCAGTCGGCAACATGGGATCACTTATGTTCTTTGTCTTCGGATTCTCGATGGGACTTACAAACGGATTTGCCGTAACTATCGGTCAGAACTTCGGGGCTTCGGATGAGAAAGCTCTTAAGAAATCTGTCGCTGCTTCCATAAGGCTGTCCGCCATAATCGCGGCGATACTTACAGTTGTAAGTCTCACATCTTTAAAGCAGATCCTTATTCTGCTCGTAACGCCTGAGGAGATCTTAAACGACAGCCTTAAGTACGGATATGTTATTTTCGCAGGTGTTGTTGCCACTATCGCATATAACCTCTGCTCGGCAGTCTTAAGGGCGCTCGGCGACAGCAGGACACCTTTCTTCGCTATCGTTTTCTCGACTGTCTTTAATATAGTTTTTGACTGGGTTGCGGTATTTGTTATTCACACGGGTGTTGAAGGTCCTGCGATGGTTACTGTGCTTGCTCAGGTAATATCGGTTGCCATCTGTATGCGCAAGCTTCGCACGATAGATATAATCCGTCCGTCACGAGAAGACTTTGCTGTTGTCCGTGCAACTGACAGGACACTTCTTAAGAACGGTATCCCGATGGCCGCAATGAACTCAATCACGGCTGTCGGCTGCATGATAGTCCAGTACTTCATCAACGGTATGGGCGTTGAGTTCACATCCGCTTACGCCGTGTGCAGCAGGTATCTGAACCTGTTCATGACCCCCGCTCAGACCGCAGGCCAGACGATGTCCACATTCACAAGCCAGAACTTTGGTGCCGGGAAGATCGACCGTATCAAGGAAGGTCTTCGAAAGTGCCTTGTAATCGCACTTGTCTCATATGTCATCTTCGGCTCGGCGATGGTATTCTTCCCCGATCTGCTTGCTGCCCGCATGCTTCAAGGGTCCTTGCAGATCTCACTTGCTTCAGGTGTTCTTCGCCGCTGCGGAATAATGATATTTGCCGTGGATATACTTTTTGTAATACGAAGCTGCTGCCAGGGCATGGGAAAACCACTGGTACCTATGGCTTCCGGCATTGCCGAGATGGTGTTGAGGATAGGTGTTATCGCGCTTTTCGTGCCGAGGTTCGGTATTAATGCGGCGGCATTTGCTGAGATATCGGCGTGGGTTGGAGCTTTGCTCATGAACACTATCGCGTATTTTTACCATATCTCACGGGTCGGAAACGGCCTTGAGTACAGGGTCTCCCGCAAGCGCGCATTCCATTACAACTCAAATTGATAAAAGCACCCCGTCTGTGATAGAATTTAGTGTCTAATTAATAAGGCAAGCGTTTTAACGCGCGTAATTATAGCCGAAAGGAGTCACAGACATGATTTACACAAAAGAAGTCGAGAACATGTGTCCTGTAGCCAAGGGCGCTAAGCATGAGCCCGCACCGATTCCCGAAGAAGGAAAGTGGGTACACGCTAAGAAAATCGAAGATATCTCCGGTTTTACACATGGTATAGGTTGGTGTGCACCTCAGCAGGGCGCATGCAAGCTCTCGCTCAACATTAAGGAGGGCGTTATCGAAGAGGCTCTCGTTGAGACTATCGGATGCTCCGGTATGACACACTCTGCAGCTATGGCTGCTGAGATTCTTCAGGGCAAGACAATTCTTGAGGCTCTTAACACAGACCTCGTTTGCGATGCTATCAACACAGCTATGAGAGAGCTCTTCCTCCAGATCGTTTACGGTCGTTCACAGAGTGCATTCTCTGATGACGGACTTGCAGTTGGTGCAGGACTTGAGGATCTCGGTAAGGGACTCCGTTCTCAGGTAGGTACAATGTATGCTACAAAGGCTAAGGGCGTACGTTACCTTGAGATGGCAGAAGGTTATGTAACAGGTATTGCACTTGATGCAAACAACGAGGTTATCGGATATAAGTTCGTATCCCTCGGTAAGATGACAGACTTCATTAAGAACGGCGACGATCCCAACACTGCTTGGGAGAAGGCTCAGGGTCAGTACGGCCGTGTTGATGATGCTGCTAAGATCATCGATCCGAGAAAAGAATAATCTCAAGAAAGGAGTTTGCATATTATGGCTTTATTTGAATCATATGAGAGAAGAATTGACCAGATCAACGCTGTACTTAACAGCTATGGTATCAGTTCTATTGAAGAAGCTGAGAAGATTACAAAGGACGCTGGTCTTGATGTATACGCTCAGGTAAAGAAGATCCAGCCCATCTGCTTCGAGAACGCATGCTGGGCTTACACAGTTGGTGCAGCAATCGCTATCAAGAAGGGTGCCCGTAAGGCATCTGAGGCTGCTGCTGCAATCGGTGAAGGTCTCCAGGCTTTCTGTATCCCCGGTTCAGTTGCTGATCACCGTAAGGTTGGTCTCGGACACGGTAACCTCGGTAAGATGCTCCTCGAGGAGGAGACAGAGTGCTTCTGCTTCCTCGCAGGTCACGAGTCTTTCGCTGCTGCTGAGGGTGCTATCGGTATTGCTGAGAAGGCTAACAAGGTTCGTCAGAAGCCCCTCAGAGTTATCCTCAACGGTCTCGGTAAGGATGCTGCACAGATCATCTCCAGAATCAATGGTTTTACATTCGTAGAGACAAAGTACGATTACAAGGCTGCTAAGCTCAATGTTATTTCTGAGACTCCTTATTCTTCAGGCCTTCGTGCTACAGTTAAGTGCTACGGTGCAGACGATGTTCAGGAAGGTGTTGCTATCATGCATCACGAGAACGTAGGTGTTTCCATCACAGGTAACTCCACTAACCCGACACGTTTCCAGCATCCTGTTGCAGGTACATATAAGAAGGAGTGCAACGACCTCGGCAAGAAGTACTTCTCAGTTGCTTCCGGCGGTGGTACAGGTAGAACACTTCACCCTGATAACATGGCTGCAGGTCCTGCTTCCTATGGTATGACAGATACTATGGGCCGTATGCACTCTGATGCTCAGTTCGCAGGTTCTTCTTCAGTTCCTGCTCACGTTGAGATGATGGGTCTTATCGGTATGGGTAACAACCCTATGGTTGGTGCTACAGTTGCTGTTGCTGTTTCCGTTGAGGAGGCTGCTAACGCAGGTAAGTTCTGATAAATCTTATAAGAACTGATAATAAGAAGGCTGCCATCCGGCAGCCTTTTTTATTTCTTATTTCTTGCTGTTTTTACTATGCTGTTTATGCTTTCATTTACAGTTTGTACGAGATCGTGTTCAAGTTCGTCGGTTGTCTCGTTTTTATCCAAGTCCGGAAACAATACAAGCCACCGTCTTATGTAGGATATGATCCCGCCTGCAAGGAATTTAACCTGGCAGCTGACAACGGCATCATCAACATTCAGATTGTATCTTTTGCTCAAGTAGCTGCTTAAGTGATCCGCAATCTTATCGTACAGATGTGAGTCATTCTTGCTTGCTATGAGCTGTACTCTGCCTCCGCTGTTGTTGGAACTGTCGTAAGTTATCTTTTCTATCGTGTAATCAAGTTCCGGATCCTTACAGCGGATGATATGGGTATTGGAAAAGACAAAATCAATAAGGTAGTCCTCAAGTTTATCGAGAAGGTCAAAAGGGTCATCAAAGTATTCATAGAAGGTGGAGCGGTTAATTCCTGCTGCCTTGGCGATCTCACTTACGCGGATATTCTTGACCGGTTTCTCCGCATAGATGGAAAGAAAAGTATCGAATATCTTGTTTCTGGTCATGTTTGTTTTGTTAATTCTCGCACCCATGTGCATCACCTCTTAACCCGACATAAACGGGGTTTTTGTCGGTTGAATAGCCATTCGATTTTATTATAATAAAGACATATTGTCCAACATATGTTGGATAATTGCGGGTCTAAGGGATGCTCGCGCGATATTTGCCCTTGCCCCCCAAGGGAGCTGTATGAGATTTTCCGCAAAGGTCTTAATACAGCACATCAGCCTCTTCACCCTCGAAGGGGCTTTTGTATGTCAAAAAACCACTATAACAATGTTAAATAAGAGAGAATCCTGAGCGAAAATATAGTAAAATGTACGCATATATTTTCGCAGGAGGCGTTACCATGGCAGACAGCAATGTAAGACCGGATTCAATGGAGAGAATAACTACTGAAGCTTTGGCGCAGGCTTTTATTGATGAGCAGATAGCGCAGATCAAGTCGAAGGTAGGAGACAGCAAGGTTTTGCTTGCTTTGTCAGGCGGAGTTGACTCATCAGTAGTCGCAGCACTCCTTATCAAGGCTATAGGTAAGAATCTCGTGTGCGTACACGTTAACCACGGACTCCTGCGTAAGGGTGAGCCCGAGATGGTCTGCAAGGTGTTCAGAGACGAGCTCAAGGCCAACCTTATTTATGTAGATGCTGTTGACCGTTTCCTCGGATTGCTCGAGGGTGTTACAGATCCCGAGAAGAAGAGACATATTATCGGCGAAGAGTTTATTAAGGTTTTCGCTGAGGAGGCTGCGAAGCTGGAGGGAATCCGCTACCTTGGCCAGGGAACTATCTACCCCGATATTCTCGAGAGTGAGCAGGGAATCAAGGCTCATCACAATGTAGGAGGTCTTCCCCCGGAATTAAGCTTCGAGCTCGTCGAGCCCGTTAAGCTTCTTTACAAGGACGAAGTAAGAGTTGTAGGTAAGGCATTGGGTCTTCCCGATAACATGGTATTCCGTCAGCCGTTCCCGGGTCCGGGACTCGGCGTAAGATGCCCCGGTGCCATCACGCGCGACCGTCTTGAGGCTGTCCGTGAGTCTGATGCGATCCTCAGAGAAGAATTCGAGAAGGCTGGACTCGCAGGCAAGGTATGGCAGTACTTCACAGTTGTACCTGATTTCAAGTCCACGGGTATCAAGAATGGACAAAGAGCGTTCGAGTGGATGTGTATAGTCCGTGCTATTAACACAGTCGATGTAGTAGAGTGCACAGTTGAGCCGATCGAATACGATCTGATGTGTAAGATCACCGACCGCATCACGCACGAAGTTCCGGGTATCAACAGAGTATTGTACGACTACACACCGAAGCCCACGGGTACGGTAGAGTACGAGTAATAATACCAGAAATTTTTTATGATTGAGAATAATATGCCCAGTTCTGAAAAGACATCACAAGAAAATGACATTTCCGGCAAAGGGCGCCTTATTTGGATTGACGGCATTAAATTTCTGCTTGCTTTCTTGGTGTTTTTCACTCATATGTCCGCTATGCTTTCAATTGATTTGGGAGTATTCGGACAGGTTTTTTATGGCTTCACCGGGAAATATGCAGTTGCCGGGTTTTCCGTTATATTAGGATTTTTTGCTAATAAAACAGCGAAAAGCAATTCAGATCTTTCAATTAGGATTTTGCGAAGATATGTTCAGTTTGTCTTTCCTCTTTTGATAGTGACGGGCATGACTTCGATCATCTATGCTTTATTAAACATTGAAAGGAACAGTATCTTAATTGCACTCAACCGGATCTTAACAGAGAGTTTTCTGGTCGGGGAAAACAGCTATTGTCCTCAAGCATGGTGCATAAAGGATTTTTTCATTGCAAGTTTAATCATATATGTCTTATCAGGCAAACGGTACAGGAATGTGATATGGGTTCTGCTTTTCATTATTCTGACTTTGGCCGGAAAGGTTTGGATAGCGGTTTGCCTGCTTGGAGCAATCCTTAAAGAGATTCATGTTTCCACCAACAAAAAACTCCCTTTTGAAAAATACGGAGTTTTATTTTCGTTGTTAAAGGTCTCCCTCATTGCTTTTTCGTTCATGATAATACGTTTCCCGGAGAACCTGATAACATATTTGTTTAATGGAATCTCTGCAGCTCTTTTACTTTGGATATGTCTGAATTCGTCGGTTCTAAAACGGATTCTTTCTGTTCGGATTCTTTCAGCAGGCGGAAAAATATCATTTGAGTTTTTCTTAGTGCATATTGGGGTTTACAATGTAACGAAATTTGTTATGGACTTATTTCTCAGTGATTCCGTTTCACACAACATTCTGGTTTGGATCATAGTTTTAGCATCATTTTGCATCTCTGCAGGTTTAGCATATATGCTCTCACTTCTGACAAAAAGAATCAACAAAATGATGATCTCTCATATGTGGTAATTAAACTGGGGAAAATAAGAAAGGGCAGATATTATGGCCAGGAAAGTATTGATCGCTGTTGCGCAGGAACAGTTGCGTTAGCAGTAACAGCAGGAATAGTTGCAATTGTGGTGCATGTGTTGGATCACAAAGCTTCATCTAACTCTACTGTTACGGTAGAGTACGAATAATTACATAATCCCCGAAACGCTTGTATTTAAAGGGCTTTCGGGGATTTCTTTTGTCTTTTGACCAAACCAAGAAATCCCTGTAGTTAAGGTAAAGAATAAGGAGACAATTAAAGCTGCAGTTGACAAGTATAGAAGCAGGCAGACACCGATGAAGCAGCTTCTGCAAATGCCGATCGCATCGCTTTTATCGCTTCGGACTCATCGTCGTCGCTTCCGCCTTTGATGAGCGAGCTTGATGAGGCAGGGGCTCAATTGATAGCGATACACGACAGGCCGCTTAAGACCGTGCTCGGTGAGTATTCCTATCTTATCGAGTGCTCCGGACTTTCGTACGAAGACTACGTCCGTATAAGCGAAAGCACGGATCTATCATTAAGATTTCTCGGATGTTTCAGGTCG
>JAILNR010000004.1 GCA_024691325.1 Saccharofermentans sp. | reverse complement strand
GGCTGCATCGATGCTTCTTAAGGCCTTGGTATTCTATCTGTTCTACGAGGCTCCTGAGGAAGAACAGAACTTTCCTATGGTAATGGAGATGATCAGAGCAGGCCAGGTCAAGGAAAACGACGATGACTATGAGTCCCCTTTAGATATTCTCTTTAGTGAGCTTGAGAAGAAGAATCCTGAGCATATAGCACTTAAGTACTACCGTGCTTACCATTCAGGCGCTGCACAGACACTAAAGTCTATACAGATCTCGCTTGTAGCACGCTTGGAGAAGTTCAATCTTCCTTCTTTGGCTGGCATCACGCAGACGGATGAGATGAGACTTGATGAGCTTGGCTCTAAGCCCGGAGTCATCTTCGCGATCATACCGGATAATGATATTTCCTTTAACTTTATCGTAGGTATGTTGTATACGCAGCTCTTCCAGCAATTGTATCGCCAGGCCGGACAAAACCCTGATGGAAGGCTTAAAAGGCATGTGCATTTTATCATGGACGAATTTGCAAACTGCTGCCTTCCTGATTCGTTTGATACTTTACTTTCTACTATGAGGTCCCGGGAGATATCCGTGTCGATAATCATACAGAACCTGGCTCAGCTTAAGGCTCTGTTCGAGAAGAAATGGGAGTCTATCACTGGTAACTGTGATGAGTTGCTGTATTTAGGCGGCAATGAGCAGGGAACGCATAAGTATATAAGTGAACTTCTGGGTAAAGAGACTATCGATACCAATACCTATGGTCAGAACAAGGGCAGACAGGGTTCCTTTACCAAGAATGATCAGACGCAGGCAAGAGATTTGATGACGCCGGACGAGGTCAGAATGCTCGATAACCGGTACGCGATCCTCTTCATCCGTGGTGAGAATCCCATAATGGATCTCAAGTATGACCTTCTGAAGCATCCGAATGTTGGGTTTACGGCAGATGGTGGCAGAGAACCATATGTACACGGAAAGGATTCAGGAAGTCTTTTGTCTATAAGTCTTGTCGGAGATGAGGAAGATCGTTCGAAGGCTATTGATATAGATAAGTTCTTTAGTGAGGGGGAAGAGCCATATGCACTTGAAGTACAAAGCTTTGAAGAAATTGAAGACTAATAACGAAAAGGAGTGTGAGAACATGAAGAAACACGTAATTACGAATCTCGAGAGAGATAAAAGAAGGAAGATCCTCAGAGGATATCTTGTAAGTGCAGTCACCGTAGCAACGGTGGCTGTTTTTGTTTGTCCGGTATTAGCTGACAGTGATGCTGAGACAGCGATCAACAACATGTCGGATATCATCTTCGGCATTATCAGGTCTATCGGTGTCATCCTGGCAGGCTGGGGCATTGTTCAGGTCGGTATCAGCTTCCAGAGCCACGATCCTTCGCAGAGATCGCAGGGCTTTCTTTGCCTTGCCGGTGGACTAATTATTGTTTTCGCGAAGTCGATACTTGAGGCAGTTGCCCCCGGAGTATTCTCTTGAACTGAAAGGAAGGTGACATATGGGTCTATCAGCCTGGTATGAGCTTTATCAAGGGCTTCAGTACCTTGGTGAGAAGCTCTCAGAGATGTGGGCTCTCCTTACAACATCACCTCAGACTTTCAAGGATGGCGCTATTTGGAGTGTGATAACTGCAATAAATGGTGTCTTGGGGGCGATCGGTACGGCTCTCCTTGTCTTGTTCTTCACTGTTGGTGTTATCAAGACATGCGGGAGCTTTGCCGAGCTCAAGAAACCTGAGACCACTGTAAAAGTGTTTATCCGATTTGCTGTAGCAAAGGCACTCATAGATAACGGCCTAAACATAATGGTCGACTTCGTAACGATCATACAGGGAATCATAGCGGATATAACAAATACAAGTTCAATAGGAACGGCGCTGGAGTTCGTTATCCCGTCCGATGTACAAGCTACTTTTGAGAGCATCGGTATATTGGACGGGGCGATCCCCGTATGGGCTGTGTGCTTTATATCACACATTGCCATGATCGTTATAGCGATCATCCTGCTGCTTACCGTATACGGTCGATTCTTCAGGATCTATATGTATACGGCAATAGCACCTATCCCATTGTCTACTTTAGCCGGCCAGCCTACAGAGAATATCGCCCGAAGCTTTTTGAAAAGCTATGCAGGCGTGTGCTTGCAGGGCGTAGTTATCGTTTTGGCTTGCATTATCTTTACGGCTTTTGCGGCTACGGCGCCTGAGATGGATACAACTTTAGATCCTTTAGAGATGGTCTGGAAGTATGTAAGTGAGCTTATCTTCAACATGCTCATATTGCTCGGTCTCGTAAAGGGTTCTGACAGGATAATCCACGACATGATGGGTCTTTAAGGAGAGTGATGTATATGGAGATCAATATAAACAAGGATATCCGTGAATACACAGAAGGTGTGTTCTTCGGACTTAACGTAAGACAGCTTATTTGCTCCGGTCTTGCTGTAGCGTCTGCTGTCGCAGTTTATGTGTATACCAAAGACCTCGTAACTAAGGATACCGTTACGTACTTTTGTATAGCTGCAGCTGCTCCATTTGCAGCAATAGGCTTTGTGAAATACAACGGCATGCCTCTCGAAAAGATTATCTGGGCTTTTATCAAGGATTGTTTTCTGTTTCCGAGAAGACTGAACTTTACTGCCAATAATCTGTATCGGGAGATGACGAGGGAGTATTTGGAGAAAGAAAAAAGAGAGGAGATGAAAGAGAGTGCTCAAGAGTGTGAACACGATACTGAAGCAGGATAAGGACAAGTTCTCTGTGCCTCGTTCGGTACGAGACACTATTCCTGTATTAAGAATGTGGCCCGACGGGATCTTCCAGGTCGGGCCTAATAAGTATTCGAAAACGTGGAAGTTTACCGATATCAACTATCAGGTAGCAAGTGAAGAGGATAAGGAGAATATGTTTCTTCTTTATTCCGATGTCCTTAATTCATTCGACAGCGCAGCCACTACGAAGATAACAGTAAATAACCACAGACTTAATAAGAAGGATTTCGAGAAGTCGATCCTGATGCCTTTGAAGGAAGATGGACTCGATCTGTATAGAGAAGAGTACAACAATATGCTTTTGGAAAAGGCTACCGGTGCGAACGGCATTATGCAGGAGAAGTACATAACGGTTTCTATCTATAAGAAGTCCGTTGAGGATGCGAGAACGTACTTTGCCAGAACCGGTGCAGACCTTCAGATGAGACTTAAGTCTTTGGGAAGTGACTTGGAAGAACTCGATGCAGTCGGAAAACTTCGGATACTGCATGACTTCTATAGGCAGGGCGATGAGACATCTTTTGTGTTTGATGTAAGTAAGAAGGCAAAACTCGGTCACGATTTCAGAGATTACATCTGTCCTGACTCGGTTGAGAGGAATTCTGACTATATCAAGCTCGGGGAGAAGTACGTAAGAGTCCTGTTCCTTAAGGATTACGGCAACTATATCAGCGATGATACGATTGCAGCTCTTACTGACATGAACAGGAACCTTATGTTGTCTATCGATGTTTTGTCAGTTCCAACTGATGAGGCTATTAGAGAGGTAGAGAACAAGCTTCTTGGCGTTGAAACTAATATCACAAACTGGCAGAGGAAGCAGAATCAGAATAATAACTTCTCGGCGGTGATCCCTTACGATATGGAGCTTCAGCGCAATAAGACAAAGGAGTTTCTGTCGGATCTGACTACCCGAGATCAGCGCATGATGCTCTGCCTTATCACTATGGTCATATGTGCTGACTCAAAGGAACAGCTTGATCTTGATACCGATGAGCTGCAGGCAAATGCCAAAGGAAGGCACTGTCAGATGGCGGTGCTGAAGTGGCAGCAGATGGATGGTCTGAATACGGTGTTGCCTTTCGGAGTAAGGAATATCGAGTGTTTCCGTACACTGAATACGGAATCACTTGCGGTATTCCTGCCTTTCAAGACTCAGGAGATCATGGATAAGGGAGGCATCTACTATGGTGAGAATGCGATATCACATAACCTCATCATGTGTAATAAGGAGAATCTTCTTAACCAGTCAGCATTTATCCTTGGTGTTCCCGGTTCAGGCAAGTCCTTCTCGGCCAAGGAGTTGATCACATTTTTAATGCTGAACACTGATGATGATATCCTGATCTGTGATCCTGAGGGTGAGTATGCAAATCTTGTAGAAGCAATGGGACCTAAGCTTGGTTCTGTTATCAGGGTATCTGCGGGTGGCAGGGATAGGCTCAATGCCATGTATATGGTAGATGGCTATGGTGAGAATGATCCTATCGTAGTTAAGAGCCAGTTCATCATGTCACTGATAGAGCAGATCGATAAGAAGGGAGTAGGTCCGCAGCAGAAGTCTATTATCGACCGTTGTGCTAAAGAGGTGTATGAAGAAGCGGAGCGAGTGAAGTCTTCCGGTGGTGCGGTTCCTACACTATGTACCTTCAGGGAGAAGCTACTTGAGCAGCCGGAGCCTGAGGCAAAGCAGATAGCATTGTCCTTGGAACTCTTTACTACCGGTTCGCTTAACATCTTTGGTCGTGACAGCAACGTCGATATGGATAAAAGAGTCGTAGTATTCGATATCCACGGCCTTGGAAGCCAGCTCAAGCCTACCGGGCTTCTTGTAATCACGGACACGATGCTTAACCGAGTAACGCTGAATTGGAAGAAGGGAAAAAGGACGCATGTCTTTATAGACGAGTTCCATGTAGTATTCGAAAATGAGTTCTCGGCTCAGTTCTTTAATTCGGCGTGGAGACAGTTCCGTAAGAGAAATGCATATCCTACGGCGATCACGCAGAATGTCGAGTATCTTCTTGACTCCGTGCAAGCTTCGACGATGCTCTCGAACTCGGAGTTCATTGTTATGCTTAATCAGGCTGCATCTGATAGGGACAAGCTTGCAAAGCTCCTTAATATCTCGGAGATCCAGATGAGGTACATAACAAATGCACCAGCAGGAACCGGGCTTATCAAGTACGGATCGTCTCTTGTGCCTTTCATCAATAGGTTCAATAAGGATACGAAGCTGTATGCCTTGATGACAACTCGCCCTGGAGAAGGACGGTTTGCATCGGGTACAAAGGTGTATTAAAAGGATTTAAGATCACAATCAATATTGTCCTTGCCGAAGCTTTTATCGGCAAGGACTTCTTTGATTGTTAGGGTATAATCAAAAGTATAGATATACATAGGTCTGATTAGATACGGGGGAATGTTTATGTATGTAGATCCTTGCGATGAATGCCGAGTTGTTCGACAACAAGAACTTAAGACTAATGTAGGGAGAGTTATTACACTAAAAGAGTATCGTGTATATCCAAACTTTTTACGTAAATATTATGTCATTGATATCGACGGCGTTGAGTGGCTAAAAACGGAAGATTCAGTACAAGCATATATACTTATGGATTTGCTGGCAGAAAATGATTTTTCAGAACAACTGAAGACATATAAGCGCCTAAAGAAGTCTGTTAGTGACTCCTTTAAGGAGAGGTTTAGAGAAGAATATAAGGAACAGATAAAAGAAGAACCGAGCTTAGCTGAAATGGAAAAGTATTTTGATTAAGACATCCCGGGGATCATCCCGGGTGTTTTTTACGAAGGGAAAGGAGAGAATATGCCAAAGATCAAGAAGATCAATCGTGATGACGATATTAAAAAGTCATCGCGTGTATATAAGTCATATAAGAAACCGAATACGGTGGTCAAGATAGGACGAAAGCGACATAAAGGTAAAAAAGGTACCGTTAAACCTCATTTAGAGTCTTCCTCCGGGAAGGCTCTTTTTAGTGCTAAGATGGCGACTGCGCAGAAAGTGACATCTGCTTCTATCCGTAAAACAGAGGATCTTGCCAAAAGAAGAGAAGAGTCTTCTCACCAGGAAGAGGCGGAGCAGGTCGAGAATATAGCGATTGGTGCGGCAGAGGATATAAGCACACAGATCTTGCACCGAGTCCCGGAGGTAGCAAAGAAGGTTCATGATAAGGTGCGTGACAGCGATTACAGAATCAATAAGAAGACACCGGATATAAAGCATGCCAAAGAAATTAAGACTACGACGCGATTCATAAGGAAGGCGGATATGTCGGTTAAGACAGCCTCGACAACGACAGTTGAGGCGCAGAAGGCATCCGTTGAAGCCGGAAGGAAGTTTGCTATTACAACTGAGAAGATGATAAATGCAGGAAAATCTGAGCAAATGGCACGTAAAAGTGTCGAGTGGGTCAAGAAGATCGTAAAAGGGATCATCGAAGCGACGAAAACACTTGTAGCTTCTCTTACAGCAGCTTCGATACCGGTAGTGCTGATCCTCGTATTAGCAGGATGTATCGCAGGTATAGTTGCTTCTTCGTTTGGAATCTTCTTTACAGAACAGGCCGGGAATGAGACTTCCTTAAGGGATGTTATCTTATCCATTAACCAGAACTTCTCTGATCAGATCGCGGAAGTAACCGCTTCCAACGCATACGATGACCTTGAGATAAGAGGTTCAAGGGCATCGTGGGCGGATATTCTTGCTATCTATGCTGTTGAAATGACTACCAACAGTGTAAATCCACAGGATGCTGCTACTGTTACGGATGAAAAAATATCACGATTGCAGGAGATTTTCGATGATATGAATTCTTTCACAAGTTACACGGAGCAAGTAACGGAGACGGAGCAAGTTCAAGGCATGGATGAAGACGGCAATCCGCTTGTGAATGAAGATGGAGATCCCGTGCTGGTGGATCAGGAAGTGGAGAGGACAGTGCTTCATATTGAGCTTACGAGCTTAAGTGCAGCGGCTGAGGCAGTAAGTCTCGGGTTCACGGAAGATCAGATTGCTCAAGTGAATGCGCTTTTGTCAGTTGATTACAGAACTTGGTGGGGACCGCTTCTTCTGGGAATAGGCGGTGGATCGCAGGATCTTGTTAATGTTGCGTTATCGCAGCTCGGAAATGAAGGCGGAGAGACTTACTGGAGATGGGCGGGACTCGAATCAAGATGTGAGTGGTGTGCGCTTTTTGTATCTTGGTGTGCAGATCAGACAGGGTTGCTTGCAGCAGGTCAGGTTCCGTACTTCTCATTCTGCACTGACGGTTTGGCGTGGTATCAGGCAAAAGGTGCGTGGATCGACAGAAGTGAAGTAAACGCCTCAAACTATGAGGATGTCATATATCCCGGTATGATTATCTTTTTTGATTGGGCGGACCGTGCAGGTAGAAGAGACGGTGTAAGTGACCATGTCGGCATAGTTACCAGTGTTTCAGGCGGAACCATCTACACTGTTGAAGGAAATAACGGCGATGCGGTAGTGGAAAGCAGTTATTCGGTCGATAGTGAGAGTGTGATGGGGTTCGGGGTGGTTGTTGAAACGTAAAATCATGAATTTATAGTACCCGGATAAAAAGAGTGAGATAGATACTATGTAGTAATTATGGACCGGGCTCTGTAGAAGGCACTGAACATTGTGAGATAAATATGGAGACTGGAGGATATTCTAAATATGCTGAATTTGTACTTGAATAGTAGATGATATGAAGTCCTTGATTGTACTCTGTGATAGCGATAAGAGGTTGAGTCAATATATTTATGCAGGCACTATCGAACCGATGGTGCCTGCTTTTTAATGTCCCAATAATGGACTGTCAGTGGGAGTAAGATATGATCGTAGAATGATTAGTCTTCTTAGGTTTTATGAATGTTCATAATAATTCTACAAACAAGTTATCAACTTGGTTTTATAATTTAGAAGGGACGAATTTTGTTCACATTCTATTTGTCAGGAGGAAGATAATGAATTGTCCGAGATGTGGTACTCCTATGAGCGGCGGAGTATGTCCTGAGTGCGGATTCCCCATTAATTGCTGTTCTGTAGATAAATGGAAGACAGTATGCTTATCAGTTAACAGCCCTCTTGAGCAGAGGTCTGCTAATGATCTTACAATTTGTAACTCTATGGAGGTGGACCATGATTATATTTATTAACCCTAAAACTGATAATATGAGGAAGTTTAAGAAAGATATTCACGAAGCTTTAGTTGAAATGGCTGCAGATGCAATAGGACCTATAAATGGGGATTATGAAAGCTTTGATAAAGATGTTGCACAAAAACTTGAAAAAGGCCAGATCTCATTGGATGAAGCTCGACAGGCGTTTGCAGAGAATTTCTATTGTTTTGGAGATGGTTTAAGAGTCAAGAGGAATGCAGTCTATTATGATGACAGTTTTAATATTGATGGTACATGCAACGAAGAACCTTACAATCTTGATAGAATGGCCCAAGCCTTAGTAAACAAATATCCTGATATAGAAATCTATGGCTTGGGTCTTATTGATTATCATTGCTCTTCATGTCATTACGCTTTAGTTGTAATTAATGGGAAGATTGGTTTTGAAGACGACGAATGTGCTGATTGGACTATGTGGTTGGATCAACTTAGAGAGTCAGAAGACGACGTTTATGAAGAAATGGAATACGAAGAGTACAGTATTGATCAGTTAAAGGAGGATATAGAGACTTTTATTAATGAGAATGAATTGTCAATCTCGGTTGAAGACCTGTTAGAGAGATTGGGTGTTAAGTTATAAGACGAATAATTAAATACAACTAAGGATGGTTGTAACGATTTGGAGGTGCTTTAATGGCTACATCTTACGCAAATATGAATTTAAAAATGCCCACTGAGTATGATTATAAAGTGATGAAGATTATTGTTGAACAGAATATGGACGATGAAGATTTATATCCTGTTGAAGAATATGATGAGAAATATAGGTGGATTACTTTTGAAGAATCTACTGGAGATACAAAAGACAATGTCATAGAAATTGCCCAGATATTAGATAAGGCTATTGAATCGCTGGTTGCCGATTCAAACGGCGAAATCAAGGAAGTAGAGTTTACTCTTGAATGTACGATTCGATATAGTAATGACGCCTTTGAGGATAGTTACCTCGTTGAGAGAAGCGAGGAGAAATTAACAATTAAGAAAAGCTCTTATGTCTTCATAAGTTCAATCGCGCATGAATCTTATAGTGATCTTATGGAACAAGTTGAGGAGTTACTGGAGGCCGACCCTCGTAAGTTGTTAAAAGAGGAAGACTACAATGAGAACGATGATTACTATTTCTCAGAAAAATCAGTATCCGCTTACGGACCGAATTACGGTAGAGCGAAGAATATCCGCAGCAAGTAAGAGCATAGGCGTTATTACCACAGTTTGAATCGATAGTAGGGATAATGACATTTAATGATTATGTCAAATCTTGTGACTGTGGTGAGAGAAACGAGTATATTTATGACCCTGTGTCCAAGAAATATGTTCATTCGTGGGAGGCCAGTATTTAATTGTAAGATGAAATCAACCGCAGAAAGGAACGTTGTTTATTATGGCAAATATCTGTGTATATAAGGCAATCGTCAAAGGAAAGAAAGATGCGTGTTACGCATTTTACTGGTCGATGAGTGTTCTGGATGGTATTTCGATAAAAGAAAAGGGCGGATCAGATGACGATTACATGATTCGTTTCGAGGGAGACTGTAAATGGACAGTCGATCAGTATTGTAAGCCTTGGGAAGGTAGTTTTGATATTGATATCCCTGCTACACGAGAGGAAGCGCTTAAGTATCAGGGAATAACAGTTCAGGAAAGATCACTGTTGTTTAAGGTAGAGGTTCTTTGCAATTCTGCCGATATAGAGGAAGCGAATTACGAGTTGTTTGAACACTATATTGCGGGAGAAAGGCTTCATTCCGGAGGGTGCCCTGAAGAGTTGAAAGTGCTTGATGATCCGCTTGGAGTGAGTATTAAATGCGATGATGATTGTTATGGCGCTGTGATATCGTTGTTAGAGGAAATAACGGATGATTATGATTTGTATATGGTGACGATTAATGAACAGAGTGCTGACAACACTGTGGTTATTGAAGATATACAATTAGATGATGTCCCAGGGGTTTTGGCCGGTTTGATTAGAAAGTTATCAGAGTATAACACTGATTTTAGTATTGAGGGTGAAGTGCCAGAGTCCTTCAGATTTACTGCGATTAGAAGTGGAGATAAACTCACTGTTACCAGAGTTGATATAACTAAGAAAAAGCCCAAAGAAGTCAAAGCAGAATACGAGTTAGACGATGATTCCGATTATGATGAATTGTATGAAGATATAGATTGTTTCCTTGATTGAGTTGATAACTACGGAGGTTAGCAATGGATTATTGGAGTGAATTTAGTATTTCTTTGAAAGGTTCTAAGGCTGATCTTAAGAAGATGCTGGAGATTATTTCCGGCTATCAAAGAGGTTCAGGCAGAGATGAGTATTACAAAATAACTGTGATTAATGGCGAAGATGTATCATCTTTGTCTAATGAAATGATTGACAATCTTGACTTAACGAAAGGCAAGATTTGTGTAAGCGGTAATGGTCCGTGGGGCTGTGAGTATATACTGACTCATCATGACGGTTTGTTTAAAGAAATGGCAGAAGCTGTCCCGGAAGCTTCCTTTGATGCTGAAATTTCCGGTTCTGGAACTTATGATAACCAACACTTAAATTGTTCCATGGATAATAAACTTTTGAAAATGAAGTGCACTTATTCTTCTCCTGATGTGGATGACGAAGAAGATGATGTGGGTGATTGGCTTGATATGTTTGTAGAAAGACTGCCAGCGAAAGATTTTGTTGAGATGTTTAAAGTCTCGGGCTTTGCTGAAGACTATTATACTGATTTTGTTGAATTATGCTTTTATGAATATGGCGTTCTTGGAGATGATAGTGAAGGATGGTGGGACATTACATATGAGACCTTTGTCAGCTGGCTTGAAGATTATGATGCAAATACTGATTTGAGTAAAGACGAGTTTAATGCAGTTATCTTGAATAAGGCAAGAATCCTAAATATACCCGATCGGGTTACGGAGAATGAAGATATGGGCGGAACAGATTCAGATTATGAAGCGATATATGATCCTGTAGCCAAGAAATATATTAAGGCGTGGGATCATCCGTTTTAATCACTATTGTTCATTAAATTAGTTACCCAAACAGCAGGCATTTGCCTGTTGTCTTTAATCTCAAAGTGTACCATTAATGACACCTCTGGGTGCAAGAAATAGATATAATAAAAGTACAGTAAATACAGCGTTTAAAGGCTTTGAAGCTTTCTTGCGAATTAGAATAACTGAACTATTAATAAAGACTGGAGACCGGAAAAGAATGGAAAAGAATGCTGAAAACTACAATGAATTGGAGCAGGCTGCGATCAGACAGAATCTCACTGCTGCAGAATTAGCCAAGATAATTGTTATGGAAGACTATGAGAATGCAGGTTATTCAGGAAATGATGAGTGGTTCGATAAGGTTTCCGATGAGGCTTTTATAGAAGCCATATGTAAAGATTTTGCTCATTTCAAGGAGTATTATCCGGAATACTTCGAAGAGTCATGATTGGTAGTTGTATTTGTTAAAGAAATAAAAAAAGAGGAGGAATCTATAGATGTATATACCAGAATGCTTAGTACAGGCAATGGGAGGAAGTTGTACAGGTGTGAAGATTTATTGCGAAGAAGGTCTTCGTGAAAGAATCAAAACACATTTTGTAGAAGTATTTGATGATGAATATGAAAAGTTGTTGGATTTGATTGAGAAAGAAGA
>JAILNR010000041.1 GCA_024691325.1 Saccharofermentans sp. | reverse complement strand
AAGGCCGAGCCCCATAAGGAAGAAATTGAGGATACCGACACCGGCACCCAGAAGATTACCAAACAGGACGGGAAGGTCCCATCTTCCGATGATAAGAAAGACTGCTTCCATAAGTGCACTCATGATAAGCGTCGCGAGTGCAATGTAAGAAGTCATATTCTTGATTGCCGGATCGATATTCTTCAAATTCTTTCTCCTTAAACTGTGCCTATGCTACTGCTTTTTTGACTGTTAGTCAATTTTTTCTTTTGTAAAATCTGACAGTGAATGAGACGCCTGCTTCAGACATTATCTCATCTTCTTCCCGGTCAAGCTCCCACTCGGGATCTTCATCGAGATTCGGGAAGTAAGCATCGGCAGTAAATTCCTTATGGATATAAGTGATTATTGCCTCATCACAAAGATCGAGCATTGACTTATATACAGTCTCTCCACCTATGAGGAATATCTTCTCATCGGTATGTGAAGCGATATATTCCTGAAGCTCTTTCCTGTCATGAAGGATGACTGCGCCTTCCTTCTCAAAGTCCTTGTTTCTAGTAAGGATGATGTTGACTCTCTTGGGCAGAAGCCTTTCGCCGGGGAAAGTAAGCAGCGTCTTTCTTCCGAACACTACTGTGTTGCCCGCAGTATACTTACGGAAAACTCCCTTCTGATCCTCAGGAAGAGAGATGAGAAGGTCACCCTTATATCCTATGCCCCAGTTCTGATCTACAGCTGCAATCGCTATCATACTCATACTGCCACCGGTATTCCCTTCACCTTCTCACCGTACTCATATCCCTCGAGGCGGATATTATCTGTCGTAAACTTATAAAAATCAGTAATCCCCTCGTCGATAACGAGCTTCGGTGCCGGGAAACAAGGTCTGTCGATAACTTCCTTTACGATAGGAACATGTCTGTCGTAAACATGTGCGTCAGCAATAACATGTACAAGCTCTCCAACTTCAAGTCCTGAACACCTCGCGAAAAGGTGGACAAGAACCGCGTACTGGCAGACATTCCAGCCATTTGCAACAAGCATGTCGTTACTTCTCTGGTTAAGGATCGCATTTAACTTGTTGCCCGTTACATTAAACGTCATGGAGTAAGCACAAGGATAGAGGTTCATCTCACAAAGATCCTGATGAACATAGATATTAGTCATGATCCTTCTGCTGCTTGGATTATTCTTAAGATCAAACAGGACACGATCAACCTGATCCATATCCCCTTCCTTATAGTGATGCTTGACACCGAGCTGGTATCCGTACGCCTTTCCGATAGAGCCGTTCTCATCAGCCCATGCATCCCAGATATGAGTTCCTAAGTCCTTTACGTTATTGGATTTCTTCTGCCATATCCAGAGGATCTCATCAACAGCGCCCTTGAAATTGATATAGCGCTGCGTAAGCATCGGGAACTCTTTGCTCAAATCATAGCGGTTAACAACACCGAACTTCTTAAATGTATATGCAGGAGAACCATCTTCCCAGTGAGGTCTGACCTTCTCGTTCTCGGTCGTATACCCTGAATTAAGGATATCTTTAATATTCTGATCGAATATCTCATCTGCCATACTCATATAGACAGTCCCTCCGCTCAACAAACTAGTATTTATTATAATAAAAGAAATAGGAATATTAAACTTGCAATAATCAAAGTTTTGTACTATCATCATTAGGCTGTCTTAAGTCCGGCTCGGAAATATCGGGGTGTGGCTCAGGTGGTAGAGTGCTTGCTTCGGGAGCAAGAGGCCGTGGGTTCGAGTCCCGCCACTCCGACCAGGATTTCCGAACAGGCATATGACAGTAATACCGGGGTGTAGCTCAGGTGGCTAGAGTGCTTGCTTAGGGAGCAAGAGGTCGTGGGTTCAAGTCCCGTCACTCCGACCATAAAAAAGGTTGTCTCAGCAGAGGCAACCTTTTAAATTTTGTATCATTGGGTTTATGAGTATTAAAAGAGGAAAATCGGTTGATTTCGGTCAAGGAAGTGTTACAGGGCATGTATTAAGACAGGCCTTCCCTTTACTTTTGTCTCAACTAGTCCAGCTTCTTTATAACATCGTCGACAGAATGTATATCGGACACATCCCCGATGAAGGCACGGATGCTCTTACGGGATTAGGTCTTACTTTCCCTGTTGTTTCAGTTATCCTTGCTTTTACTATGCTCTTCGGTCAGGGCGGCGCCCCCGTATTCGCGATAGCCATGGGCTCACGTAATGAACAGAAGGCATCCAAGGTTCTCGGCAACTCTTTTTCGCTTATGCTCATAAGCAGTGTCTGCATAGCGGCGGCCCTGTATATCGGGATGAAACCGGTTCTCTACGCACTCGGCGCGAGTGATGTCACCTATCCTTATGCCTGTGCTTATCTTCGTATCTATCTTCTGGGCACGACCGCAACGATGCTCGCGAACGGACTTAACTTTTATATAAGTAATCAGGGCTTCCCCGTCACCGCGATGATCACGACGCTCACGGGGGCACTTCTTAACATCATTCTGGACCCCGTTTTTATTTTTGCTCTTCACATGAACATTAGAGGCGCGGCTCTTGCGACTGTTATATCCCAGACTGCATCAATGATCTGGGTCCTTGTCTTCCTCACAGGCGAAAAGCCCAAGTACAAGATAAGAAAAGAATCCATGAAGCTTGTCCCGGAAATCTGCCGTGAGATCTGTCTTGTCGGAATAACGGGCTTTATTATGCAGTTTACCAACAGTGCCACACAGACTGTATGTAACAGGACTCTTCTTCACTATGGAGGAGATCTTTACGTAGGTATTATGACTGTAGTAGGTTCGGTAAGAGATATCATGACCGTTGCAGTTAATGCATTCGCAAGCGGGGCACAGCCTGTAATCAGCTTTAACTTCGGCGCTCACAAGTTTGACAGGGTTAGAAGCGGTATCAAAGTGTCATTCCTGCTCGCTTTCGTATATACCGGTATAGCCTGGCTTTTGATATTCCTGTTCCCGGGATTCTTTATAAGTCTGTTTACAAAGGATACCGATCTTATCAACGCTTCTATACCCGCGCTCCACATATTCTTCTTAGCTTATATCTTTATGGCTTTCCAGTTCTCAGGACAGTCGACTTTCATGTCACTTGAGAAGAACGGACGTGCTATATGCTTCTCTTTATTCCGTAAGGTGGTTCTGGTCATTCCATTGACCATTCTTCTTCCGAAGCTTGTAACACCTTCAGTAAACGGTGTATTTATGGCAGAACCCGTCTCCAATGTGGTAGGCGGGCTCGCAAGTTTCATTACTATGTACTTTACGGTTTACAGGAGATTAAGCAAATCTTCTGATGGCTACGACGGAACCCATAGGCCATGAGGTGGTAACAACTCCGAGCCTTGAGTTCGATGCATGTATGCAGGTGCCGTTTCCGATATAGATACTTACATGATCGATATAACCGTCATTGTTGTAGTCATGGCACAATACATCTCCGCACGTTATGTTCTCAGCTGATACGGGAGCTCCGAGTCCGGCGATTTCAGCAGCATTATGCGGCAGGCTTACTCCGTAGTAATTAGCATAAACATAAGAAACGAATCCGGAGCAGTCAAAGCCTGACGGCGAAGAACCGCTGTAAACATAAGGAACCCCTACATACTGCATACAGTATGCTGCAAAATCCGAATAACCCGATGTATCAACAGGAGCTGTGCCGGAAGAAGCGGGCGTTGAAGGTGCCGTATCAAGACAAAGATCAGCCTTTACATAATATCCGTCTGCCGTTCTGTACCAGCCGTTATCAGTACTTGCCGTAACAGTGATAGCATCGCCGGGATTTAATCCGGTAACAAGAGAATACTCGGTTCCGGGACCTGATCTTACATTCATTACGCAGGACGCATAAACAGTAGCGTTATACGGAGTCTCCGCGTTAGAAGCAGTCTGTGCCGCCGGTGCAGCTTCAGGTACAGGAGTGGGGGTTGCCGTTGCAACAGGAACCGGCGTCGGCGTAGCTGTAGGAGCCGTTGTCGGTGTAGGTGTGGGAGTAGCAGTTGGAAGTGCGATCTCCTCGCTCGAAAGAAGCGAAGACAGAATGTAGCCTTCAGTTCCGTTATCAAGCCTTACGAAAGACCATTCCGTTCCATAAGATACTCTTATGACCTCAGTTGAATAAGAAACCTGACCTAAGATATCTGACTCTACTGACGGCTCTTCCCTTAAGTTTGCAAGATCCGCATCGAGCCAGAAATGAGAACCGTCATGAATAAACTCATCAGCACTCATAATCTCAGGATTCTCAACATCATCGACTGTAATAGTGAAAGTACGGTCATCTATATCATCAGTGCCACCGGTCGCCTCATCGGTAATCGTTGATACACTTACAAATGAAGAAGCAGGAACAACACTTGACGGTTCTGCCGTAGTAATCTCCATCTCAGGGGCTTGTAAAGACACATCATTAACAGCGCCGATATCATCGACACTTAAAATATTGAGCGATAATGCAAGGCCCGTAACAAAGGCAAGACTTTTTCTAACCTCGTACTTCATACGACTATTATAATTGCTTTTCGCGATAATTAGCCGTAATCAGCGCTTTTGAAACCTTAGTGTAAACAAATTGAAATAAAAAGGCCGTCTTTTGCAAGACGGCCTTCAAATAAATCCAGAATATATAGATTACTCTTCAGCTGGTGCCTCAGCTTCAGCCTCGTTAGCAGGCTCATTAGCAGGAGCCTCTTCCGAAGAATCAGAAACTGCGTAGATATCTTCCTCTTCAGGATCGATAGGCTCATAGTCCTTGATGCTGATGGAGATCTTTCTCTCAGAAGCCTTAATGTTAGTTACTCTTGCAGTAACCTCCTGGCCGATAGTAAGAACATCAGCAGGGCTCTTAAGTCTTACATTAGAGATCTGGGATACGTGGCAGAGTGCGTCGAGATCAGGCTCGAGCTGTACGAAAGCACCGAAGTCTGTGATTCTTACGACTGTACCCTTAACGATAGCACCAACGGGGATTCTCTCCTCAATGTTATAGAAAGGATCATCCTCTTCCTTCTTGTAACCCAAAGAGATCTTCTTTGTCTCTCTGTCAAAGGACTTAACATATACATCGATCTCCTGTCCGATTGAAAGAACATCGGAAGGCTTGGAAATTCTCTTCCATGAAAGCTCTGTGATATGAACAAGTCCGTCAACTCCGCCGATATCGACGAATGCACCGAATGCGGGAAGTGATCTTACGATACCCTTATAGTGCTTGCCCTCTTCGATATTGTTCCAAACCTCGTCTTCCTTAGCCTTTCTTTCCTGGATAAGGATCTGACGGTGTGAACCGGATACTCTTAATCTGTGCTTCTCTGTATCGAACTTAGTGATAAGGAGCTCGATCTGCTCACCCTTAAGTGCATCAAGGTCCTTAACCTCGCCCATCTTGATCTGAGTCTTGTGGATGTAAATGTCGATACCGCCGTAGCTTGCGATAACACCATCCTTAACAGCACCTGTGATAGTTGCCTTAACGGGTGTCTTGTTCTCAAATGCTTCCTGAAGTTCCTGCTTATTCTTCTCGAAGTCAAGAGCAGACTTGGAAAGGATGATCTCCTTACCGTTCTCTGTGTTCTTGATACTCTTGATGACTACTGTAACTTCCTGCTTGTTTGCAACCGCTTCTTCTACGTTGAAATCGGGGTCACCTGCGAACTCGCGAAGGGCAATCTTTCCATCGGACTTATCATGGATATCGACGTATACATAATCGGAATCAGCCGAGGTAATTTCTCCCTTCACTACAGCATTTCTTCTAAGCTGGGGAATACTCTCAACATACTCCGCAAAATTTGTATCAGTCTGTTCCTGATCCGCCAGAATTTCCTTCTCGTTCTCGTCCATTGCCTGAACAACCTCCAAAATAATTGCTTCCGGTGTAGATGCACCTGCCGTGACTCCTACGGTATCGTCCGCCGATATCTTACCCTCATCAATAAGACGTCTGACATCCGAGCTGTCGCTTACAAGAAACGTTCTACAACAGCGACTTTCTGCAATCTCAAAGAGCTTCTTCGTATTCGAGCTGTGGGAAGACCCGATGACAAGCATCACATCTACCTGCTGCGATATGCGCATAGCTTCCCTTTGCCTGCAGACTGTCGTATTACATATTGTATCAAAAATCTGATTATTTGCAATTTTATTTTTGATATTTGCACATATGTCAGAAAAGGCTTCCGTAGAGAATGTCGTCTGCGAGATAAGCACAGTATTCTCAAGGTCTGAATCTATCCCTGAAAGCTCATCTGCAGAGCTTATAACGGTAACAGAATCAGGAGCCTCTCCCCTTATGCCTTCAACCTCCGGGTGACCCGGCATACCGGTAAGAATGATATTCTTACCTTCATTGGCATTGTCTCTTACGATCTTATGTATCTTCTGAACAAACGGACAAGTGCAGTCAAATACCGTTACGCCTTTTGCGGCAAGTATCTGCTTCTGCTTAGGTGTTACTCCGTGAGCTCTTATGATCACCTTGCTTCCGGAAGGAACATCCTCGGCAGAATCGATGATCTCGAAGCCCTTGGATAAAAGCTCGGTCGTTACCTTCTCATTATGGGTAAGTTCTCCGAGCATAATAAGACGCTCGCCGTCTTTACGGTCGTCCACCATCTTATATGCGGTCTGAACGGCGTTCTTTACACCAAAACAGAAACCGGCTGATTCGGCACGTATTACTTTCATTCTTTTATATAGCTAAGAAGAACTTCCAAAGTCTCTTCTATTCCGATATCGGATGTATCGATCTCAACCGCATCATCAACCTTGATAAGAGGTGAAGCTGCTCTCTCGGAGTCCTGCTTATCTCTCCAGATGATATCCTTAAGGACTTCATCGAGGGGTTGAGGTGTTCCCTTCTGCTCAAGCTCGAGGAATCTTCTTTTCGCGCGGGCCTCAGGGGAAGCGGTTAAGAAGAACTTGTACTTGGCATTAGGAAGAACTACTGAGCCTATGTCTCTGCCGTCAACAACAAAACTCTGGTCGGCAGCGATCTTTCTTTGCATATCTACCATAGCAGTCCTTACGAAAGGCAAAGAACTTATGTCGGAAGCTGCCCTTGATACTTCAGGAGTTCTTATCTGTCCTGTTACATCTTCGCCGTTTAAGATCATGTGCTGAATGCCGTCTTCGAACTTGATCTTAAGATCCATAGTCTCAAGCATCTTCTTAACGGCATCCTCATCCTTGGGTTCAATACCTGTCTTCAAAGCGCACACGCCGCATGTTCTGTACATGGCGCCAGTATCAAGGTACATGATGCCGAGCTTAGCGGCAGCACCCTTGGCGAGTGTTGACTTTCCTGACCCTGAAGGGCCGTCGATAGCGATCTGATAAACATTACTCATGATTGTGTATCCTCCTGGGGTCTGTCTGCGCGGTCCTTGCCGCCGTTATATACTTCGTACTGAGACCATAAGATCTCGAGCGATTCGAACGAACTTCTGATGTGATCTCTTCTGTGGATACCGAGTGTTACAAGAAGAGCATTGATAAGCGAGAGCGGAGCCGAGAGAGAGTCAACAAAAGACGCCATGCTCGACTTCGCGAAAAGCTTGATATCAGCTTTCTGAGTCATAGGCGTATTGTCCTTGTCTGTTATTGCAAGTACCGTTGCGCCTTTCTTCTTGGCATACTCCATGGAATTGATCGTTCTTTGTGAATATCTCGGGAAAGATATGCCTATCATGATGTCCTCTTTGGTAATAGGCATGATCTGCTCGAACACTTCGTTGGTACTGTTGGAATGAATGTGGACAACATCATCGAACAACAGTGTCATATAAAAATGCATGAACGCCGACAGTGGTGCACTCGAGCGAAGTCCCATGATATAGATCTTACGGGCCTTAAGGATAGCATCTACCGCCTTCGCCATGGCCTCATCATCAAGATTGGCTATGGTCTCCTTAAGGTTCTCCATATCACTTTTCATGATATCCCTTACGGCTGTCTGATCATCATCAAACCTCTCCGTATAATTCAGTCTTTGAACGGAAGTCAGCTTGGATTTAAGCTCTTCCTTAAGTGAAGCCTGGAAATGCGGATATCCTTCAAAACCTAATTCCGTTGTAAATCTGACTACGGTCGATTCCGATACACCGGTCTCTTCTCCGAGCTTGGCCGCAGTCATATACGCGGCCTTGTCATAACTTTCAATGATATAAGAAGCAATTGCCTTATGCCCCTTACTCATCTGAGGCATCTGCTCGGTTATAAGCTCAATTATGCTCTCCATCTTCCATCTCACCTTCTTTTAAAGCGGCTTCTGTGGCTTCCATATAATTCTCAATGGTTATCTGTCCGTCATCACTGCCCGCAGCCTTCTGCAAAGACTCCTCAAGATCTCTGATAGTCTGGTACGACATAAGCTCCATCGAAGGAAGTTCATCAACAGAAGATATGCCGAATTCCATAAGGAACTGCTTCGTTGTCCTGAACAACGAAGGTCTTCCCGGAGCATCGAGATTACCGCATTCCTCGATCCAGCCCCTGTCGATCAGTCTGGAGATGATCGAATCTGATGATACACCTCTGACGGCTTCCACCTGTGCACGTGTAACGGGCTGGTTATAAGCAATAACTGCAAGCGTCTCATATGAAGCCTGCGACAGCGGCGGATGCATCTTAGGCGAGAACATTCTCTCCAACACCTTCATCATACCGGGCTTGGTTGACATAACATAAGACTTCTCAATCTTTCTTACGAGAAGTCCGCCCCAGGGGTTGTTCTCATAATCCGAGATTACCTTCGCCATGACTTCATCAACAGTCTTAACATCAACATTTAAAATCTCGGCAAGTCTGTCCTGTGAAACAGGATCACCGGATGCAAACAGAATAGCCTCGCACGCAGGAGACAATTCCTGATATGTTAATTCAAAATTATCCTTCTGCTCCATTAATATTTCCTTCGCCTTTTTCTTCTATGAGTATAACGTCAAACGGTTTCTTCTGAGTTGCGTCTATCCTGTTGCTTCTTAGAAGTTCAAGCACCGCGAGGAAACTTACTATCCTGTCAGTCTTATCAGCCTTTCCCTTCTCAAACAACTCGTGGAAGAACATCTTTCCTCTTCCAGCGATCTTAAGCCATACACTCTTCATTCTCTCCCTTACAGAGAGTTTATCTCTCTTAAGGATATGCGTTATCTTTGTTGAGATATCAGCAAATCTTACTTCATTTCTCTTGCAGATATTATCAATGGCAACAGAGAACTCCTCGGGTACAAACTCCTGCGGAGGATATACGATATTAACGTTCATCTCCTTTGCTGTGGAAGGCAGTCTGTAGACGCAGTCCCTGTATGACTCATTTCTTTTCTTAAGTTCCTTCGCAAGCATCTTGCATCTTCTGTAACGCAAAAGCGAGATAACGAGTTCTTCTCTGGGATCCTCTTCCTTATCACCACCCTGCAGATCCTGCTTTGAAGGAAGCATTATCCTGGACTTAATGTGAATAAGCGTCGCGGCCATTACGATAAACTCGGATGCGATCTCCATGTCGAGCTTCTTCATATGCTCAAGATATTCCATGTACTTTTCCGTAATCTCGGAGATCGGTATATCAAAGATATCAATATCGTTCTTTACTATTAACGAATAAAGAAGGTCCAGGGGACCTTCAAACTCGCGGATCTGAAGATTAGGTTGTGCCACGGCTTCACTCATGCCTACACCATACCTATCCAGCTTACGGCAATACTGATAATGAGGTGTGCCGGTAACTGAATAATGCTCATTATCGTTGATAATATGTCAACATTGGTGAAATTGCCTATGATTATAAGTCCGAAGAGGACCATAGGCCCATACTGAACATAGTTCTTAAATCCCTGTGATGTAGTGATCTTATAAGACAACAGTTCCTCAAGGATATGGAATCCGTCAAGCGGAGGAATCGGTATAAGATTAAATGCCATAAGGCTCATAGAGAAAGAGAAAATGTAATACAGGATATAGCAGATTATGGCAGGAACAAAAGGAACACCGCCCTCACCGCTGATACCGGCATATACATATGCGGGAGCATTGATGAGAGGAACAGATGTGGCAAATCCCGTAACTCTCATCACAATTGCTATGATGATCATTGATACAAAAGACAGGATAAAGTTTCCTGTAACACCTGCAATACTTACCATGATCCTCATTAATCTTTTGCTTTTGAAACGCCTCAGATTATTGGGGTTATACATAACGGGTTTACCCCATCCGAATCCTACGAGCAAAAGAAGAACCGTACCGGTGGGATCAAGGTGTGCCAAAGGATTAAGAGTTACCCTTCCCAAAAGTCTCGGGGTATCATCTCCTAACCAGTCGGCAACTTTGGCATGCATAAACTCATGGAAACCGAAGGACAGAGTAAGTGCAATCAGCATCATGACTACCATCAGGCAGACTTCTTTTACGCTGTATTCACTACCATGTCTTAAAAGTTCGATCAACATATAAGATTATGCCTTCTTTACATAGAATGTAATATTCTCCCCGTTAACATCCCATTCCTTCTTAAAGCCGTCGTTACCGGGAACTATATCAGTAGCAAGGACTTCAGAAGCAATGAATTCCTTCTTGCTCTCTATGATAGATGCAAGCTTGTCATTACCCTCATAAGAAAGAACGATCCTGTCAACAACCTCCAGGCCTGCTTCCTTACGCTGTGTCTGGATTTTGGAGATCATCTCACGTACAAAACCATCTGTAATGAGTTCATCTGTTAAAGTGGTGTTGATGGAAACGATTATTCCGTTGTACTCCTGTGTGGAAAGGCCCTCGGGCTGAACAGTCTCAACGATGAAATCGTCCTTCTCCATCTCGAAGTTCTCCCCTTCAACAGTTACCGTTACTGTCTTACCCTCATCAAGAGCCTTCATAGTCTCTTTTCCGGGAAGAGCTGCGATAACATCCTTTGCTGCATTCAAAAGCTTGCCGAACTTTCTTCCGCAAGTTCTAAGCTGAGGCTTGAACTTGAAATCCATTAAGGAAGAAGCATCAGTCAAAGCCTCGTAATTTCTGATGTTAAGTTCGCTTAATACGATCTGCTGATACTCCTTTGTAAGTGCTGTATCTGCAACAACATAAACATCTGAAAGAGGCTGTCTGTTCTTGATAGCTGAAGCATTACGTGCTGCACGGCCCAAAGCAACAACCTGTGCGGCAAGATCCATCTCCTTCTCAATCTCAGAATTAATGAGAGACTCATCAGCGACGGGATAAGAAGCAAGATGTACTGAATCGGGAGCATCTGCATTTACAGAGCGAACGATATTCTGATATACCTGCTCGGTTACGAAAGGAACAAACGGAGCAGCAAGTCTTGTTAAAGTCTCAAGAGCCGTATAAAGAGTCATGAACGCATCGGTCTTGTCCTTATCCATCTCTCCTGCCCAGAAACGCTCTCTGTTAAGTCTTACATACCAGTTTGAAAGCTCCTCGGTAAAATCCTGGATCATTCTGGCCGCAGAGGATATATCGTAAGCATCCATCTTGGCTGTTACATTCTTAACGAGCGTATTGAGCTTAGAAAGAACCCACTTATCCATAACATTGAGGTTAGCAGTATCGAGTGTGTACTTATTAGGATCAAACTCATCGATATCCGCATACATTACATAGAATGAATATGTGTTCCAGTATGTGCCGATGAACTTCTTGATACCGTCATTTACTGCATCATCAGAGAATCTTGAAGGCAGCCAGGGCTGATTAGCGCTGTAGAAATACCATCTTGCGGCATCGGCACCCTGCTTGTTGAGGATATCCCACGGATCGACAACATTGCCGAGATGCTTACTCATCTTCTTTCCGTCCTTATCCTGAACAAGACCCATAACGATACAGTTCTTGAAAGGACTTCTACCGAACAATACTGTGCTTATAGCAAGAAGTGAATAGAACCAGCCTCTGGTCTGATCCAATGCTTCAGAGATGAAGTCACAAGGATAGTGAGACTCGAAGTATTCCTTGTTCTCAAAAGGATAGTGATACTGGGCAAAAGGCATGGAACCTGAATCGAACCAGCAATCGATAACCTCAGGAACACGTGTCATCTTGCCGCCGCACTCAGGGCACTTGATGTGTACGTTATCAACATAAGGCTTATGAAGCTCGATATCATCCGGGCAATCGTCACTCATTGACTTCAATTCCTCGATGGAACCGATGCAGTGGCGGTGTCCGCACTCACACTCCCATACAGGAAGCGGAGTACCCCAGTATCTTTCACGTGAAATACCCCAGTCGATTACATTTCTTAAGAAGTCGCCCATACGGCCGTCTCTTATTGTCTCGGGATACCAGTTGACCATGTTGTTGGAAGCCAGAAGCTCATCTCTCTTCTTGCTCATCGCGATGAACCATGTGCTTCTTGCAAAGTAGATAAGAGGAGTATCGCATCTCCAACAGAAAGGATACTCATGCTCAAACTTGGGTGCTGAGAACAACTGTCCTCTTGCCTCGAGATCCTTTAACACCTCAGGATCTGCATCCTTTACGAAAAGCCCTGCGAAAGGAGTCTCCTCGGTCATGTTTCCTCTTGTGTCAACGAACTGGATCATAGGAAGATCGTTCTCACGACCTACTCTTGCGTCGTCTTCACCGAACGCAGGAGCAATGTGAACGATACCGGTACCGTCTTCCATTGTTACGTAGTTATCGCAAACAGCGTAGTGAGCCTTCTTCTTCTGGTTAGCTGCCTCCTTACCGGAGCACTCAAACAGAGGCTCGTAAGCCTTACCCTTGAGATCAGTACCCTTGTACTTCTCTAAGATCTCGTAAGCCTTCTGATCATCTGTTGCAAGCTTGCCGAGAACTGTATCGAGCAAAGCAACAGCCATGTAGTATGTGTAACCGTCGTTTGCCTTTACCTTCGCATATTCGGAATCAGGATTAAGGCACAATGCCACGTTGGAAGGAAGTGTCCAAGGTGTCGTTGTCCAGGCGAGGAAGTATGCATCTTCACCTACTACCTTGAATCTTACGACAGCAGATCTCTCCTTAACGGTCTTATAGCCCTGTGCAACCTCGTGAGACGACAAAGCAGTTCCGCATCTGGGGCAGTAAGGAACGATCTTGTGGCCTTTGTAAAGCAGATCCTTCTCCCACATGGTCTTAAGAGCCCACCACTCGGACTCGATGTAGTTATTGTCGTAAGTAACATAGGGATTTTCCATGTCAGCCCAGAAACCTACACGGTCAGACATGTGCTCCCACTGGTCCTTATAGGTCCAGACGGATTCCTTACACTTCTTGATAAACGGCTCAACACCGTAGTTTTCAATCTGAGGCTTTCCGTTGATGCCCAAAGACTTCTCAACCTCAAGCTCAACAGGCAGACCGTGTGTATCCCAACCTGCCTTGAATGATACTGCCTCTCCCTTCATGGAGTGATATCTCGGTATTACGTCTTTAATGACACGTGTCTTGATATGACCGATATGGGGCTTTCCGTTCGCTGTCGGAGGTCCGTCATAAAGGGTAAAAGTAGGAGCACCGTCACGGGCGGGCTTCAATGATCTTCTGTAGATGTCATTTTCCTTCCAGAAATCGAGAACTGCCTTCTCTCTTTCCACGAAATTCATGTCACTTCTGACTTTCTTATACATGAGAAACTCCTTGAGTTTTGATTAACTTGATATTAGTACTCGATATAATCGACATCGTCACAATCTGTGTAGAATACCCAGATAGTGCCGTGGCTGCCGTCATCGCAGTTAGGCTGATCTTCAGTATGATCTACCGTATGACCATTATATGTATCACCCGGCTGGGGAATTGCATTACTTTCTGTCTGTGAAGCCTCAGAAGACTCAACGGACTCGGAAACATCAGTTGCCTGTGACTGCTCAACAGCTGAAGTCTCAGCAACAGTCTGTTCTGATGTCTCTGTAACAGTCTTATCTGTACAAGCTGCAAAGCAAGCAACAGCAATCAATGATGCCATAACAGCAGTAATAATTCTTTTCTTCATAATTCAACCCTTCTTTTTATATTAGAGTATAAAAACCCTAATATTATCCGTCGAAACGAGATTTTTTTCAAGAAGAGCCTGGAATCCTTCGGCTCCCGTCTCAAGATTGGAGACCGGGAAAGCCTCAAAACACATATCGCCGCACACTATATAGATAATCGAATCATCCTCATAAGAGCCCGCAGGCAAGGTCCCTGTGACTGTCACATAATCCCCTGCGGAAGCGGTATTTAAGTCCTCTATTGAGATTTCCAAAGCATCCGAAGGCAGCTGTCTTTCAGGTGCAGGAAGTCTTGAAGCAGAAGTGCAAAGCTGGCTTATGAATCTTTCCGCCTTCTCCATAACGATATAATCGGGCGTCACAGCCTGAATGTCATTGATCTGAATGGCATTGCTTCTTGAGAACAAAGCATGACCAAAAGGCTCTGCCATAAACGGCAAAAGGGAGCTTCCAAACGAATCACGGTACATAAGAAGGCTCTGTTCCCCCTGCCCTGTCGTTGAGATCCTGAAATCAAAATTACTTTCAACCGGGGAAACATATTCAAACTGCGGCATCTGAACAAATGCGGTATCGACCTCCGGTGTAACGGCAGAAGGGTGTATCATACGGTCCAGATCGCCTTCATGGATATATTCACCCGTGAATTCATCATTCAAATAATTATGGTGCTCAACCCCAAGATATGAAAGAACAGAGTTTGAGACAATCGCAGATCCGGTATTGTTCCAGTGTGAATCCCTGTGGAAGTAATAGACAGCATCAGGATCATTAAATGTGTCATTGTTTCCGTAATCTATATAGTTAATTCCCGAACCGCTTAGCGAAGATGAGAGAAGTTCCCTGTTTGAAGGGCCCTGTCCTTGTGCATAGTAGTAAGGCATATACTCAGGATAAAGAGTATTCTTGTTTGCAGCTACTATGAAGAGGAATTCAATACCGTTAGATTCGCAATACTCATTAACGAGTTCAAGGTTTCTTACCGCATTATGGAGCTGACGGCCGGTCAGGATATTGGTCCTTTGGTAATCCGCAAGCGTGTCGTTAAAGAACAGCCAATCATCCTCACCTACTATTACTCCATTCGTTGAAGAAGTCATGAACAGTTTCTCCGTGATACCGGAGTACAGACTCACAAATTCCTGTCTGAAGGCAAATCTCTGTTCGAACAGGTCCCCTAACGAAGACAGATAGTTAAGGTTTATGCCCTCTTCCGTATATATCGCAGGTACCGTAAGTTCCTCCCCGTTCTCGGATTCTGAAGGGCCTTTCACGAGCATCCCAAGCGAAGGTACCAAAAGGACCATCAGGAAGATAACAAAATAGATTGCCGGCAAGAACTTCTTCATACTTTAGAACCTGAAATAGATAAACGGATTATACGAACCTGACGACAGGCTCATGAATGCAAAAACAACGGCAAAGACCGCAAGCACGTAAGATAATCCGTTCATGTATTTGTTTTCTTTAAGCTTTTGTCCTACAGGCATCGAGAAAACTACACCTGCAGCTAGTGCGGTCAGGTTAACGGGAGTTAAAACCGATAACAAAAGCATATTCGCGGAGGCTGAAGATACACCGGGAATCAGCATCTTGTTAAGCATAATTCCGAACGCTCTTATGGAATCACACCTGAACATGACAAAACCGATCAAAACAACCAAAATGAGATAAAGATGCTTCATCACATTCAACACCGGATTTGTCTTATCCTTCTTCGGCAGTAATTCTTCGATCATAAGAAAAGCCCCGTGGTAAAGCCCCCAGAACAGGAACGTCCAGTTGGCGCCGTGCCATATACCCGTGCACGCGAATACGATGAACTTATTGATCACCGTTCTCACACGTCCCTTACGGTTACCGCCGAGCGGAATATAAAGATACTCCTTAAACCATGTCGAAAGTGATATATGCCATCTTCTCCAGAACTCTTTTATACTTCCGGAGATGTAAGGGTAGTTAAAGTTCTCTTTAAAATGGAAGCCGAACATCAGGCCCAAACCGATTGCCATGTCACTGTAACCCGAGAAATCAAAATAGATCTGAAGCATATATGCCAAGGCTCCGATCCAAGCGCCTGACATGTTAACATCAGATGCCTGGGCATTAAAAACGGCATCAGCAATGACAGCGACATTATTGGCGATAAAGACTTTTTTCGCGAGGCCTGCCGCGAAGCGTCTTATTCCGACTGCAGTAGTTTGAGCCGTAACCTGACGGGATGATATTTCAGACTCGATGTCGCGGTACTTAACGATAGGACCTGCAATAAGCTGAGGGAAAAACGAGATGTAAAGAAGAAGTCTTGCATAATTCTTCTGAACCTTACAGTCACCGCGGTAAACATCAATAACATAGCTCATAGCCTGAAATGTGAAGAATGATATTCCAAGCGGCAAAGTCACATTGGGCACGGGAACCGAAGCACCAAATGTGGTGTTAAACCAGGTTGTAAGAAACACCGAATACTTAAAAAAAACAAGTGCACCAAGATTAGTGATCACCGAACAAGTCATAAATAATCTTTTTAAGGGCAACGTGGAGATCATGAGAGCCCAGATGTAGTTAAGAAGTGATGAAGCAATCATCAAAAGAACATATACAGGCTCTCCGTATGCATAAAAAAGCAGGCTTGCTATAAGCAAAAATGCATTTTTAAGACGGATATCAGGACAGACCCTGTCAAGGATCAGGACCGCCGGAAGAAAAACGCATAAGAAAGTTAAAGAACTGAAGACCAAATAAACGCGCTGCCCTTCTTAGAAGTTTCCTGTGATTCTTTGCTCGTAAATAAACTGACGAACATAATCGGACAGGACTTCACACCACTTTGCATAGCCTGCCATAGTCATATGAACATTGCCGTCACTGCTGTATCTGGCCGCCATCCGTCCGGAACCGTCAATAAACGGCGTAAATGTATCTATGAAGTAGAAACCGTCATGATCATTACAGTACTGCTCCATCGCCTCATTTAAAGCTCTGATATCAGCATTGGCCGGATGATCATCGCGGCTCGGCGTACAAGCCTCAATAAAGATCAGAGTGTCAGGGTTAACACTTCTTATATCGTCAAGATAATTGCAGTATCTTTGCACCACATTACCGGCAATATCATTAGTTCCCATGCAGATAAATGCAGCCCGTGCACCGGAATCCCGTATAACATCTCTGGCCCTCATGGGAGTACCGTCGAGCATCGGCAGATAAGCCGTTCTTGAAGCGGCATCATTAAGAAGTGAATAAGATACTCTCGCACAGACATTGATATCCCCCATGATACCGCGGCCTCGCGAATTAAAGTACATGTTAAAACCGTCTGTTACCGAGCTTCCGATTATTACTGAATCACTGAAAAAGGACATAACTTCCGCATCACTTATCATGGATGAACCGTCACCTGTACCGGGAATGATTCCGTGGTCGGTGCAATAAGATATGAACTCGTCAGAATTAGCGAAGTTAAGGAAAAGCATCTCAAGATTGGCATTCAGATCACCGCCCATTCTCGAAGCGTAAGATGAGATTTCCGTTGAGGAAGGATTTCTGCCGAGAAATGTCGTATAGAAAACGGTAATAAGCTGCGATTGGCTCATTGAAGATGCTCTTGTCCGGAATTCAGAACTGTTCATGAAAGAACGGGCAGCACTGATTCCCGATATCCTCCCGCCCGTGAGTCTTCCACGCCAGCTTGTAAGACCTGTGTTATCAGCACTTCTTCCGAGAAAACCGGAATACATTCTGTTGATAAACTCATCAACAGATGAAGACGATTGAGGTGCGGGTTCCACCTGCACTCCCGGGGATATACCATAGGACCTGCAAAGACTTACCCACTCATTCGAAGAAATGATTCCGTTAAACACATCGCGTCTTGATGTGCCGCTGTTAAGCCTGCTTACCCAGTTATTAAGACCGGTCGTATCCGGATCTCTTGCAAGTACCCCCTGGTAAACACTTGTAACGAACTGTGTATTATCAAGATTTCTGTTTTGATATTCACTCGAGAAAAAGAAAGCAACTGCTGCATCATAGCCCGTAACAGAACCTGATGACAGACTACTCACCCAGTTGTTAAGACCTGACTCATCAGGATTCCTGTTAAGACAAACCTCATATAATCTGGTAACAAAAGTCGTGATCGAATCTGTATTAGCAAGGACGGTACCATCATTAACAGGATAAAACATAAGCATAGTCAATGTTAATATCAGGCTCAGTACAAGTCCGATTAGCTTTTTCATATCACCCTCCAAAGAAACCTGTCATATCCACTGAAGAGAAATCCTCATCAAGAGGAAGCTTGACTACTGCTTTTGTCTTAGCGGATTTATAGATTCCCATCAGATTATCAACGGATGTATAACCGGCTTTTGCATCAGCAACAGGCTCTTTGCCCGTATCAAGAGACAAGATCAGGTCTTCATAGATGGCAGTATGAGGATTAGCAGCTCCGAGAAGCGAACCTATTCCGCCCTTCTTTATCTGTCTTGTTATGTAACGACCATTGATTTTTTTGCCGTTAATGTCTCTGATATTAAGCTGTGGCTTACCTTTTCTTATTCCCATCGATATTGTTCCGTTCTCACAGAACACTGAGAATTCAGCGCATTTATCCTTGTCAGAAGTACATGTTGTACCCTCGATCGAAGCAAGAGAACCGTCATCCATCTTAAGTATCGCCATACCTAAGTCTTCCGCTTCTATCTTTGCTTTCCTTTGGGAAATCATCGATGTGGCTTCAACGGGAGAAGAACCCATGAGCCATACGAGAAGATCGATGGCATGTATAGTCTGATTCATAAGCGCTCCGCCGTCAGACTTCCAGGTACCGCGCCATGCGGCACTTTGATAATAATCATCACCGTGACCCCATCTGACAAAGATGGAACCGTGTGTTACTTTCCCAAACTTACCATCGTCAATATCGTCATGAACAAGGCCTACTATCGGGAAATACCTGTAGATATGGCCCATGGCAATCTTCTTGCCGGTACTTTTTGAGATGTCATAGATCTGTTTGCTTTCAGAAGAAGACATGGTCATGGGCTTTTCGAGAAGGAGATTGCATCCATGCTCCATGGCATACTTAGCGATCTCAAAGTGAAGTCCTGAAGGCACGGTCACCGCCACGATGTCGGGTTTGACCTCGTCTATAGCCTTCTTGTAGTCACTAAAGTAAGCGGCGTCCGGGGACAAACGTCTTGCCGCCTCCTCGGACACATCCACGAGCGCTGCAAGCTCGCACTTTCGGGCGTTCTTGCTGATAGCTTTCAGATGCTTTACAGCCACCCTTCCGCAGCCAATTATCATTACCTTGTATTTTTCCATGCCGCTATAATATCACAAGAAAGTGCTTTTGTATTTATATATAAATAAAAAGCGGCCGCCAAAGCGACCGCTAATTTCAAACAATCTAACTTATTATCAGATTCTTGCTACGCCTGTGTCTCTTGCAGCCTTAGCAACAGCCTCGGCAACAGCCTTACCAACACGGGGATCGAATGCATCAGGAAGGATGTAATCGGGCTTGAGCTCGTCATCGGATACCAAAGAAGCGATTGCTTCAGCAGCAGCGATCTTCATTGCATCGTTGATATCGGAAGCTCTTACGTCGAGAGCACCTCTGAAGATACCAGGGAAAGCAAGAACGTTGTTAACCTGGTTCGGGAAGTCAGAACGGCCTGTAGCAACTACAGCTGCACCAGCAGCGAGTGCCTCATCAGGCATGATCTCAGGTGTAGGGTTAGCACATGCGAAGATGATGGGGTTAGGAGCCATTGTCTTAACCATTTGCGCTGTGAGAACGCCGGGAGCGGAAACACCGATGAATACGTCAGCGCCCTTGATAACATCCTCGAGAAGACCCTTCTTACCGTCTTTGTTCGTGATCTCAGCGATCTCGTTCTTAACGGGGTTCATGTTCTGGCCTCTTCCCTTATATACAGCACCTCTTCTGTCGCACAGAACTACGTCCTTCAAGCCTCTGGAGATGAGAAGCTTTGTGATAGCGATAGCAGCAGCACCTGCGCCGGAAACTACAACAGAGATATCATCAATGTGCTTTCCTGTGAGCTTAAGAGCATTCATCATACCTGCAAGAGTGATAACAGCTGTACCGTGCTGGTCATCGTGGAAGATCGGGATATCAACTTCAGGATCTTCCTTAAGTCTCTTCTCAATCTCAAAGCAGCGGGGAGCGGAGATATCCTCGAGGTTAACGCCGCCGAATGAACCTGCAAGAAGCTTAACTGTCTTAACGATATCGTCAACTTCCTTGGAACGTATGCAAAGAGGGAAAGCATCAACATCACCGAATGCCTTGAACAAAGCACACTTACCTTCCATAACAGGCATACCTGCCTCAGGTCCGATATCACCCAAACCGAGAACTGCAGTACCATCAGTAACAACAGCAACAAGGTTTGATCTTCTTGTGTACTTATAAGAAAGATCTACATTATCAGAGATTTCAAGACAAGGAGCAGCAACTCCGGGTGTATATGCAACAGCAAGGTCCTCCTTTGAACTTACGGGAGCACGTGCGATTACTTCGATCTTTCCTTCCCATTCAGTGTGCTTTTGAATAGCAAGCTCTTTGTTATCCATTATCAGCTTTCCTCCATAAAAACAATTATTATTTATCAGCCTCGATCAAGAAGCGTGATTGCTTATTCTGAAGCCTCCGGGGACTTCGCGCATCCTGCAGTATACCATACCGACATATCTGCCAAAGCTCAACGCAATTATAACAGCCCAGAAAGGTCCGAGCACGTACGCAACCGCCGGAAGGACAGACGACAGAGCTGACGTCAGCCAATCTCCGAGGAAATAAAGGCAGAGTAAAAGGCTCATGAATCTGGCATTGACCAGGTAATATCCTCTCGTAACCTTCACCATCTCGACGAAACTTGCGAAGAAACCGCAATCTCCCGACAGATAGCAAGCGGGATACATGCTCACATACGGCAAGATAATAATAAAAATCAGGAACAAATACAATAAGGTAAATGCCACAGGAAGAAAAACCGCCATCGAAAAGCAAAAAACAATAACCATTCTTAACAGCAGTCCTCCGACACTTATAGGCTTTAAGTACCTGGGCGGTATAAGATAACCGGAATCACCGGGATCTTCCAACTTATGGTCCTTTCTATACTGTCTTATATAGGCGGCACAATAAAGGCAAGCCCCAATGATCACAAGAAAATCTGCCATAGTTACATGAAGCAGGTAGATTATGTTCCCGATAGACAACGGCAGATCCTGAACGGATGCGTTAAGAAGCACATCGGGATCTTCCATCGCATTTTGCATATAAATCAAGAACTGATTAAAGTTCGTGTCTCCCAAAGGGAAGAAATATACTGAACACTTAATCAGCATCAAAAGTGTAAATATAATTTTAGAAAATATACCCTTACCGAGGTTATCTATTTTAAATATGTCCAAAATCGAATTACGCATGTGATAAATTTTGCAACATTGTGCCTTTAAAAACAAGTTAAATATAAATCAATCTATGTTAAAATTTCCATTGAAATATTTTGAGGACGGTACCGATTATGACAGACTTTAAAGTAAACCCCGATTTACTTTGCATCATCCCCCCCGAGAAACATTCCGTAGCTGATATCACTGCTATACTTGAGGCTCATCCTGAGATCAAGTTTGTTTCACTCGTAGCAGTTGACCTTGCCGGAAACGACACCGACGAGAAGATCCCGATCGGTGATTTCCATGATAATCTCCAGAATTATCTCGACGGGCAGGCGGTACAGACTGACGGTTCCTCGGTTGTACTTCCCGGTATTGCCACATTAAATGACGGTAAAGTCGATCTCGTTCCTGATTCAGACGTTGTATGGTACATCGACTATAACTACGAGCATATCGATATGAAGACAGGTCTTCCCGTCGGATCATTAAGAATCCCTTCATATCTTTACCATAACGGAGAAGCGGTCTGCTCCAGATCAGTCCTCAAAAGGTCTGCAGATTACTTCGAGAAGAGAATTACTGAGATTTTCGAGCAGAATAAGGAATTGTGCGAAGAGTACGGTTTTGAACCCGAGGATCTTAAGAAGATAACGCTTATCATGGCAACAGAGCTTGAGTTCTGGGTTAACTCCCCTGACGAGAAGATCTCCACAGAACAGCTCTCGATCTCACAGGTACTGAAGGAGTCCTACTGGAAGCGTACAAAGGGTGTTGTAAGAACAGCTCTCGAACAGGTTATCCTTATCCTTGACCAGTACGGTTTCAATCCCGAGATGGGACATAAGGAAGTCGGCGGTGTTAAGGCTGCTGTTACTTCCTCCGGTGATTTCCACTCCATCATGGAGCAGCTCGAGGTAGACTGGAAGTATTCGGATGCTCTCCAGGGTGCCGATTATGAGTTAACAGCAAGAATCCTCATCAAGGAAATCTTCAGAATGCACGGATTAAGTGTAAGATTTGATGCAAAGCCCCTCGCAGGCGTAGCCGGATCCGGTGAACATACACATGTAAATGCCGTTGCTTTCCTCAAGGACGGAAGAAGGATCAACCTCTTTGCTCCCCAGGACAGAACTGCAGATTACCTTTCAAGAATCGGTTGGGGTTCTTTGATGGGCATTATGAAGAACTATGATCTTATTAACCCGTTTGTATCTGCAACAACAGATGCATTCATGAGACTTCAGCCGGGATTCGAGGCTCCCACACATGCAGTTGCTTCACTCGGTAAGGATGTACTCACTCCCTCCCGTAACCGTTCTGTCCTCTTAGGTCTTGTAAGATCCATGGAGACAGATAAGACAACGAGATTCGAACTTCGTTCCCCTAACCCGCACACAAATACTTATCTTTGCCTTTCTGCTATCTACCAGTGCATGCTTGACGGAATAAGATATGTACTTAACTCCAATAAGACAACGCACGATCTCGAGGCAGAATTCAGCAAGCCGTTCGGAACGGAGTCTGACTATCTTTTGAAGGATCGTCTGTACAGATGCGAAGATGATATCTTCGAGACTATGGATGAGGATGAAAGAGACAGACTGTTTGGAACTCCTCCCGCCACTGTATATGATTCACTGAGAAACTTCCTTGAAGCTGATGACGCAACTAAGATCTTGTGTGCAGGCAATGTATTTAACGACAAGATCCTTTCATCCTACTCACATGCCATGCTGGACAGATGGCTGTATGAGCTCTCAGACAGGATCATCCCTACTAACCTTGCCACACTCAGAAGCTACACAAGAAAGCATAACGATTCTAACGCAGTTGATGACGAGTATTGGTCTGACATCGAGACGATCAAGATGAATCTTGCCAAAGATACGACCGAGAGAACGTCTGTATTCAGCTGCATAAGAAATTCACTTGAGTCCAAGGATCTTAAGGAGATCTCCAAGCTCCAGCTTCGAATGAACCGCGACATGAACGAGGCGGCCGACATCTATAAGAGATATTCAGATAATCAGATATGAGTCTGACAGCTTATGATATCTGCTGGTTCTTCGTTGTCTATTCTCTTGCAGGATGGATCATCGAAGTTATATTTCACGCTACTGTAAAAGGCCAGGTAGTTAACAGAGGATTCCTTAACGGACCGGTCTGCCCTGTTTACGGATTCGGTATGATCCTCGTACTTGCTATCTATAATTATGTAGGTATCGACAACGCATTTGTCATCTTCCTTGAGGGGCTAGTCTTCACCACCCTCATTGAACTTGCCGCCGGGTTTATACTCGATAAGTTCTTTCACGCAAGATGGTGGGATTACAGCAAGATGCCCCTGAATCTTAACGGATACATATGCGCGGGCTTCTCTATTATCTGGGGACTTGCTGTAGTGTTTGTTATCAAGCTTGTACATGTTTTCATATACAGGTTCACTTCCGCTCTTATCCCCGAGCGGATCGGATGGCCAATACTTATTGCTCTTTATATCCTGTTTATAGCCGACACGGTAGTAACAGCCCTTACTATCATTGGTCTTAACAAGAAGCTCGCTGAGCTTGACAGGATATCGGCTTCCCTTAAGACGATGAGCAACAGGATGAGCGACAGGATAGGAAACAAATCCCTCAAGGCAGTTCAAAAGGCTCAGGAATCGGCAGTTCAGGCAAAGCTTGGAAAAGCGGAACTCGAAGAAGACCTTATGGAACGCTACGAATCATTAAAAGCTTCTATCACCGAACACAGACACTTCGGAGCGGGCCGTATCTTAAGAGCATTCCCTGATATTAAGCACAGAGATTACAGATCAGTAATTGAAGACATCATGAAAAGAATAAACGAATAGCATTATGTTAAAATTAATACATGCATTACAAGAGTCTGATAATTGATGATGAAGTAGAACTTACAAAGATGACAGCCGAGTACTTCGAGATGTTCGGAGTGACTTGTTTTGTTGCCAATGATATGGATTCGGCTCTTGAATTCTTTAAGGAAAACACATGCGACGTTATCCTTTTGGATGTTAATCTCAAGGATAAAAGCGGATTCGAGCTTTGTAAAACAATAAGAGCGAATTATGACACTCCCATACTCTTTATAAGTGCAAGACAAAGTGACGACGATGTTCTCATCGCCCTGAATATCGGCGGCGACGATTATATTAAGAAGCCTTATTCATTAAGCGTTCTTCTTGCCAAGGTAAATGTAATCCTTAAAAGGACTGCCAACACTTCTTTAGAGACGAAGGATAATGATTCCGGGACTAACTCTCCGCTTGATAAGGATACTATGAGTTTCATCATCAACGGCCGTAAGATCGCACTTAAGGCCAGAGAGTTTGCTCTTGCCCAATATCTTTATGACAACAGAAACTCAATAGTTACCAAAGATCAGATATTTGAAGCCGTCTGGGGAGATTCTTTCTACAGCGACGGCACCCTTAATGTTCATATAAGAAGATTAAGAGAAAAGATCGAGGAAGATCCCAACAACCCGCAGATTATTAAGACGATCTGGGGAACCGGTTATATGATGGAAATCTGATGAAGTTCCGCAATCTGTTGATCATTTATATTGTGTTGTTCACTGCATTATTCGCAGTTCTTTTTGCAATGCGTCCCGGCAACGATTTTAACAGGGGCGATATGACACGTTACTATAATGAAGCAAAAGCCGTATCCGAAGGCTCGGAGCCGCCGGAAGATGCTACGGTCATTTATCTAACGGATGATGATTATCAGCAAAAGCAAATAGCATTTATAAGGCAGGGAGCTGTCATTCTCGATATAACAAAGGACGGACAGATAATAGGCAAAATCATCTGGTGTGACACCGGGAATCTGATAGAAGATTGTTCACGGACTTATTTCAGATTTACTCTCATTGCATTGGCAGCCGCAGCCCTTTTGGGACTTGTCATAATCATCCTTGTTTACAGAAACTATATCCGCCCTTTCAACAAACTCCAGACTTTCGCGGGACAGATAGCAAAGGGTAACCTTGATTATCCTCTTGCAGTTCATAAGTCATCTTATTTCGGAGCTTTTACCGAGAGTTTTGACATTATGAGAGAAGAACTTAAAAAGGCCCGTGAGAGCGAAGCACGGGCGCAGAAAGCAAAGCAGGAGATGATGGCTGAGCTGTCGCATGACATAAGAACGCCCCTCTCCACTATCAACGCGACATGCGAAGTAATCGAAGTAAAGAGCAAAGACAAGGATGTACTCGGCAAGACCTCCATAATCAAGAGCAAAGCCGCGACCATAGACAGTCTTATATCCAACATGATGAATGCTTCCCTTGAGGAAGTAACCGAGCTCAAGGTTAACCCCAAAGAAGAGTCTTCACTTCTCATCAACACCATGATCGAAAATGTTAAGGACTTAGGTGAGATCAATGTCTTAAATGATATCCCCGGATGCCTTCTGTATTACGACCCGTTAAGACTTGAACAGGTAATAGATAATGTCGTTGGCAATTCGGTAAAGTATGCTGGAACACCCATTGATATATCTTATAAAAGCGTTGATAACGGCATAGTAATTACCATAAGTGACAAAGGTCCCGGTGTCGATCAGGAGGAACTGTCACTTCTTACACAAAAATTCTACAGAGGAAACGGAAGCTCAGACAAACCGGGAAGCGGTCTTGGCCTTTACCTTGCAAAATACTTTATGGAGAACATGGACGGAGATATAGTCTTCTCAAGCAACAACGGGTTTACCGCCGATATATATATACGCCGCGTATCCTGATTTCCAATTAAGAAACAGTTAAGAAATTGGTAGGTTTGAGGTTAAGAACCCTCTGTTTTGTATTGCTATACTGCAATCATAAAAGCAAAAGGAGGGAACTCAAATGAAGGATTTTGACATTCACGTAAAAGGAACAGGAAAAGTAACATTATTCGGAACAGACAACGGCGCTATCACAGCACCGGTAGAATCAAGGATAGATTCTGACAAGTACAACTGCGATATCGATATTAACACTGATGAAGATATCATCATCGGTGTCCCTTCCGATACAAAGCACATAGAGATAGCGATTGCTGACACAAGCTTGATCATCAAGGACCTGGACTTTGATAATCTCGAGATCGACGCCAAAGGTTCGGTTAAGATCAAGGCCGTAAACATCAGCGGAAAACTTGATATCAACCTCTCAGACAGCGTTGCAGATCTCTCCCTTCCCGAAGGATTCACATTCAGAACAGTCACAGAGGGCAAGAACAACAGGCTGAACAACTCAAGAACAGAATCGGCATCCGCTGCAAACATTATTGAGTTAAACGGCAAGAACAGCGTCCTCAACATCAGATAAGGAATAGGTATAAAAAATGGAAAAGAAAGTATTATTGGAAGCTAAGAATCTTTGCAAGACATACTCTAACGAGAGTGTCCAGCAGCATGTCATCAAGAATCTCAACCTTAAGATCTATGAGGGTGACTTCACTGTAATAATGGGTAATTCAGGATCAGGTAAAAGCACTCTTCTTTACTCTTTATCAGGAATGGACAGACCCACGCTCGGAAAAATAACTTACGGCAGCGAGGACATCTCTTCATACAGCAACGATAAGCTTGCTGTATTCAGACGCAATCACTGCGGGTTTGTTTTCCAGCAAAACTATCTTAATGACACTATGAGCGCTCTTGATAATGTCATGGTCAGCGGTCTTCTTGTAACACGCGACAGAAAAACACTTGCAAAAAGAGCTATGGATCTTCTTCATAAGGTTGAGATTGAAGACCGCGACATGAAGAAATTCCCTTCGCAGTTATCCGGAGGCCAGCAGCAAAGAGTTGCCGTAGTAAGAGGTGTTATCAACAGGCCCGAGATCCTTTTCGCAGATGAGCCTACCGGTGCTTTAAACTCGCAGAATACTGAGAATGTTCTCGATATTCTGACGGAGCTTAACAACGAGGGACAAAGCATAGTTATGGTAACTCACTCGATAAAGGCAGCCGAACGCGGAAGCAGAGTCATCTACTTAGCTGATGGTATCGTTAAATCGGAGATTGATCTTTCTTCCACACCTGCTAAGGACAGGCACGCACAACTCAAGGATTTCCTTAATAAGATGGGATGGTAATTATGTATTCGCTTTTGTTTATAATAATCAACAACATAAAGAAGAAAAAGGGTGACATCCTCACTCTTGCCGTATTAGGCATACTCGCCTCTTTCATGCTCTACACAGGTGCATCTGTACTTAGCGGCATAAGCAAGGTAATGGACACGGCATTCGATAATTATAACGGAGCTCACATCTACTACCAGGTCCCTTCAGAATATGCAGATGACGTGCAGAGCATTATCCTCGAGAACCAAAACATTTCCGAATACGACAGAAGCGAAGCCGATGTAGCCTTCATCGACTATAAGATATCGGACAGCACTGAGTGGTCGAACTTCGAGTTTATACTGGGTTCTTTTGAGGAACAAAGAACCATCAACACTTTGGATTGCGACACTTCCGCACTAAGCGATAATGACATCCTTATCCCCTATTATCTTAAGAGTTCATTCCCTGTAGGATGCACGTGGCAGTTCAGGATCGGTGATAACGAATACAGCTATAATGTAGCAGGATACATCGAGGATGCTATCTTTGCTTCAAGCATTAATATAAGTGTGTATAACGTCTATATGAGCGATGCTGCACTTCAAACCATTAAAAATGATAATCCTAATGCCATCGCTCCGGGTTGCAGCCTTAAGATCAGATTCAATGATCCCGGCACTATTAAAGAAAACCGTGACGAGATATGGAACAGATATAATGAATGGGCAGGAAGCGATCCTGCAAGATTATCGATGCCGATTCTTGAAGTTAACTGGCCTGACATGAAGGGCGGCGGCTCCTTTATGCCGCAGATCGTTATGGCAGTCATAATGCTCTTTGCAGTATTGATCCTCTTCATTGCCGTAATCGTAATCAACTTCAGCATCAGGAACTTCATCGAGAAGAACATGAAGAATACGGGTATTCTCGAGGCTTCAGGCTACACCACTAAGCAGCTTATTCTTGCCTCCATGCTCGAAAATTCAATAACAGCGGTTATCGCTTCCACTATTGGTGTTACTTTGGCTATCTTGGGCAAGGATTCTATCGGTGACGTTATCAGTATTGTTATGGGACTCTCCTGGAACCAGCCTTCGAATATCATAATCGGGGTGCTTACCATAATATCAATCACTTTGATAATCGCTCTCACAAGCTTGCTCACCTCATTAAAATACAAGAAGATCACAGTCCTGGAGTGCTTAAGAGGCGGCGTAACCAACCATAACTTTAAAAAGAATCATCTTCCCTTTACCAAAACGAATCTGCCCCTTTCCCTGCAGTTGTCGCTCAAGGATATACTTGGAGACAAGGGACGCAATATTATTCTTGTTATCATAACAATAATACTTGCTGTATCTACAAATGTAGGTTTCACTCTGCTTGAGAACTTTGCTTATGATACGGATGCCACGCTTACTGTTGCAGGAATCGAAGCAGGCACCGTAACAATAAAGGATTCAAGGGGTATCATCGATGAAGTAAGAGCATTAGATTCAGTTGATAAAGTAATCATGTATTACACCCTGGCACCCGATGTTTCTTTTGGAGATAACACTATAAACCTAGATGTCGATGTCTATGATGATCTGAACTTACTTGAACATGATATGATTGTCGAAGGCCGATTACCCGAGGCCGACAATGAGATAATGCTGACTCAAATAGTAGGAGACGAATTAGGAGTCTCATTAGGAGATATAGTATATCTTGAGTATGGTGATACAAGACTCGATTATGTGGTAACAGGCTTTGACCAGAAGATTAACCATCTTGGACGCAAGGGCAGCCTTACTGACGAAGGAGCACAACGCTTAGCAGGTGCCATAGATACTGTTGCTCTTTATGTCTATGCTGCAGAAGGTGAAGACTACGAATCTTTATCCCGGGACCTTTCCCCCATCACATCTTCAACGGTGGAGGATACCGGTAAGCAGATTCAGGAAATCATCTCTACGGTTTCCAACAGCATGAAGATAATATGCATAGTCATAGTAGCCGTTACTATCCTGGTTGTCATCTTTGTTGAAATGCTGCTTATCAGATCCAAGATGATCAGGGAATACAAGAATTACGGTATCAATAAGGCGTTAGGATTTACATCGGGACAGCTTATGCTGCAGATAATGATAATGAACATACCAACTATCACACTCGGTGTAATACTTGGTACCATCCTGTCCTTACCTGCATCGAATTATCTGATCAACGCATCGTTTATACTGTTTGGAATGAGAGGAATTAACTACACTCTTCACCCCAAATGGATGGCAGTAACCCTGATAGGAATAATCGTTACAGCAATGGTTACATCATTGATATGTTCCTTATCAGTAAGAAAGACCGAACCGGTTGAACTCCTTATGGAAGAATGATCAACTGCCAACCCGGCTTCCACACTGGTCACAGACAGCAGCAGTTCCCTTACGGATCTTCAAGGGAGCTCCGCAATTAGGACAGTTCTTACCGATAAACCGGTTCGTATAATCTTCAGCACCGCGTACTCGATCTGACAGATTGAATACGCGGTTTTTTGCATCATATGTAAGCGAGGTGAAATAATTCTTATCTATCGCCTTCTGGACACGCATCTTAAAGAGAAGACTTTTATTCTTAACAATATCATCCATTCTTATATAACCGTCAGAATCATGTAAGAATAACCTGTTAAGATGATTAACCGTTCCGTAGAAAACAAGGTTATTGATACCTAAGATGATAACGGCTATTCCGACTATCGTAAAAAAGACAAATAAGCCGATGTATTCAGTATCATCCTCAACAATAAAAGCCATGATAATAAGAAAATTCAAAAAGAACATTATAAATCCCAAAACTGTTGCAATAATCCCGATTACCAGTTTTTTGGCAGTCTTACTTCTATCCAGGTACATAACTTATCTTCTCCTTAAATAAGAACCACAGTGCGTGCATTTGTCAGCACTGTCACGTCTTAAGCGGTTAGACGCACCACATGTAGGACAGATAACATCGATATAACCTGAATCAGTAGAATCAGGATCAAGAATGAGATAATCACCTTGAATCACAGCATTCTTAATAACATTGTGCTTAATTGCCCTGTTTATATCACTTACAACGGTATTGACAGGATACCCCGTCATTTCACTCATACGGATCAAAGAAACCTTGCCGTCATGATCCTCATTTATTATCTGACCATACTTAGGCATTCTGTTAAGCACCATTTTAATAACAAAGAAAAAAGCAGCTTCAATAGCAATAATGCACATCAATATTGTACAAGTAACAACTGTGACAGGATTATCAATACAAGCCACAAGAAGAATTATCATCATCACGAATAAGAACACCACCAATCCGATGAAAAAACCGGCAGCCTTTGATTTGCTTTTTAAGCTTTTGTAGTCAAAATACTCTTTTATACTACTCACCCCTGTAATAGGCTTCGAGAGCAGGTCTTGCATTCTCGTATGCCGATTTAAGATCCGGGTCGAACTGTGTACCCATTCCTTCCATTATTATACTGTTTGCTTTTTCAAAATCGAATGCCTCTTTGTAAACTCTTTTACTTACAAGTGCATCATATACATCAGCAATTGCCATGATTCTTGCTTCAAGAGGTATCTCATCCCCCTTAAGACCTTTGGGATATCCGGATCCGTCTACTCTTTCATGGTGATAGTGTGCAACGTTTTCCGCGATAACTTTAAAGAATTCGTCGTCAGTGTCCTTTAGTATCTCGTGAATTACTCTTGCTCCCTCCTGGGCATGAAGTTTCATCTTTGCATATTCTTCGTCTGTGAACCGGCCCGGCTTTCTCAAAACCGCATCATCAACAGCAATCTTACCGAGATCGTGCATCGGGGCCGCTTTGATAACAGCTTTGCAGAATTCATCCGACAGATTAAGTTTGCCTTCCTTCTTTATCTGTTCGATAAGTATCCTAACCCCTTCTGATGTCCTCTTTATGTGCCCGCCGGTAGAATTGTCACGGCTTTCAACCATCATTGCAAGACTCATGATAAGATTATCATGCATCTTAACAATATGAAGCGTCTTCTCATTAACTTCACGCTGAAGATCCTCATTATACCCGTCAAGAAGCTTGATGTATTTCTTGTTCTCCGTATCATCTCTGAAAGTAACTATATAGCCGCGTTTTACACCGCCATCATAAAGATAACTTACATTGACGGTATAATACTTAACATCATTCTCTTCTTTAAATGTCAAAGAGAATGTGTCATCATTCTGATTCAATCTGAATGACTCAAGATAGTGTCTTACTCTTCTTTCGGACTTCTTATAACCGAATATCTCATCTACAGAAACATTATTAAGTTCAGGAACCAAAGAACGTGCAAGTTCATTACTTCCAAGATATCTGTATCTGAAGTCAAATGTTATATATCCGATCTGACTCTCATGTACCATAGAATCGATGACCGTATCACCAATATCATACAAATTGACTCTGAATGCTATAAGAAGGTAGATGATCTGAGCGATTACGTAACCCAATGGCATCAGGTCATAATGATCAATTATCATTCTGCCTACAAAGTAACTTAATATACAGATTACATCCGGAATAAAAAGCATCATAAGGATTCTTCTGGATGCTTCTTTTTTATTAAGCCATGCGTATATGATTGATACGATACCGGCAACAAAAAAAAGTGACAGCACAACATAATAGATATCGTGAAACGGTCCGTATTTCTTGATCAATACAGGAATACCCGAAGACAAGTCAAGCGTGGCTTCTTTGTAGAATATTCCACTATAACCGATGCTTAATACAGAACCGTAAGTCAGAACCGAAATTACAAAAGCAGCAGTACGTATCCACTTGGGAATATTAATCCTGCTTAAGTTAAGGATACCAAGCAGAATGAAATACTGTAAAAACAAACCGCCTATATAGATAATCTTCTGACAGATCAGAATTCCCTCGAGTGTCATTGAAAGAGAGTACAGTATATATCCTAAGCACGATATAGGTACCAACGTGAAGATCATAGTAAAATTCACGTCAAAATGCTTGTGCCAGATATAAATATACCCGGCTGACAGTATCAGTGATAATACAAACAAACTGCCATAAAACAGAGTTAACAAATTATTGTTCCTCCACGCTGACTACATTTTACACGATATCGATAGTTATATCTCCTGTTATTGAATGAAGGACGCAGTCTTCGTCCCCTTCGGACTGCGGAACATCAACATCACCTGTTATAACAGTTGCTTCAAAATTCTTTCCCGACAGCAATGTGCCTTCAATATCACCCGTAGTTACATCAACATTTATGTAAGAGGCATCACACTCATCGAAAGTAACATCGCCGGTAACACACGTAATACTAATTGAATCCTGAGCAACAATACCATCAAGTATAATATCCCCAGTGATAGTAGAAATGGACAGGTCACTATACTGTTCCTGCGGTAAATATACAGTTATTTCCGGCATAGCATTTCCAATGCCTATAGAATTGAAATTTAAAAAATCATTATTATCGTCTTCAGTATTGATCACTAATGTACCTTCCTGTACTTCAACGACTGATGACACCCCTTCAGGAATCCGGCACTCAACACGGCAATGATCCTCACCGGTTAACTGCAATGTAATATCATCAGTTGTGGCAGTAATGTTTATACTTGAAAAATCCTCTTCAATATCATAAGTCCTGGTCTCATATTTATTGTTTAACCCGGTTAGTCCTTTTATCCCGGTCATAGACAGCCCTATACATGATATTGCGACACCTAAGACCAATAATACTCCTGCTGCTATCAGCCATTTAACCGATCTTCTCATCGTATGCATCCCCCTTACCAACAAACAAAGACTTGATACCAAGTACGATCTTTTTGGTTACAAATACACCACCCTTAGTAGTCAATATTGAAAAAAGTACAGTAAGAATTGCTATAGCTGCTATTATTAAACTGACGCCTGTACTTAAGATTCCCGGTCCGAAGCGGCCTGTAATTAACAGGATAATCGCTACTATAAACATAGCAACCGCTACTATCGAAAATGATAATGCCAACGCATAAACCGTAATAATAAGACTCCACAAAGTTATAAACAAAGAAAGAACGAGACTAAAAACGGTAATGACCAGAGGAAACCAAATCGGGAAACCCAAAATGATAAGCACTATCCACAATGTGGAATGCTTCTTTTCAGGCTTAACTCTGTTTTTAACAAGCTTTGATAACGGAATCTCGGACATGATTCTGTCAACTATCTCATCGGGACTTCCTATCTGTTCGACAGCTTCCTGCTCCGAAGCACCGTCTTCAATACGATCGTCGATCATTTCCTCATAGAAAGTAATACGTTCATCAAGCTCCTGCTCAGGCAAGCCTGCTAACTTACTTCGCAGCTGCCCCAAAAACTCTTCCTTATTCATTAGAACCTTCCTCTCTGGTTATGAACCGATGGATCGCAAGCATTTCCTTCCAATCATCATTGAATTCATCCAATCTTTTTAATCCCTGCTTTGTTATATGGTAGTACTTCCTTAATCTGCCCTGGTATTCAAACATCCTGACTGTAAGCATCTGGGAGGATTCCAAACGCTTAAGTATCGTATAAAGAGTTGATTCGGATAATTCAATGTATGGCTTCATATCCTTAATGATCTTATAGCCGTAAGAATCATCATTTTTAATAGCTGCCAAAACACAAACATCCAGAAGTCCGCGTTTCAATTGTATATCCACTATTATTCCTCCTCCCCTATACTATATGTCATGATATACATCGTATCGCGAAGTATTTCAAGTGTCAACTATATCCTGTTAATGTATAATCAAAAGGAACGTCATTAACAGGGAGAGATAAAATGGACACCAGAACAGAATCCACTACGGCTACGGTATTAAGAGTCATATTCGCGATAATCGCATCATTCGCTATTCTTATCCTTACTAATTGTCTTCTTCTTAAAGCATCGTTCCTTAATAATCACTTTTGGAAAGATTTGATCAAGGATGAAAAAACCATCGATCTTATAAGGGAAGAAATAGATTCAGAGTTTGAAGATACATTCAGATTTGAAGGATTCGATCCCGGTACCTCCGAACAGATGAGAGATGACTTTATCGATCTCATAATTGATGATGTGGTTGATGGTATGATTGAAGGCGATACCAAGATCGACGAGGACAGATATTACGAATTTCTTGATGAGTACGAAGATGTAATATTCGGAGATATGAACCTGTCTTCAAGTCAGATCAAAGAGTTAAAGGAAGAGTATATAGATGAATTCCAGACTTCACTTGATGAACTGGTAGATGATGCAGAAAAAGGCGGTCAGCTTGAAGTATTCAGTGATTTCGAAGAGGCTTCAAGGATAAATGACATCATTATCGTTGTTTGTTCTTTAGTACTTATCGCGATAATTGTTGTTTTGATGCTCATTCACATTAACAAATACCGTCCCGTCAGAGCCCTGGGAATAGCAATGACAGTAGCAGAATCGCTTAATCTTTTGATGTGGGGTTTTTTCTTCATCACTGTTTCCTATGTTAAGGAAAAGGCAAAAGGCGAGGACCACGTTACGCAGGTATTAGTAGATATCATCGGCACAAAGGTTAATATGCTGACCTTCATGGTATTCCTCTCTTTGATCGCAGGAATAGTTGTTATAATAATCGGCTCAATCGGAGCTTCAAGGACTAACGAGACATTAAGCGAGGAAATCTAAGGAGATCTATATGGCTAAGAAAGAAAAACTGGTCAGCATAATTATGGCTTTAATCATCTCATCCTGTATGGGCATAATAATGACTTTTATAGTCAGGGCAACAGCTGATGAGATCAAACTGTCATCTATGCCTCCCGCACTTATTATGTACATTTCAGGCATAATAGAATCGATTATTATTTGTGTCATTATCACGCTTTTGATTCCTTTAGGAAAAATGGGACGCACGCTTGCTTCAAAGGCAGGTGCAAATCCCCCGGGCATCAAATTCACGCTTTTAAACAGCATTCCCTTTGCTGTTATTAATGCAGTCGGATGCAGTTTTATCTTATGCCTGATAAATATAGTCCAGGCCCGTTCACACATACCGGCGGACAAAGTACCGCCTTTTGCACCTATGTTTCTTAGTCAATGGCTGATATCTTTACTGCCCTCGATCTTACTTGGGTACCTGCTGTCAGTTGTCGTCTCACCTTTGGTTGTACGTGCCGTCGGATTAACAGGTCGTCCTGCGGGAAGACCCGAATAATATTTATCAGTCAACAGGAGGCTATCATGGAAAACTTCACCTTTTACTCCCCTACACTTTTTGCTTTCGGTAAAGGAACAGAATCAGACGCCGGTAAATACGTAAAACGTTTTGGCGGAAGCAAAGTCCTTATCCATTACGGTGGTGGAAGTGTCGTAAGATCCGGTCTTTTGGACAGAGTTAAAGCATCTTTGGACAAGGAGGGATTACCCTTTATCGAACTTGGCGGTGTTAAACCCAATCCCAGAAGCGGACTCGTTTATGAGGGAATTGAAATAGGAAGAAAAGAAGGTATAGACTTCATTATTGCTGTTGGAGGAGGAAGTGTTATCGACTCATCCAAAGCAATCGCGATGGGAATTCCTTATGACGGCGACTTTTGGGATTTTTATCAGGGAAAGCCTGTCGAGAAAGCTTTGCCCGTAGGAACGGTGCTGACAATCGCCGCTGCAGGCAGTGAAGGAAGTCCTGACTCTGTAATCACAAAAGAAGAAGGTATGTTTAAAAGAGGAGCCGGAAGCGATCTTATAAGACCTAAGTTCAGCATCCTTAACCCCGAGCTTACCCAGACTCTCCCTCCTTTCCAGACAGCCTCGGGTGCAACCGATATTATGGCGCACCTTTACGAAAGATATCTTACTAACACTAAAGATGTTGAAGTAACTGACAGACTTATCGAGGCTTTACTTCTTACGATGAAGCACGAGACCCCGAGAGTAATCGCAGATCCTGATAATTATGAGGCAAGAGCAAACATTATGTGGGCAGGAATGGTCGCTCACAATAACACCTGCGGAGTTGGAAGAAGCCAGGACTGGAACAGTCACGTTATCGAGCACGAACTGTCTGCACTTTATGATTGTGCTCACGGGGCTGGTTTGGCTGTCACAATGCCGGCTGTCTTCAAATATGTTATGAATCATAATGTGATGAGATTTGCGCAGGTTGCAGTAAGGGTCTGGGGATGCCAGATGGACTTCGAACATCCTGAAGTAACTGCACTTGAAGGAATCAACGCATTTCAGAGTTTCCTTTGCTCTATCGGTATGCCGAAGAATTTCGAGGAACTTGGTGCAAAGCAGGAAGATATACCGAAGCTAGTTGATGTGCTTTGCCACGGTGACGGAAGGCAGGGATCGATAAGCGGATTCGTAACTCTTAACGAAGAGGACTGCACCAAGATCTATCAGATGATGATTTGATCATCCTTTTTGATATTTATTCACGATCTCAAGAAATGTTTCCTTGGGGACGGGCTTAGAGAAGTAAAAACCTTGCATATAATCCACATCGAGTTTCTTAAGAAGCTCAACCTGCGACAAGGTCTCGACGCCCTCCACAAGGATTTCATTTTTGATCTGACGGATCATTCTAATGCTGTTCTCGAGTATGATCTGTCCAAGTTCGCTCTTCTGAGCCTCCCATAAAATACTCTTATCAATCTTTATGCAGTCAAGATTCATAGAGGCTAATGCCTTCATATTGGAGTAACCTGTACCATAATCGTCCATAGAGAACAGGAAACCTTCATGTTTAAGATCATTTATCCTGTTACTTAGAAGCTCGTAACTCTCAGCTGAAACTGACTCCGTAACCTCGAAGTTGATCATGCTCTTATCTATACCAACATGCTCAACGATGCCGTTTATATGCTCGACAAAACCGCTCTTCATAAGCTGCAGGACAGACAGATTAACATTAATGCAGTCAATAGAACGTGATGCAAGATTCTCTTCCTTGATAAGTTTGCAAACTTCCATAAGAACATAATCATCAATTGCATCAATAAGTCCGTTGTGCTCGGCAACCGGAATAAACTCATCAGGGAAAAGCATTCCCATCTCATCATCATGAAGTCTTACAAGGGCTTCTGCACCATGAATGGTCTTTGCATCTCCCCTGACCGTTGCCTGATAATAAACTTCAAACTTTCCTTCAGCAAGGCCTCTCGAAATCGCTTTCTCTACCGCGGAATTACGCAGTATGGTATTAATATCTTCTCCGGCAAGAATCTTTTTATCAGTTTTTGCGGAATTGCTGTTATCAAACATATACATCGCATCATTAACGCGGTCGATCTGCTCAGGTATCTTTGCAATAACAATAGATGACGAAAGGAGCACCATTGTATCGGATGCTTTCCACGGTCTCTCAAATCTGCTTATTATATTCTCCGCAATCCTGTAAACTTCCTCGCTGGTTCTGTCAAACCAGGTGATTACGAATGTGCGTCGTCCGATTCTGTAGATGTTGTAGCGTTTCTGCAAAGACTCGAGGTACTGAGACACCTGCTTCTCTATGATCTCACGGATGTCAGCACCGCTGTTTCTCGATATGATCTCGGGAGTCATTACACGGATACACATGGCATGGAATGAGACCTTGTTGATAAGGTACCCCTGACAATCGGTAATAAATGCCTGTCTGTTGTAAAGTCCCGTGAGCTGGTCTAATCTGTCATCCTCATTCTCTACTACCATCATTACACCGGTCAGGCCAATCGCTTCAGCAAGCAACTCAACTTTAAGATCTTTAATAAACAGTTGTATAAGAATTCCAAGTATAGTAATGGATGCAAAAGTGAGAATACCGACTCTGCGCTTTTGGTTTAATACCCGCCACGTAGTTGTCAAATGTGCAAGAGCCATAGTGAAGTAGTAAGCCGCTGCCAAATAGATGATTACCTCTCCCCAGCTTCTGACAAACTCTCTATTCTCATTAGCATAATAAACCCAATGAGTAATCGGATTCGTCAGAGCAAGTGCCTCGGTAATACCAAAAACAAAGTAATTAAAGACTTTCCTGGCATCGAACTTGTTGAAGACCATGCCGCATACATAAGAAACATAGAAATAGAATAACGGGGCAAGGCCGGTGTGTATAAGGAAATAAATATATCTCGATATCTCGGATATACTCATGGCGCTGTCCGAATAGTCTTTAACGGGATTATAGTATGCGGTAACAGAGGTACATATACTGTTAAGTGCAACAATAATCAGGAGGAGCATAAACAACTTATTCTGAAGTTTGCCCATTCTCCCCTGTACTCTAATAAAGAAGAGATTGGAAAGACAGATTATAAATGCAGATACAGAAAATGCAAATGAAAGATTATAAAACTCTAACATAACACCCCCGTATTTAAGATATAAAAAAAACAAAAACGCGTCAATTAAGAACGCGCTTTGTTTTTAATATATTTATATATTATTAATACTGCACCGGCCAAGCTCACTATGTATGAACAATGCCAATACCAGGGAGTCACAAACCTGACATTCACAGCTCCATCATCAGTGGGAGGAAGTATAAGACTGATCCTATTGTTATTTCCGTTTAAAATATCAAGTGAAGTCTTTCCGTCATAAGTCATGAGATATGCCCTGTAATGCCTGTAATTAAACAGTGGGAATTCCACTTCGCAGTTCTCATTGGAACTGTAATAGACAAAGATCGAATCTCCGGCCCTGTTAACATCACTTACCACAACTTCAGGAGCCCGGGCTAAACATGCCTCAAGAGAAGGAAGATCGTGCGGGTTCGTTCCGGTCAGAAGATACTCATCACCGCTGATCCAATCCGAATGAATATTGACTTCAGCATCATATGAAACCCTATCCACAGGTCTATATTGTCTGAAACTGAAAACTGTACCTCCAATTACGAAGAACAGAAGAAGTCCGATAACAAGATTCCTGGTTGAAAGTTTCTTAATAACTATACCTTCATCACGAACTCTGAAGTACTCAATCATCATAAGTACTGACAGCAAATCTGCGATTTGAAGGAAACGCATCGGAAACTGCAGCACACCAACATACTTTCCTGCAACCGGTATCTGTGCCAGAAGGTCCCAAGGGAAAGAGTAAGTACACATAATGAGACTTAAAAGCGTAATCATCATTAACGATATCAAAGGATAAAATTTATTAAGGGATACTGTCCTGTCATGCTTGAGAAGACGGACTATCTGGACCACGACGAACACAGTTACAAGCAACAATATTACCCTGATTGTCACATTATAGATATCATCGGTAAAGAAACCAATCGTGTCAGCACCTTTATCCTGTATGAGTTCAGCACTATGTCCGGACGACATGATATCTATGTCATCCATAGACATATCAACGAACGGAACGATAAAGTGCAGATTAGTTACAATCACGGCTAAAGCAGCAATCAGCAAAGTACACAAATTGTATTTATTAAATATGTATTTACAAAAGACCAGACTGAAAATAACAAGAAAAACTACTACCATCGCAGTAGTAAGGATATGCGTATTAATAAGGCCCGTAAAACCTATCACAAACATCATAATAGATTGAATGCGTCTTCCCTTGATCAAAAGAACAAAAGCAAAAGCTATAAAAGGAAGAAAAGCCGCAGCTAACAGTTCACCGATAGTCGCCTCGTAAAGCGTGATACACCTGAAGAACATACCTGCATAAGCTGCCGCACCGCAAATCGAGAAACATTCCAATCTGTATGAAGATTCCTTTATCTTATTACCTGATGAAATGAAATAAATAATTCCCTTGAAGCAATCGTGCGAAGTAAAAACAGTTAGCAGCTGTACAAAGAACAAAGTAAATTTATATGCGAAAGTAACAGGTATTCCTATAATACTCATCAGAGCTGGAATATAAAGGAGGAAGTCTCCGTAAAATGCGCCGACAGGATAACCATATCCACCGTACCACTGGCTCTGAAGCTTAACGGGGAAATGCCCGTTCAATAATCCGTCTCTGATACCGTATATTCTCATTACATGGAATGCCAGATCATTACCGTTATATAATCCGGGTCTTAACAAAGGTAAAATCAAGACCATGGAAATAACAAAAAGCAGCCCGTATATCTTCAGAACCTTCCGGTCATTAATACACTTGTATATTAAGAGGTCGAACAATCCGAAGAATACACCGGTCAATAAAAGAGTTGATAAGAATCTCGCCAGAATTGTCGGCGGAGCAGATGACACCTCCGTGTTAGACATTACATTAATATCAGTAATAAAGAACTCATAATCATCATTATTAATAACTGCAACACTCAAATCATCAACATAGGAATCAAGCGTAAAACCAATTGTAATAGAATGATCTGATACTACAGTATTCTGCCACCGTTCGTTAAGATAACCTTCATTATCAAGTGTATCTGAAACGACCGAGATATAGTTATTCTCAGAAGTACACGAATAATTTACATTAAGAATATAATTGCCCTTATCAAGAGCAAAGCTTTCACTTCTTACAGCTGAGCCATGATCGATAGGTCCTATCATCCCGCTGTCACGGAATAGACTCTTCTGAACCATCAATTCATCATACTCAGGAAGAAACACAGGCGTTATAGAAATCACTGCGCCTATTACAAAGCATAAAGCTATTTGCCAAATGACAAAGATCTGGAAAATGGACTTTATCCTGTCAACCTTCATAAGCCCCGTGATTTCCCTGATACTCATACTCTCCAGGATTTATGAAAATGAATGAATCTTTGTACTGAACGCCCTCATCGAGCCATTCATCATCAATAGTATAAAGAACGATAATACTGTCACCTGCGGCATAACCGGAATCGGCCGGAATTCTTAAGGCTCTCATACCCGGATCATCGAAGCGGAGAATAAGATAATCACCTTCGGTTTCTGCGGTGTCTATCACCAAGGTCTCGATATACCAATCCTGACCGTTAATATCAGACGCATAAGATTCTTCGATCTCTTCATCACCCACTACAATAAGACCTGAATCCGACACGGCAGGACCTTCGTAAGTAACATTGGCATTCGGACTTAATCCTAAGATGGCAATAGCAATAGCAGCTACTGCTGCGAACATACCAAATATGACATAAGCGGCCGAATTAATCTTCGTAGCCCTCGGCGAGTAGATATCCTCAGGATGATTCGGATTAATTCTGATGGTCTCATATGTACCCAAAGCAACATCAGAATTATTATTCACAACCAGGTCATCATACAAAGCCTCAATTTGACGGCCGTTATAAGTGTATTCGAACACCGGCGATGTCATGATATAGAAGAAACGTTTGCGGACATTTATACTTTCATTAGTCGAGCCTTCAGAATCGACAATTCTTACATAGCCGATACACTTGGCATCAACCGTCTCCCTGTATAAAAACATCTTTGCAAAAACATCAACAAAAGCAAAGAGTATAAGCCACAAAGCTGCAGCACCAAACAGGATAACAGCAAGTAAAATATACATTTGAACGCCTTGAAACTTATCCTTGTTAAGTACAATGGCAATAATCGATACACAAACAGCAGTTATAATAAAGCCTCTGAGCCTCATCTTTAAACGCTCTTTGGAAGTATTACTCTGTTTAGCTATTAATGCTTTACCCAAAAGCAACATGATTCCGGCAAAAAGGAAAATCCCGGTAAAAGACAGAATAACTCCCGTTATGTTCTTCATCAAGGCAAACGCGATAATCGCAGCCATAGCGGATATGAAGATTACTGCGAAGATTATTCCTGAGGCTTTGCTCCCCTTCTGCTCATAGCCGTACATAGCAGTATTGACTTTCTTATAGTCACCCATAAGAAGCTGCTTTGTAAAATCGGCGTACTCTCTGTGAAGTTCAGATACTTTCGCCTGGTCAATATACTGATCAGTACTGAATTTGAACCTTTCAAAACTCTTGTCATACAGCATAGAAATCTCCCCCTTATTCCAAAAAAAGAAACCTAATCTGTATTATAACATTATTTGATATTTGTAACCGTTCCTATTGAGATGTAATTATTGATCACGGCATAAAGATCAGTGCCTTCTGACGCTTCCCAGTCACGCCCCTGCCTGATCTTAAGATAAAACCTACCGTCCTCAAATCTTTTATCGTAAACATCCTTATAGAATGCATCCATTGATATCCTGCAATCTCTCATTATTCCTTTGCACTCCTCTTTTGTACACAAAGGAAAGTTAACATTCCACGCCTGGTTATAATCAAGCTTGCTGTCAATAAGCCCGCTTAATATCCCGTCTATGTACTCATCCACGACAGTGTCGTTATCAGTCTGCCCCACACCTTTCGAAAAGGCTATGGCATGTATGCCCTGGAATGCAGCCTCGAGGACGGAGCCTACAGTAGCTGAGTACTGAATATCAGAGGAGATGTTATAACCTGCGTTGATTCCGGCAAGAACAACATCAGGTTTACGGGGAAGCAATCCTAAAGCTCCTATACGGACACAATCACAGGGCGTGCCGTCAGACGCAAACGCCTTTACTCCCTGCACTCCGATATCATACTCCCAAGCGCTTATGTCAGTTTTATATGTAAAACTGTGAGACATACCGGATCTCTCGCTATCCGGCGCAACAACATAAACATCACCATAGGATACCGCTATGCCTGCAAGTTTCTTTATTCCGGGTGAATCGATCCCGTCATCATTGGTTATAAGAATGAGGCGGTCAGACATTACTCGTAAAGATGCATCCACTTTGCATCCTTAACAGATGCAACCAGCTTATCAATATCCTTATTACTGATTCCTCTTACGAAGATAGCCTTCCGATCCTTATCATCAAGAACAGCCTCTGTATCATAAGAAGCAAATACTTTCTTCATATCGTCGATCGAAGCAGATGCCGATCTTACAACGATCTTGACTACAGCATCTTCATACGGCAAAGTAACGCGTTCTCCTTCTGAAGGAACTACCCAGTTGTGAGCATAAGCAACTGCTTCAACAGGCATAACAGCCTCAAGGATATCTCCTACAACTGCAGATGCGGTAGGAAGCTTACCTGCGCCCTGTCCGTAGAACATAGCCTCACCAAGAGCATTTCCTTCAACAACAACCGCATTAAATACGCCCTCTACAGGATAGAGAACTGAAGTGCTTCTGACAAAGTGAGGTGCAACGAATGAATAAGCCTTACCCTCTGACTGATTATCAAGAACAGCCAAAAGCTTAACCTTACATCCGATCTTACCTGCAAATCCGATATCATCAAGTGACAGACCGGAGATACCTACAGTATGGATTTCTGAAGGAGAAACATAAGAACCGTCCAAAGCGATAGATGACAGGATGGAAAGCTTTCTTTGAGCATCGATACCGTCAACATCGGCTGTGGGATTCTGCTCGGCATAGCCGTTCGCCTGAGCCTGCTTCAACGCATCCTCGTATGTCTCACCGTTATCTCTCATGTTTGTGAGAATGTAGTTCGTCGTACCGTTTACGATACCTGCGATACGGACTACCTTATTAGCAGCCAGACATCTGTGGAGAGGTCTGATTATCGGAATACCTCCGCCGACTGCTGCCTCGTAAAGGTAGATACAGTTGTTAGCCTTAGCAAGCTCCATAAGCTCAGGACCGTGCGTAGCAACAAGTTCCTTATTGGAAGTAACAACACTCTTACCTAAGGACAAAGCTCTCTTCGTATATTCATAAGCGATTCTCGCACCGCCAATGGTCTCAACTACAACACTTACTTCAGGATCACCGAACACCTGATCTGCGTCATGTGTAACAAGAGATTCAAAAGGGCTTCCGGGAAAATCACGAAGATCGAGAATGTATTTAACACGGACCTTACAGCCTACATGCTTCTCGATCTTGTCCTCGTTCATGGCAAGGACTTCAGCAACGCCCGAACCTACAACTCCGAAACCCAATATTGCAACACTCTTCATTCTTTTCACCTCTTATTATTCTCTGCTTAATACGGTGCACTTACGGACACCTGCGATTTTGTTAATGTCATTCATGATATCCTCGACCGAACCGAACATCGATGCAGTATCAAGCGATATGGATATATCTGCAAGACCGTTGATCGGGATATTCTGATTAATTGTCAGGATACTCGCCTTCGTCGCGGATATAACGCTTATTATCGAAGATAAGATACCCTGAAAATTCTCAACCGTTATAAGGAGTGTTACCTTCTTGCCATTAGTAGCTTCAAAGAAAGGCAAAACCGAATCCTTATATTTATAATAGGCACTTCGTGACAATCCGGTCTTACGCACAGCCTCATTTACCGAAGATGATTCGCCGGTATTAAGGCGCTGCTTAACTTCCATCACCTTAATAAAAACTTCCGGAAGCACTTTCTTGTCAACGAGATAATATTCGACTGCGTCAGCCATCACAAACCCCTCTTCACAGTCCACGTACGGTGGACATTTGTTTCGTGCCTACGGATATTAGCACGATTTAAGGATAAGTTCAACGGCTTTTCGCAGGGCCTTACCACGGTGGCTCATGCTGTTCTTAAGTTCAGGACTCATCTGTGCTGATGTCATCTTGTACTCAGGCACATAGAAGATAGGATCGTAACCGAAGCCGTTTTCCCCGCACGGAGTCTCGTGAAGCACCCCCTCGAAAGTCTCCTGCACGGTAAAACTCGTCTTATCGGGTCTAACTACAGCAATAGCGCAGGTAAAATGAGCCGTGCGCTCCTGCTCGGGAACATCCTTTAACATCTCGAATATCTTCTTGAACTTCTCTTCGTAAGTAGAGTTCTCGCCGCAAAACCTCGAAGAATATATACCGGGAGCTCCGTCAAGAGCATCGATACAAAGGCCGGAATCATCGGCAAGAACATAATCATCAGTATACTTTGCAACTTCCGTTGCTTTGATAAGAGCATTTCCTTCGAACGAATCAGCATCTTCAACGATGTCGCAGGAGATACCCGCTTCCTTCATCGACACAGCTTCAAAAGCGGTGCCCTGCAAAAGCTCGTTCATCTCTCTTACCTTGTCTTTGTTACCTGTTGCTATAACAATCCTCATAACAGCCTCCATGCCTTGGGATACAGATTTTTTATCATACCGTCCGCACTTCTTTTTCCGAAGCCTAACGGGAATCCTTCAACCATAATTACTACCGGGCCTTTAGCGCCGGGGTCCGCCGTAAGCGTCTCACCTTTAAGGTACCTTCTTACCGACGGATCATCAAAACTGTAATCTATGCAGGCACCGCTTTTTAACATATCCTTTTTAAGCGTAAGTGCAAGCGAGTGTGACGGCACAAGATTAAGTTCTTTACCCGACGGCTTAAGCTCGCCTATATAAAGTCCGTTCTTTACTGTCTTAAGTCCTTTGATACTTCTCTCATCAACTGACGGGATTGAAGCGTGTGTTCCCTTTATAAGAAGCGAATCATTCACCTTGTGACAGAAAGACTTATATGACTCATCATTTAAAATGCCTGACATAAATCTTAAGATGGCCTCCTTCTCGCGGACAAGCTTTCCGGGCTTGGTCGTAAACTCATTCAGCCTTGCCTCATTCTCTGCTGTTCCATTCTTTTTAAGATGAACGCAGAAATGTCCGTCGCCATCACATATGTGAGGCCATATCCTCATGCTTCCGGGTAACTTTGAATGGTCTGATGCATGAGTTACACCTTCTATCTTAGGATGAGGTATAACTTCGTATTCAGGATGCTTGCTCATGAAATCAAGGATCTGGTCCTCATCCTCCGACTGTCCGTAAGTGCAGGTGGAATAAACCAGTTCTCCGCCTTCCTTAAGCAGTATATCGGCGCTTTCAAGAATTGAAGATTGAAGTATCACGCATTCAGACGGACCGTACTTCTCCCAGGACTTAACGGCAGAAGGATCTCTTCTGAACATCCCCTCACCCGAGCAGGGAGCATCGACGATTATTTTATCTGCAACACCTTCGAGGACAGATCTCATGTTGATCGGATCTTCGTTAAGAACGACAACGTTTGATATTCCCATCCTCTCGATATTACGAAGCAGAGCCTTGGCCCTGTTCTCTGATATCTCATTAGCAATCAGAAGGCCTTCACCTTTAAGGTCTTCAGCTATTCTGCAGGCCTTTCCTCCCGGAGCCGCACACAGATCAATAACAACATCTCCGGGCTTTGCTCCAAGGACCTGCGCCGGCAGCATCGCAGAAGGCTCCTGCGGATATATAACGCCGGCATGATAATAAGGTGAGTTCCCCGATGACTCGGCTTTCGTGTAAAAACCGCTGTCGCACCAGGACACCTTGGTGTGTGAACCGTCCGGATCGACTGAACTTAATATCTTGCCGTAATCATCCGGTCCGGCCTTGCTTTTGTTGATTCTGAGCCCCTTAAGGCCTTCTGAATCAAAGCTTTCAAAGAAACCGTCCTCCGTGATTCCGGAGGACAGCAACTCATTCTTCATTCTGTCGATAAACACCTCAGGAAGCTTCATAGATTAAGAAACTCACTGCAGGCAAATGCTATACGCTTGATGACATCCACATTAAACGGGCTCTCGATATCTGACTTATCAAGAAGATTAAGGAATGTATCAGTTCCTCCGAGAGAGCAAAGCTTATTGTACTTGGTCAAAGCTTCCTTCATATCCTCTCTCGACAGATCCCACAGCTGCAAAGCACAGATATGGGCAAGACAGTAATCAATATAATAGAACGGAGAAGTAAAGATATGATCCTTCTTCATCCAGGCTCCGCCCATTGAATGAAACGGATGATCCTCATCGTACTTGATAAACGGCTGGTATTTCTCCTCGAGTCCCTTCCACACGCCATGACGCTCATCAGGTGTAAGATCAGGATTATCGTAGATGATATGCTGGAATTCATCGACCATACATCCGTAAGGCAGGAACAGAAGAGCCTGCGTCATATGAAGTTCTCTGTACTGCTCGGCTTTCTCGCCATAGAACATCTCCATAAAAGGATAAGAAAGGAACTCCATCGATGTGGAGTGTATCTCACATGCTTCAAGCGTCGGTGACAAACACTCGGTAAAGGGCGACACATCAGCACTTGTTACAGCGGCATATGCATGTCCTCCCTCGTGTACTATAGTTGCAACATCATCTGCAGTACCATTGCCGTTCATGAAAACAAAAGGTATCGAGTATCCATCAAGATACATGCAGTATCCGCCGGTGGACTTGTTCTTTCTCGACAGAAGATCCGTGAAGCCGTGCTCCGACAGAACTTCAAAGAAACTCGGGCGGCTGTCAAAAATCTTCGCGAAAAACTCTCCCGCAACATCCTCATAACTTATACCGGGTACGTTAGGCACCGGGTTACCGTTCTTAAAGAGTGTCGGAAGATCGTAGAACATCAGATCATCTAATTCGAGCCTTTCCTTCTGAAGTTCTCTTATCTGTACAGTAAGAGGAACTATGTATTTAAGGATCGCATCCCTGAACTTGGCAACCTCAGCAGGATCGTAGTCATATCGCTCCATGATCTTGTATCCTAATTTGGTATATGAGTCATAACCTAACTTATTTGCTATACGGGTTCTGACCTTGACAAGATCATCGTAGATCTTATCAAATGTCTCTTTCTTACCCTGATAGTATTCGTCCAGAGCCTTGTGTGCCTCTTTACGCGTCTGGCGTCTCGTTGACTCGAGATAAGGAGCGAGCATACTTAAGTTCAATTCCTTATCATCAAACAGTATCTGCGCCTCCGACTGTATCTGCGCATAGTCGTTCTGTAATGAGGATTCCTGTGCATAGTCGTCGATAACCTCAGGAGATATCGTCTCCTTAAGATTAACAGCCTTACGGAAGATCATATCTCCGTACTTATGCTTAAGGCCCTCAGCACAGGGACAATTGATCATAACAGTAAGCATGGCTGCGGAAAGCTCGCTTAATTCTGCTGATGCATTATCAAAGAACTCAAGTTCATCAGTATAGTATTCATTAGATGTATCCAGATCGTGAAGGATATTGCAAAGCTCATACTGGGTATTGAAATCGATTATAAGTTTCTCGTACTCCATAAGGATGTCGGACGCCTGGTTAATGTCCTGGGCAGTCATGAGCTTAAGTCTTAAGTCCTTAATAGTTACCGTTATGGTATCGATATCAGGACGAACATACTTTATATCCTTAAAATCCGGCATCGTCTCCATAAATTACATCCTCTCTACCGTCTCTATACCAAGAAGGCCGAGACCTGACTTCAATACATTGCCGACCGCCTCACAAAGAGCCAGGCGGGAAGCTGAATCTTCCTTGCTTATATCATCACCCAGGATTCTTGTATTGTTATAGAAGGAATTGAATGCGGAAGCTGTCTCGAACAGGCTTCTGGATATAACAAACGGCTCATAGATCTGTGCCGCTTTCTTGACAACATCCCCGAATCCCGCAAGAGCACTTATTACCGCGTAAGCATCATCACCCGTAAGTCTTCCGAGAACTTCCTTATCAGTGGAAGCTGTGATGCCTGCCTCGGCTGCTTTTCGAGCGATGGAACGGATCCTCGCATATGTGTACATGAGATAAGGCGCGGAATTACCGTTAAAGTTAAGCATCTCATCCCATGAGAAAACGATATCCTTCTCGCGTCCGGCCTTAACATAAGTGTAGATAACGGCACCGATACCGACTTTCTCGGCGATGTCGGATATCTCCTCCTCACTCATATCCTGACCTCTTGCCTTGGCATTCTCAACTATTACCTCGCGCGTCTTATTTACAGCCGCATCGAGAAGGTCTTCAAGAAGGACGATGTTGCCTTCTCTTGTGGAGAAGACCATATCCTTGAACTTAACAAGACCGAAGCCTACATGAACGCAGTCATCAGCGCACTCGTATCCCGCCTTCTTAAGAACGGAGAATACCTGCTTAAAGTGCAAAGCCTGCGGTGTACCTACCACATAGATATTCTTATCAAAGTGATATGTCTCATCACGGTACAAAACAGCCGCCAGATCTCTTGATGCATAGATGGTGGTTCCGTCACTCTTCAAGATGATACAAGGGGGAAGGTTATACTCATCAAGCATAACTACCTGTGCGCCTTCACTCTCGACGAGGAGGTTCTTGCTTCTTAACATATCAACTACTGCAGGAATGCGGTCGCTGTAGAAGGATTCACCGTTGTAGTTATCAAAGGAAACACCCATTCTGTCGTAGAGCTTATTGAATACTACAAGTGACATGTCACGGAACTTCTGCCAAAGCTCCTTCTCCTCGGGACATCCCTCCTCGAGTTTACGGAAGTTCTCACGTGCCTTGTCCTCTAATGACTCATCTTTCTTGGCTTCCTCGTGGAATTTAACGTAAATGCGTAAAAGCTCGGTAATGGGATCCTTATCAAGAGCATCCTTGTCGCCCCACAATCTGTATGCGGTAATGAGCTTACCGAACTGGGTGCCGTAATCACCTAAGTGATTCATTCTTATAACGTTATATCCTAACTTGGCATATATCCTTGACAAAGAGTTGCCGAGAACAGTCGTAAAAGCATGACCTACATGGAACGGCTTGGCGATATTAGGTGATGAGAACTCGATAATTACATTCTGACCGTTACCGAGATCGGAAGAGCCGTATGCGTCACCGTACTTATTGATACCCGATACAACATCGGATGCATACTTCGACCTGTCCACATAGAAATTAAGATAAGGACCTGCATTCTTGACTGTAAATACGCCGTCAGACGTTAATGAAGCTTCTGATGCAAGATCTTCCGCTATCATTGCAGGAGCCTTATGAAGACTCTTGGCTAGTATGAAACAAGGAAAAGCAAAATCACCCAGATCTTTCTGGGGTGGAATCTCTATAAGTTTAAAAATCTGATCTTCCGTAAGACCTGATATCTTCGACAAATTCTGCGCTATAACGGACTTATAATCCATAATATGCCCCCAAATCTTTTAAATAGATAGAAATTATAACAGATTAACAGTATAATTACACGGTTAAAAGGCTTATTGAGGTGTTTATGTCCGAACTTACCAGAATTATATTAGCCTGTGTTACAGGCGCAATATCAACGTTTATCGCACTGTTTTTCCTGCCATTCGGAAAAACCCTGCTTGGCCACGACCGCGGCCGTAAATATGTTGAGGGATCAGAAGTCAATATCGGAAAGCCTACGGGAGTCGGTATTTATTTCACAATGATCTTCGTATTCGTCTGTGCTGAGTTCGGAATCCATAACAGAGGAATGTATCTCATTCTCAATATCATGTTGTTAATGTCTCTTATAGGTTTTCTCGATGACAGATCGAAGAATGCATGGGGCGAACTTTCCAAAGGCATACTTGATATCGTAGTGGCCTTCATCGGAAGTCTTATAGTCATGAGATTCTTCGGAACGGATTTCCTGCTTTCATTCCTTCCGGGCACTTATTATCTGCATCCTGTAGTTTACATATTACTTGCAACAATACTTTTCATTGTTTCCATTAATGCGACAAACGCAACCGACGGAGTAGACGGTCTTTCCGCAACAGTTACTATACTAACCGCAGCAACTTTAATGACGGCAGCCTGGATCCACGGTACTCTTACGCTTTCCACCGCACTTTACGGTGCAGTAATGATAGTGATCCTCATAGCTTATCTGTTCTTCAACCATTATCCGTCAAAGGTTCTCATGGGAGATGCAGGTTCAAGGGCTATCGGTTTCTTCCTGGCTTTTTACTTTATGTATTTAAAGCTCCCGATTGCTTACCTTGTCCTCGGACTTCCTTTCCTGATAGACGGAGGATTATCCATCCTTAAGATAACTATCGGAAGACTCACACATAAGAAGATAATCATTCTTCCCAAGTTGATCACGCCGGTTCACGACCACCTTAAGAAGAAACTCGGGTTCTCTGTACCCAAGACTATGCTGGTCATATCACTGTTTACTTTGATTATTGATATTGTCTATATTCTTGCTGAATTAATCGTAGTAACAAGATAATCAGAGGAACTCAGAGAACTCATCCAAAGTATCATCATCTTCAGACTTCTCAGGCTTCTCGGCCTTCTGAGGTTCTTTCTTCTCTTCATCAGCGTTTGTCTTCGCAGCTTCATTGTCCTGCGCTTCTTTACGCTTAGCCTCAACCCAAGCCTTATATTCCTCGTCACGCTCTTTCTTAGCCTGCGCGTCTCTCTTGGCATTCTCCTCAGCATTCTGCTTGCGGATATTCTCTGCCTCTTCCATACGCTTCTGCTCTTCTTCTTTCTTGAGCTTGGCTTCTTCCTGCTCAAGCTTCTTGCGTGCCTCTTCTTCAGCAGCAGCCTTCTTCGAAAGTGTCTCTTCCAAAGCCTTCTGCTGGGCAAGTCTTCTTTCTTCTCTTGCCTGACGCTTAGCCTCTTCCTCAGCCTTCCTGGCTTCTTTCTCGGCTCTTTCCTTCTCGAGTATCTCGCGCTTCTCTTCGCTCATATTTATAGAAGCCGCAGTCTTGGAAAGTGTCTCGATAGACTCAGGTGCAATAACCTGCTTCTTGATCTCTGCCATCTTCTTACGAGACTCTTCCATAGCACGAACCTCTTCAACGGCAACCTCATTGCCGAGATCCTGAAGCTTGGAAATATCATCATTCGAGATCTGTAATCTCTCTTCTTCAGGCGCAAGTGTCTTTCTGAACTCACCGCCCTTAATAGCAACCGAATCAACACCGGGATTTGTAAAATCCGATGCAGCATTAACTATATCTTTAATATCAGGTGTCTTAGTACCAGGAAGTATCTCGTATTTTTTTTCTTCTCTGCTCATATATCTTAACCCTTTAAAACAAATATTTTTATCAATAACAGAATTATAGCAACAAGTTCAACCAAAGCAATAACCTTGAAAAGTACCGATGTTCTTTCCGACTTCTTCGAAGTCTCATGGTGTGCAGCCTTAACAGGCTCAGAGACAGCAGCGGCAGGCTGTTCCGGTTTAAATGCCGTAGGAGCAGGTGCTGCGGGAACAGGCTTAAGTGGAGCTTCGCCCTCAGGCAATTCGTCGCCTACTGCAACAGGCTCCGCAGGAGGATTGGAAGCGCATGCTTCCATCACTGCCTTTGCTTTCTTTACTTCAGGGAACATTGCTGCCTGAAGTTCCTTAAAGGTCTCATTAGCTCTCGGAAAAGCATCCGCCTCCTTAGGAAGCTCATTCGAATCCGGGGCCTTGGTCCCATCGAAAAAAACTATTCCAAAAGAAGCGTCATCACTGTTGTTGGATGAGCCTACTATATACTTGGAAAGGATGTCCTTTATCTCAGTCTCGCTTTGCTCTCTTCCCTTAGCTGCGGACTCTACCATACGTGCAACTACAGGTTTAACAAGACCTGTATTCTCGTCATAGACATTATCCTGAACACCGTCAGTCATAAGTGCGATTCCATGGTAGTCATCAATGGTCGTCTTAACGATTCTCAAGTAATCGGCAGCATGAGGAACAGTAACAAAGAACGTTGTTCCGTCCTTCTCGTTCTGAGGCATCGTAACGGGGTGAACACCCGAATGAGATACGCCGGCGATAAGACCGTCTCCTAAGTGTCCGATAAGCATTCTTCTGTCTTTTACTGCACAGAAAAGTAGAGTACAGGAAAGTCTCTCAACCTTATCGAGCTTGTACTGTTCCATAAGATTAGCAAAGCCTACATGAATTGCTGCAATTACCATGGCACGTACGGCAGCTTCCCTGTTCTCGTTATAAAGTGCGTCAAAGTGATCAATAAGAAGATCCGAGATAGTATCACAAGCAGACTTAGAACCAAATCTGGCATGTGTATACTGCTTAGATCCCGCACCGTCACAGACAACAACGCAGGAGACACCGTCTCTTTGAACTGCGATTGATGAATCTTCACAAGGAACACCACGGTTGTGGTGCTTCTGTCCCATTAATGTTACTGCGGATACTGTAATAGATGACATTTAATTAATCTTCCATGAATTTCATAAAATCGTCCATATCAACTGACTCACCTTCAGGTTCAGTAGATATGTTATACAAAGCGTCATCACTCATACCGGATGAAACAACAGATGAACTCGAGGAGCCTAAGAATTCGAAGAGCTTACCGAAGTCACCTGATGTAACTGAGATAGGCTCCTCTCTTTTTACTGATACTCTCTTTAAGATGTCAAAATCCACGCTGTTTCCTACACCGATATTGAAGATAACGAGTTTGTCGTCTTTCTCAAGTTCATTACATGCTTTGATGGCAAGTTCCATATTTGCCATAGCATTAGGGCCCTGAGGTGCACCGTCAGTAATAACGACAAGCCAGGGCTGATAGTACTTGATTCCCTGCTCCTTATAGCCTTCCTTACGTGCATTAAGAAGCTCCAAAGCAGTAAGAATTCCTTCACCGATAGGAGTCATCGTAGTAGATGCCTTAATCTCGGGAAGTCCCTCTTCAGAGATCTTACCGAAGGGCATTACAATCTCAACGGAAGAACCGAACGTTACGATAGCGATATCCGTAGCTGATCTTGTATCGTCATTGGCTTTAATTGATGCGATGAAGTTATTAAGACCCTGATTAAGCTGCTGTATAGGAGCACCCATCATCGATCCTGATGTATCAAGGCAAAAACAAATAGGAAGTCTTCTCTTAGTGCTGCTTCCAAAATCCGATGCATTAATGTTGTTCTCAGCCATATCAATTATCTCCTGTTCTTGAACAGACCTCTTAGTCCGCCATCATTCTTACCACCATTGGTGTCAGTTTTTTTCTTGTCATCCGGCTTCGGGACCGGATCGGTATTGATATAAAACTTGTTGTAGTTCCCCTGCCCGTTCCTCTGCGTAAATGATGTACCGGAAGAAGGCTGCGTCTTGGGAGCAAACGGCGAAGTTGGAGCCGCTGTTGCATTAGCCGCAGGTGTGAATCTGGGTTTTACCACGGGATCAGGATTTGTTGCCACATAATCCATCTTAGGGAAAGCCTTATAAGCCTCAGGGTCCTCATATGCTTCAGACGAGAGCGCTTCTTTATAGTTAACCACTGTCTCATACCACTTCAATGCTTCAAAAGACTTACCCTCACGGAATGTTCCATAGAGCATAGTTCTGATATCTTCAGGCAAATACTCCCAAATATAGTTGTAACCACCCTTCGGAATATGATCATCCGAAGAATTATCAAGTTCATAAGGGAATTTCTTGTTAAGTATCTCTTCACGTAAAGTCTCTGCACCGTTTCTTGTTGCATAAGGATGCAGTCCGCAGAACAGCAAAGAGAATACCAGCATGGCGATGGAATAATCCTCGTCCTCGAGTTTCCTCAAGAAAGATGCAAAATCAGTTCCCCATAATCTCGGGTCTGTAAATTCCTCTGTTCCAACAGGACAAGGAAGGTTCTCAACCTGCACACTGTCCATATCGATAAGATAGATGGCATTCGCAGAATAGATAAGAGCATTCTTCATCTGAATATCGCCTGCGATTATACCGTTCATATGAAGATAGATATACTTCTCAAGGATATCTGCAAGGGTTGATACGATATCGATCCTCTTCCAGTTAGGGAATGAGTTAAGCAAAGCATCAGGTCCGTCGAAGACATTTCCCAATGTTCTTCCCTTGCCCATGATCATGGTATATCCGACAGGAACACCTCTATAGGAAATAAGATCCTTCGGCCAGCAAAGACCTACGGCATTGATTCCCATCTTCACCTGAGTCTGAAGCTTCTTCCAGCGCAAAGGCGTGATGATTCCCTTGTGATAGATCTTAGCTACTATCTTGGGATCATTGGTGGTAAATACCATTCCTTCAGCTCCAGCGCTTAACCTCTTCTCGAGAGTGATCCTCTTTCCCGTACTTGTAACAACAGTATCACCGACATTGCAATTGACCGGTGCATCAAGATACTTGTCCAAAGTTGCAAGAGGACTTATCTCAACGGCGGGAAAATCTGCGAGCAATTCAGAGATGCCATGATAGTAATTGATATCTCCTTCGGGGCTTATTACGCAGATATCACCAATATAAGCAGGAAGCTTCTCGCGTATCCTCTTTATGAAGATACCTGTGGAAGCCGTTACAATACAAGCGTTGGGAATCTGTGAAGTTTTCTCAAAGAAATCCTCGGTGTTTAAAGCGGGGAAAGAATGCAAAAGCTTCTCAGGGAGCAGTATTGCTGCAAACTCACGCATGGCATCAGACACAGAAACGGAAATATCATCCGCCTGGTGGATAACACAATAATGAAGTAATTTGAAGGCTTTGCTTACATATACATCTTTGTGACCGTTGGTCGCAATATCAAGTAATTCGGTCAATAAAGTGGTAGCCCCGAATTCCTTAATAAAAGAGTAATCAACAATCAAAGCCCCATAATTGTCTAATTGCTCTAATGCCATAACTCAATTTTATATTTAATATATAAATAAAGCAACGGAATTTAGGGCAAATGTGAATAAAATATTAATATTCTATTAATTCATTTTATACCGACAAGATTCATTAAGAATTTTGCGTTGGATTCATGGGAAAGCCCGTCTCTGAGCGTATAGTCAAATATGATGTTATCCCCTTCATACCTCTCGGAGAAATGGCAGAATATTATGCCTTCATACTTTTGCTCAACGATCCTGTCACAAAGAGCATAGTCGTGAGTAGTCATGAAGCCTGATATATAAGGTTTTGACAGGTTCTTCAACACCATCTCGGCTCCGTCAGTCCTATCCTGGGAATTAGTTCCCCTGAATATCTCATCAATAAGGAAGAGCAAAGGCTTCTCATCAGATGCCGCCTTCACGATCGAACCGATGCGTACAAGTTCAGCCTTAAATGTACTCATACTCTCCTCAAGACTGTCAGCAATTCTCATCGAAGTCATTATCCTCATTACCGACAGATCAACAGATGATGCGGGAACCATAGATCCTGTATAAGCCAAAACACACATAATGCCTACAGTTCTTATAAGAGTTGTCTTACCGCTCATGTTAGATCCGGTTATAAGAGCAACCTGTGAATCGATAGTTACGGAATTCGACACCACCGAAGAAGGATCGAGCAAAGGATGAACCATATCGGTCCCCTTAAAATAAGCACTCTTTTCCTCATTTATCGAAGGATAGCAAGCATTATCCGAGACAAGCCCCGGAACACATGCACACATCAAACTCTCAATCTGACCTAACGAACCGATCGTGCCGATAAAAGACTCTCCGTACTTACAAGCCCAGTCAATAAGTCTGTCAGCACACATAAGGTCATACGGCATAACAGAATTAAGAATCAAAGCAGAGATTGGCTGTTCCCTTACGGAACAAAGATTACAAGCCCTGATAAGTTCTTCCGCCTCTACAGAAGACTCATCACTTAAATACTCAGGAACAAACAGCTGCTTTCTGCCATCTTCACTCATAATAAGTTCAATGCGCTTCTTAACGGCAACCGCCTGCTTAGATATAAGTCCCGCCTTGAAGATGTCCGTAAACTCCATCTTCGTCATAACAAACCAGATTACAAGATTGATAAGGATTACAAGCAAAGCAGCAATCCTTGCATATCCTCCCTTGCCCATAAAAAGCAAGATCAAAGGAACAAGCCAGATCAACGGGATAAGCTTATAAAGAAGCTTATAGGATGAAGGTATCTTTTTACTCTTAGAACACAATCTGATGAGTGCCTCCGGGACCTTCGTAATAGGATTGATCATACCTGTCGCCTCATAATCAAGAAGGAATCCGGGATCTTCTGAAAGTTTCTTAACAGCCTTTTGCCTCTCGAGGATAGTCTTCTTATCCAAAGACATTATGTCCTTCCCCGTAAGCTTGTCAGCAAACGCCTTCCTGCCCCATACAGAGTGAGAAACGTTATACAGTTCGTAAATAGAATGCGAGCCAAAAAGATCAAGATCAGAAGAATACGAATGAGAGTGATTAGTAAACTCCTTACCGTCATCTTCGAACTTGGAATAATCACCTACGGCTCTTGCAAGATATCTGTCATTAGATACTATCTTAGCCTCTACAAAAGCCGCCTTACGCTTGGATTTACCATGCACATAACAAAGAACGCCAAACACGATAAGAGCCGCAGCACTTACCGCAAACAAACCCGGATTATATCCCTTAACAAAACCTGCTATTCCGCCCCCTGCGAAAAGCACAAAAAAAACGAGCCGCAGTAGACTTAATCTGCGGTTCTTCCTGTCTAATTCCTGCTGTTGTTCTTTAAGTGCCGAAGCTTCCTTTGAGAAAAAATCTGTCATTTCTTATCCGTACCCGGCTTTTTGGAAGTGGTCTTCTTAGCCGTTGTCTTCTTTGTTGTAGTCTTCTTCCTCTTCTTGCCTGCGTCTGATCTCTTCTTCCTCTTGGGAATGGCAGAATCAAGTACATCTCCAATGCTGTCGTGAATAGTAAGCATCGCGGAAAGGTCAAGATATGTGGAAGATTTATTAATGATAACCATATTGTTATGCTTAATAAACTGAGAAAAGGTTGCAGCAGGATAAACCGTAAGAGAAGTTCCGCCGATGATAAGAAGATCGCACTTCTTCAAAGCCTTGATAGCTGCATCGACCTTATCATGCTCGAGATTCTCTTCATATAAGGTAATATCGGGACGAATCATACCGCCGCATCTGTCGCAGTGAGGAACGCCCTCGGTAGCAAGGATATAGTCAAGTTTAAACTTCTTACCGCACTCCATACAGTGGTTTCTGAATACAGAGCCGTGAAGTTCGATCGTACACTTGGACCCCGCATCCTGATGGAGCTTATCGATATTCTGCGTAATGATAGCCATAAGCTTGCCCTGACGCTCAAGTCTGACCAGAGCCTTGTGTGCTTTATTCGGCTTGGCATCAGGATACAGAAGCTTTCTTCTGTAAAAGTCATAGAACTCTTCAGGATGTTCAACAAAGAAAGAATGGGAGATGATATCGACAGGCCTGTAATTAAGACCACTCTCCTGATTATAGATACCATCACCACTTCTGAAATCAGGGATTCCGCTTTCCGTGGAAACACCGGCACCGCCCAAGAAAACAATCTTCTTGGACTTCTCGATAAGCTCACGAAGTTCAGCTATCTTCGCTGCTCTTGCTCCCTCGTACCTGTCTAACCTGGTCTCCACTTATTACCCTGCCATTATCAATTTAAAAGATCTGCGTCAATATGATCTGCAAGTCCGTCGCCGTCAAGATCGAGATCATGATGTCCGGCAGCACCGAACATTTCCTTACCAAGAACTCTCTTCTCGTTACGCTCGTTCTCAACGATATTACTGAGTGCAGTTCTTACACGCTCAGAATCCTTGACACTCTTGATCTCCAATAAAGGAGTTGTCTGGTCGGCTGTCTTAAGAACTATGGTTCCGACACCGAATATCTTCTGCCAGAAGCTTCTTAAAAGTCTGACATCAAGGACTCTGTAAAGAAGGATCTCATCAGAACTTGTATTGAAAAGTCCCTTCTTCAGATAAAACTTATCTTTATCAAAACTATATCTTGTAAATGAGATTGGAAGACCTAAGTAACGTCTTCTGTCGTGCCAAAGAATCGGCTGTTCATTAACATATTCAGACAATCTGTCAGTTTTTGCCATGATCTACCCTCCGAAACAATATATCTAATTATATATTTTTTTTTTATTTCATACCACCGGTTGACAAAAATAACACTAGACCGTTTCCTGCTGCTGTGTCTCATCCGCCGGCACTACAGCATTGACATATGAATCAAGTATCAACGTAACATCAAACAATCTCGAATAATCATTAGTCGCGAGCGTTGATTCGCTTATCGGAGTACGGTCATAGTAAAGATAGTTATCACCATAAATATGATACGGGTTATAACCCATTCCGAAGAAGATCCTGAATCCGTTCTCCTTAAGATACTGGGCTCTCGGATCAGTACCGTAGATATAGTTACCGCCCGGGTAAACAATGATATGGACATCACCTATCAAAGTCTCGATCTGATCCATCCATTTCTGTGTATCGGCAACTATCGTATCCATATCAGCTTCAAAAGCATTGATGTTGCCATACGTTGATGACGCGAGTTTCCAGCCTGTATCCTGAAGAACACTCATTATCTCGGAGACAGTCTGTCTGTTCGCTGCAATCTCGTTCTCTGTAAATGTAACGTTAGGTCTTCCCACATTAGCAAGAGCCTCAGACCTGTCATCAGCCTCATCCGAACTTATAACATAGCCGAATACGGATTCGTATCCGCATATCGAGATAACACCTTTCGCGCCGTCAAAGGAGAAGTCGGGATGCGCTTCCACGAACGCGTCAAGAATACCTATGGCCTCCAGATCTCTGCCGGAAACAAGCGTGCCGTCCGGAGCCACATATTGACCTACCACATTGCCTTGTTCATCGAGAGCAAGCTGTGTGCACAGACCGTAGTTATAAGTGCTGCCCGCATTATAGTCAAATGTATCAAGCACAAGTATAAGAGGCTTCTTTCCTACAGGCACCGTCAGGTTAACCTCGGTCATGAAAGTGTCCTCACTCATATCCGCCATTGTCTCGGCATCCACAAGAACATAGTCATTGGCATAAAGCTGCTCAAGCATCCTCGTAAACTCATCAGTCGACAGATAAAGACCTGTATTGGAAGCCCCCCTTGAAGGATCCGCAATAAGCTGCCTTATGCTCAGGACCTCAACAGTACCCGTATATTCGGCAACCTGCGTGGTATGGCTCGTGGCCTCAAGAAGATCCGAATTAATACGGTTATCATCAGGGAAAATAACTGCAAGATCCGAAAGAAGCGACTCAGCAGAAAAATACCTGTAACGCTCGAGCATATGCTCACCCTCGGCAAGCATCGGCTCATACATTATGTCCTTGATTTCAGTAAGCCTGTTGACTGCGTAGTTATAAACAAATCCCTCATAGTTCTGACATACAAGCTCATATCCGTGAACCGAGGCTACATAGTCACCTTCGTCAAAAGAAGCCTCCGCTGCCTGAACCTCACCTCTTGCCATCTCGATCGTCTCTATCTCATGAAGCAAAGGGGTTGTGGTAGCCGAGACATTACCGACCTGGCTCATCTGCTCGAAAATAAAAACAAGGTCAGGCTTCTCTATCGTACCGAGCAAAAACTCCGTACTAAGATCGTTAAGCCAAATAGATATCTGGGACGATGTCAGTTCCCCCATCTCATTCATGAACCTCAGATCAACCGTCGAAGGCGTATAACGGGAGGTTCTCATCTGCTCTTCGATGGACAGGAGTCTCTCATTAACTATCTGCTCCATCTGGGCCATCTGTGCCCTTTGCATCTGCAAAGTAGAATCCTCAGCCAAAGCGGAGTCATCGGATGCTACGACAATATCGTGAACGCTGCGGTAGATATCAAGAGCATCAGTATAACGCCCTTCATCCATAGCAGCCTGAAAGTCAGGAACAACACCGGATTCTATCTTCAAAGTCGAGTTTATCCATATAAGGACACCTATGATCGCGACAATCATCACACCGCACACTATTGCCGATGCGATATGCCCGACACCCTTGCGAGATTTCTTCTCGTAATTATCGAAGATATTATCTTCCGTGCGTTTCACTTAAATGTCTTCAATTCCGATCTGTCTGTTCTCGAATGATTCCTGTTTCAAATAATAACCGATAGCAGGGATATTCCTGATCCTATAATACTCCGGATCATTAATACCTGCCTCCGATACCGTAATGATCTCGGATAAGCTCGATCCCTTCTTACTGATAAGAAGCTGGACACCCTGTGTCGATCTTGTTGTCTTCAATGAAACCATAGAAGCCTTGAATACAGCAGCCTTATCCCTGTCAGATCTTGCAAACAGATCAGGATCCTCACCCTCGGGGATAAAGACGAACGAAACAGCCGGCGACTTATCAGAGAAAGCGTTAACAAGTTTCTTTCTGTTCTGCTTTGTCTCATAAGCTTCTATCGGGAAATGAGCGGCCTTTCCGTTCTTAAATCCGATCATGAGTCTTCCCTTGTAGTCTGTCGTCACGAGCATATAGATGATCTTCTCATCATCCTCAAGTCCAAGCGCATTGGTAAGGAAAGAACCGAAGTCTGATATCTTATTGTCAGGGAACTCGTATGTCTTGCTCTTATAGACATTACACTTATCGGAGAAGAACAGGATATCGCTTTTATTCATCGCATCAACGCTCATGAATATCTCATCGTCATCCTTGATCTTGATCTCATCCGACCTCTTCAAAGCATTGGGAGTAAACTTCTTAAGATAGCCGTGTCTTGTAAGCATAAGGTGAACCTGATAGTCAGGAATATTCTGATCGGGCACATAAACCTCAACCTGCTCTGCCATGATAAGTTCGGTCTTTCTTTCCTTACCGTACTTATCGGCAACTTCCTTAAGCTTCTTCGAGATCAGAGTATTGATACGGTTGGGCTTACCCAATATATCCTCGATCTCGGCTATATCCTTCTGAAGATTCTCTTTATCAGCCGTTCTGTTTAAGATGTACTGCTTGTTGATATTTCTAAGCTTGATCTCAGCAACATACTCAGCCTGGATCTTATCGATACCGAATCCCTTCATCAAGTTCGGAACAACGTCCTCTTCGAGTTCGGTATTCCTTATAATCTTGATAGCCTTATCGATATCAAGGAGTATCTTCTCCAAACCTTCGAGCAAGTGGAGTCTGTCCTTCTTCTTGCCAAGTTCAAAAGAAAGTTCCCTTGATACACACTGCCGTCTCCAGACGAGCCATTCGTCTATGATGGCGCGGACACCCATAACTCGGGGCGAACCGTTTATCAGCAGATTAAAGTTGCATGAGAATGTATCCTGAAGCTTCGTGAAGCGGAAAAGCTTCTTCATAAGCTCCTCATGATTCGTTCCCCTCTTGCAGTCGATGGTAATCTTCAAACCGTCGAGGTCGGTCTCATCTCTTACGTCATTGATCTCCTTGACCTTGCCGGACTTAACGAGATCAGCAATACCGTCGATGATAGCCTCCGAAGAAGTGGAATACGGTATCTCGGTTATCTCGATGAGATTATTCTTCGTATCAACATTGTATTTGCTTCTAAGTGTTATGGAACCCTTACCGGTCTCATAAATCTCCGCCATCTGCTCACGGTTATAAAGAATCTGTCCGCCGCCCGAGAAATCAGGTGCGGGCATGATCTCGAGAAGATCAACATTCTTATCCTTAAGATAAGCCATAGTGGCTTCACATACTTCCCTTAAGTTAAAGGAGCTGATGTTGGATGCCATACCGACAGCAATACCCTGATTACTGTTAACAAGAAGACTCGGGAAAGTTGCCGGGAGCAGGACGGGTTCCTTCAAGGTACCGTCGTAGTTATCCACCATGTCGACGGCATCCTTATCGATACCTGCGAAAAGCTCCTCGCAGATCTTTTCGAGCTTGACCTCGGTGTAACGGGGTGCCGCATAAGCCATGTCGCGGGAATACTGCTTACCGAAGTTACCCTTGGAATCCACATAAGGATGCAGCAAAGACGCATTGCCGCGTGTCATTCTGACCATAGTCTCATAGATAGCGGCGTCACCGTGTGGGTTAAGCTTCATTGTCTGACCGACTACGTTAGCAGACTTGGTTCTGTTGCCGTTTAAAAGCCCCATCTTATACATCGTATAAAGAAGCTTTCTGTGGGAAGGCTTGAAGCCGTCTATCTCGGGGATTGCACGTGAAACTATTACCGACATGGCGTACGGCATATAGTTGATCTCGAGCATCTCAGTGATCGGCTGATCTATGGGCGGCATATCGGGCTTAGTCTCGTCAGTAAGCCTCGCCTTCAATGAATTACTGTTATCTTTAATCTCTTTCTTCTTTCTTGGCATAGTCTTCTCTTATCCTACATCGAGCATATCAAGGTACAGATGTCCGTCCTGTTCAATATGCTGTTTCCTTCCTGCAAGGTTATCGCCGAGCAGCAATTCAAATATCTCGGCAGTCTTTCTTGCATCTTCGGGGCAGACCTTGATAAGACGTCTTGTCTTCGGATTCATTGTGGTCTCCCACATCATCTCGGGTTCGTTCTCACCAAGACCTTTTGATCTTTGGATATTGATGGATACATTTCCCTCTTCAAACTTCGATAAGATCTCGGTCTTCTCTTTCTCATTGAAGGCAAAGAAAGTCTCTTCCTTTGAATTCTTGCCCTTTGTCCTTACCGTTATCTCAAACAAAGGAGATTCAGCGATATAGACAAAACCCTTCTCTATCAAAGTCGGACACAGGCGGTAGATCATCGCAAGTATAAGTGTTCTTATCTGGAAACCGTCGACGTCGGCATCGGTACAGACGATGATCTTGTTCCAGCGCAGCTGATCGATATTAAAGGCACTCATATCTTTACTGTGCTTATTACTGATTTCCACGCCGCATCCTAACACCTTGATAAGATCTGTTATGATCTCGCTTTTAAAGATAGTAGCGTAGTCAGCCTTAAGGCAGTTTAGTATCTTACCTCTTACCGGCATGATACCCTGGAATTCGGCATCTCTTCCGAGCTTAACAGAACCCAAAGCGGAATCACCCTCAACGATATAAAGCTCTCTTTTGTCAGTATCCTTGGATCTGCAGTCGACAAACTTCTTGATCCTGTTATTGATATCGACCTTACCTGTCAGCTGCTTCTTGATGTTGATCCTTGTCTTCTCGGCATTCTCACGGCTTCTCTTGTTAATAAGAACCTGGTCAACTACCTTGTCTCCCTGCTGCTTATTCTCGATAAACCAGACTTCAAGATTCTTCTTGATAAGATCAGTCATGAAATCCTGAATGAATTTATTGTTGATAGCCTTCTTTGTCTGATTCTCATACGAAGTAAAAGTCGAGAATGTGGAGGTCAACAGAATAAGCGAATCCTGAATATCCTCGAACTTGATCTTCGATTCGTTAGCCTTGTACTTATCTCTTGCCTTGATCTCCCTGTCAACAGCGTAGAGGAAAGCATTCTTAACTGCTCTGTCAGGAGAACCGCCGTGCTCGAGGAAACTCGAGTTATGGAAGTACTGCAGTTCATTAATCTCATTATTAAAGCAGAAAGCAACCTCGGCTTTACATTTATAGACAGGTCTGTCATCCGCATCTCTGCCCTTGCCTTCACCTTCAAAGTGATAGACTTCGGTAAAATGCTTCATCTGTGACAATTCTTCTGCGTAACCTGTAATACCGTTGGGACAAAGGAAAGACTCCTCCGTTCCCAAAGCCTCATCTATAAGCTTAAACTCGATACCGCCGTTAACAACAGACTGCTTCTTAATGATGTCCTTCAATCTGTCATAGGGAATTACGGTATCTGTAAAAACCTCCGAATCCGGCTTCCATCTTTGGATGGTTCCTGTTCTTTTAAATCTGTAGGGTTCCTTAACAAGATCGCCAACGACCTCACCCTTCTTAAAAGAGAGACTGTACTTAGTCTTATCTCTGAATACGGTAACTTCAAAGAACTCTGAAGAATACTGTGTAGCACAGGCACCAAGTCCGTTCAATCCCAAAGAATACTCGTAATCGCCGAGCGAATTATTATCATACTTGGCACCGGCATAAAGCTCACAATAAACGAGTTCCCAGTTGTATCGGTTCTCCTTCGCATTAAAGTCGAGCGGAATACCGCGGCCGAAGTCCTCGACCTGCAAAGATCCGTCCTTAAATCTGGTAATTATTATTTCCTTACCGTGTCCTTCTCTGGCCTCATCTATGGAATTCGAGAGGATCTCGAAGAAAGAATGAATACATCCCTCAAGGTCATCTGAACCGAATATAACTCCGGGACGCTTTCTTACTCTGTCGGCGCCCTTGAGCATAGTAATACTGTCGTTACCGTAATCTGACTTACGAGCCATGCTTACCCCCATATTTTCAATTCAAACCATTATATCATAACAATATATAGTGTCAGCACCATTAAAAGGTCTGTCCCGGGACTGCTTTTCAAACAAAAAACAGGACTGCACTTGGCAGCCCTGCCTCATATTAAAATTGCCCGAAGATTACTTTCTCAATCCAAGCTTAGCAACGATTGCTCTGTATCTCTCGATGTCAATCTTCTGAAGATACTCGAGAAGTCCTCTTCTCTTACCAACCATCATAAGAAGACCTCTTCTGGAGTGGTGGTCACCCTTGTGGAGCTTCAAGTGCTCTGTGAGGAGTGCGATTCTTGCAGAAAGAATTGCGATCTGAACCTCAGGGGATCCTGTGTCACCTTCGTGTGTAGCGTACTCTTTGATGATTGCAGCCTTGTCAATCTGTGCCATTTGTTATGTCCTCCATAAAATAATTTATTCACCTGTGACTGCGGAAGAGGCGGACAAGCCCTGTTTCTGCGTCACGGCAGCTCGAAAATAATATCACACACCCTATTATGTGTCAATCAAAGCATCAGTAAATGCTTCAGGGTCAAACTCACTTAAGTCCTCAACGCCCTCTCCCAAGCCTGCAAGCACGATAGGAACCTTGGCAAGATACGACACGGCAATAGCAACTCCGCCCTTCGCCGAACCGTCGAGCTTGGTTATGCCGAGGTAATCAAGATGTACTGCCTCCGAGAATGCCTCAGTCTGTAAAACCGCGTTCTGGCCGGTAGTCGCATCGATGATAAGGATAGACTTCTTATTGGCATCAGGAGCCTCGCGGTCGATTATCCTGTTGATCTTAGAAAGCTCGTCCATGAGGTTTTTCTTGTTATGAAGTCTTCCCGCAGTATCCACTATGAGAATATCGCTCTTTCGCGCTTTTGCTGCAGCTACGGCATCAAAGACAACAGAAGCGGGATCAGAACCTTCCTCGTGAGCTATAACAGCTGTTGATGTGCGCTCTCCCCACTCCTTTAACTGCTGTACCGCAGCAGCTCTGAAAGTATCGGCAGCGGCAAGTATTACCTTCTTGCCTTCATTCTTGTACTTTAAAGCAAGCTTACCTGCAGTGGTGGTCTTACCGGTGCCGTTAACACCGACCATAAGGATGATATTAAGCTTACCGGGAACTATCTCAATAGTCTGCTTCTCACCTAATACCTCTACTATATGTGTCTTTACGGCCTTCATGACACCTTCATGGGAGTCGTCGCCGGTCTTCCTTATGTATTCCTTCACATATTCGATAACGTCCTCACTTGCAGGAACACCGCAGTCGGACCTTACCATGATCTCCTCGAAGTCCTCGAGCATCTCCTCGTCGAACTTGCCGTGGGAAGCTGTAGTCTTAACCCACTCACTTGCCCAGAAGTCACGTGTCTTAGTAAGACCTCTCTTAAATGATTCTAATAAACCCATCTTAGTCTCCAATCCTCATCGAAAGTATCTTGGAGATACCTCTCTCTGCCATGGTAACACCGTACATCCTGTCGCACGCCTCCATAGTACCCTTACGGTGAGTAACAAGGATGAACTGGCTTCTTGCGGTATAACGCCTTACAAAGTCAGTAAAACGTGAGACGTTAACATCATCAAGTGCAGCCTCGACCTCATCGAGGATAACGAACGGAGACGGTCTTAACTGAAGTATCGCAAACAAAAGTGCGATAGCGGTAAGACATCTCTCACCACCCGACAGCAAGGTCAGACTCTGAAGTTTCTTTCCCGGCGGCTGGGCCTTGATCTCGATTGCGCAGTTAAGGATATCCTCCTCATCGCTTAAGAGTATCTCCGCACTTCCGCCGTTAAACAGGTCGGTGAATACCGTTCTGAAGTTCTCGTTTATGGTAGTGAAGTTGCTAAGGAACTGCTCCTTCATCTCAGCTATCAAGTCAGCGATAACCTTCTCAAGATCAGTCTTGGCATTATAGATATCGTTCCTTTGTGCCTGGATGAATTCGTACTTCTCGGCAACCTCACGGTATTCCTCAATGGAATTAAGATTAACAGGACCTAAAGCCTTTATCTTGTTCTTAAGGCTCGTTATGGTCTTAACAGACTCGTTGATATTAGGCGTGGGAGGATATTCATCCTTTACATTATCGTAGGTCACCTCATAATCTTCCCACAGACGGTTCTTGGAGAAGTCGATATCGTTGATATGCTTCTCGTTCTTGGAGACGATGTTGTTCTCCTTTTCGCGCAGGCGGGTAAGGATGTCGTTGACCTCGGAGCTTTTCTCGAAGAAACCCTTGAGTTTCTCGTCGATCTGCTCCTTCTCCTCCGTAATCTCCTTTATCTTCGCAGACATAGCAGTAAACTGCTCCTGCTGCTTGCTCTTTACTGCCTTCTTGTCCTCGATACCCTTGCGGATAGCGGCAAGTGTGGCAGCATCGGACTTTCTTGTGCCGGCAGATTCCTCGAGACTCTTTCTTCTCATGCCGAGCTCTTCCTTGATGTGGGAAGCGAGCTCGATCACACCGTTACGCTCGGCGAGTATCCTCTCTGAGACAGTCTTGCCTTCACTTATCTTCTCGCGGATCTTATCGAGCTTCTCATTAAACTCCTTAGCCGCATTATCGCTCTTATCGATATCTTCACGGTAATCGGTAAGCTCGTTCTCGATCTCTTTTATGATCTGAGTATATTCGGCAATGTCATCCTCGAGTCTTAACTTATCAACGGAAATCTGGTGCAGCTGCTTCTCGCTCTCTGCTACAGACTCCGTAAGCTCAGTTCTCTTCTCGCCCAAGTTCTTGTATTCATACTCGGCCTTTGCACGCTCTACGCTGAAATACTTAAGCTGCTCATCAAGCTGGGCGAGTTCGCGCTCGATATCGCCGATATCGGAATCAATATCCTGTCTTTGTGCCTCGATAACACCAAGCTCCTGCTCTTTTTTTACAAGCTTTGCCTCAAGTTCCTTGATCTCACCGGCTCTTCCCAGGATGCCCGATGCATCCTTACGCATGGAACCTCCGGTAAGTGAACCTCCGGCATTGATGGAGTCACCCTCCAAAGTAATGATCTTGGCACTGTGGCTGATGGCCTTCGCGATCGATCTGGCGCTGTCCATGTCCTCACAGATTATTATCTTGCCCAATAGATTGGAAACGATATCGTTAAGGCTCTTATCGTTCTTTACAAGATCGGATGCAATTCCGATGTAGCCCTTCTTTGAAGAAGCATCATCCGATGTCTTCTTATCAAGAGATCTGGCTCTGATATTATCAATAGGAAGGAATGTTACTCTTCCAAGATGGTTTTCCTTCAGAACACTGATAAGATCTGCAGCATCCTGTTCGGTCTTGGTTACGATATTATGGATCGCGTTACCGAGTGCAATCTCGATAGCGGTGTTATATTTCTTCTCCGTCGAGATAAGGTCACCTAATACACCCACGCACTTTTTCTTAACAGATGCATCTGTATCAGCATAGTTCATGAGTCTTCTTACAGACTCATGATAACCTTCCTTACGGCTCTCAAGATCCTTCAAAGTCTTAAGCTTCGATTTATCCGAAAGGAAAGATCTTGTAAGATTCTCGTGCTTCTCAAGAAGCTCACTTTCCTTCTTTTTTATCTGTGTGAGCTTGTCATTACGTGTCTGGATATCAGAGGTTACTTCACCCTCCTTCTCCATCATCTCTTTCCAGGCCTTCTCGGCATCAACTATCTTGGCTTCGAGCTCTTCCTTTATCTTTCTTGAGGATTCGCGGCTCTCTGTAAGTTCCTTGATTCTGTCAACAAAGATAGTGATCTGACCGTTAGCGGTATTGATCTTACCCTGAGCATCATTGATCTCACGGTTCTTGTCTTCTATCGCCTTACGAAGTTCTCCCAGGTTCTTCTCGGAATCTTTAAAACTTCCTATGAGCTCATCTCTTTGTGCGACAAGCTCATCAGTCTTCTTCTTCTCTTCATTAGCCTTATCGAGAAGCTCATCGGCCTTAGCCATTCTGCCCTTATAGTCATTCTCGAGCCTTACGATATCCTCGTTGATATCATTCTCGGCCTTGGCAGTCTCCTCGATCTTATTTGTAAGTGAAGATACCTTCTCCTCATCTACCTTGATATCAGCAGTAAGGTCATGCATCTCCTCGGTAAGATCAGAAAGTTCCTGTCTTTTCTCTTCGATGTCGTTCTCGAGTTTCTCGGACTTCTCATTAAGATCGCTGTTCGAGTTACGAAGCTCAAGATATCTGTCTTCCTGCTCCTTTATCTCGTCGCGGACCTTCTGCAATACATCAACGAAGTCACCCATCGCCTCGTTCGCGTCATTAATACGCCTTACAAGCAACGAGATATCAGTCGTCTTAAGCTGCTCATAAGCCTTATGGTACTCCTGAGCCTTCTCGGCCTGCTCCTTAAGAGGGCCCACACGCTCGGTCAACTCGTTAAGTCTGTCATCAATACGGAGGAGGTTCTGCTCCGTCGATGCGAGCTTTCTTTCAGCCTCTTCCTTTCTCGACTTAAACTTCGTGATACCTGCGGCTTCCTCGATAACACGCCTTCTGTCCTCGGACTTAGGCGAGAGGATATCGTCAACACGGCCCTGACCTACTATAGAGTAACCATCCTTACCAAGACCTGTGTCGAAAAAAAGGTTAACAATATCCTTAAGTCTGCAGTTAACCTTGTTAAGCTGGTATTCCGACTCACCGGACCTGTAAAGACGTCTTGTGACCTCTATCTCAGTGTAATCAGAATCAATATTCCTGTCAGAATTATCGAGCGTCATCGTGACTTCGGCATAATTCATGGCTTTCTTAACAGACGTACCGTTAAAGATTACGTCTTCCATCTTGCCTCCGCGCAATGATTTTACGCTCTGCTCACCTAAGACCCACCTTACGGCGTCAGTAACATTAGACTTACCGCTTCCGTTAGGTCCTACAATGGCGGTCATGCCGCGGTCAAACTCGATCAGAGTATAGTCAGGGAACGATTTGAAGCCCTGAAGTTCTATCTTCTTTAAATACATCGTTGAAGATTGTATCACAAATCAGGCGATTTATGACATAAACCTCGACTCATAGACTGAAATTGCCGCCTTAGCGCACTTCTGCTCGGCGTCTTTCTTGGATCTGCCCGTGGCTTTTGCCAGGAATTCGTCGTCAGCATAGACTTCGACGTCAAATTCCCTTGCATGCTGCGGGCCTCTCTCGTCAATAACCTCAAACCTTATCGTATGCTGATTATTCCTGGTCTGGGCTATCTCAAGCAATCTGCTCTTATAGTCGAGGAAGATTTTTCCGTCAACGGCGAGCTGGATAGTCTCCTTGAGGTTATTAAGAACAACACCTTCGACAGTGTCAAAGTCTGAATCAAAGTAGACTGCGGCGATTAGAGCCTCAAAAGCATCCGCAAGCGTGGAATCCTTATCTCTGCCGCCTGTCTGCTCCTCGCCTTTACCCATGAGAAGCAGATCTCCGACGCCGAGTCTTCTTGAGACTCCCGCGAAGGACTCCTCACAAACTATTATCGATCTGATCTTAGAAAGATAGCCTTCGTCCGCTTCGGGTTTCAATTCGTAAAGCTTTCGTCCTATTACCAAATCCATAACGGCATCGCCGATATACTCAAGTCTCTGATTTGAAAGATAATGTCCCTGATTGTGTTCAAAGACGTAGGTCGTATGTGTCAGGGCAAGTTCGAGGAGTTTCTTATCCTTGAAGACATACCCGAGCTGCTGTTCAAATTCACCGTAGTCCATATATCCTCACAAAAATAATAAGGCTGAATGTACAGTTGCACATTCAGCCGAATTATCTATATCAAAACTTATCAGCCGAGAGCGTTCTTGATGAACTCTACTGCGTCCCCAACAGTTCCAACCTTCTCAGCTACCTCATCAGGTACAGAGATATCAAATTCCTGCTCCATAGCCATAACGAGCTCAACCATGTCAAGTGAGTCTGCGTTAAGATCATCAACGAAGCTTGACTCCATTGTTATAGAATCCTCGTCAACACCAAGCTGGTCAACGATCATGCCCTTAAGCTTCTCAAAAAGTTCTTCATTACTCATTTTAAAATTACCTCCATTAATGATTGCTCTCACAATCTACAAATACTTTTAATGTAACTATAAAGAAATGTCAATATATATTTTTATTAGGTCAATCCGACTCCTTAAAATACTTGAGGTTGTTCATAAGATAGTCGATTCCGGAAATAATAGTCATAATAACGCATATTCCGAACAGGATATCTCCCACAATGCTAATGCCGCCTGCAGGGGAAGGCTCAATGCCGAATGCCTTATAAAGAGTGGGCTCAAACATGATATAAATGATGGCTATCATCTGGGTGGCAGTCTTGATCTTACCTATCATCTTCGCCGCCATAACGACGCCTTCCTTGGAAGCAAGAAGTCTGATACCCGTTACCATGAACTCGCGAAGTACAATGATCGCCAAAAGCCAGGCAGAGATCCTGCCGACAGCAACAAGAGCGATGAGTACTGCAATAACGAGCATCTTGTCTGCAAGCGAATCAAGGAACTTACCGAGATTTGTTATAAGGTTATATTTCCTGGCTATCTTACCGTCAAGAAAATCAGTGATAGAAGCAACTATAAACACTATGGCTGCAATGAGCATTCCGTGTTCCGCGATAAACGCATTCCAACCTGCAGGCTCCCATCCGTAAATGGATATAGGAAGCATAAACAGCATAGTTACAGGAATCAGGATGATCCTTAATAAAGACAATTTGTTAGGTAGGTTCATACAGTCACTCCAGTTAAATCAAATGAATCGCGGCTCTCGACAAGCTTAACCTTATATCTGCCGCCGATTTGAAGTTCCGCTTCGGAAGCAGCCACATAGATGACAGGGTCATCGTCAGGTGCCTCTGCATAGCTTCTGCCGACATAGAATATACCGTCATCAGCAACAGAATCAATCGTTACATAAGTCTCGGTGCCGACACGGGCTTCGGAAGAAGCCATCGATATAGGATACTGAGTCTCATATACGATACGAACTCTCTCCGCCTTCGTCTTCTCATCCACCTGATCCGGCATATCAAAAGCAGGTGTATCCTCCTCGGGAGAATAAGCAAAGCAGCCAAGCCTGTCAAACTTCCACTTCTTAAGATTCTCAATAAGTTCGTTAAAGTCTTCCTCGGTCTCACCCGGGAATCCTACCAATACAGTGGATCTTATCGTTATATCAGGGATGTTCTTACGGATCATCTCAAGTTTTCTCGTGATAACATCAACCGTATCGTGACGCTTCATAGCCTTCAATATCCTGTCACAGCCGTGCTGTATGGGGATGTCAAGATAGTGAGCTATCTTGGGATTATTCTTTATTGTATTTATGAGTTCTTCATCGATACCATCCATGTAACCGTAAAGAACTCTTATTACTTCGATTCCATCGATTTGGGAAATCTTATTAAGAAGTTCAGGAAGCATCCTCTTCTTATAAAGTTCCACACCGTAATTAGTAGTATCCTGAGCCGTAAGAACTATCTCTTTGTAACCCTTGGAAGCGATAGATCTTGCTTCTTCAAGAATCTCTTCCATTGGTCTAGAGACAAATGTGCCGCGAATAAGCGGGATTGCACAGAATGCGCATTTGTGAAGGCATCCCTCACCTATCTTGAGCCAGGCATATCCGTTCGTTGATACATCTCTGTCAGACATAAGATGCTCCATACCGCCGGCTTTGCACTCGTACTTCTTCTTAAAATCCGCTTTCCCTTCATAAAGAGAATCTACGGCCTCGACAATACTGCCGTAATCTGATGTTCCGAGCACGATATCAACCTCGGGCATCTGCTTTAAGATATCGTCAGGATATCTTTGGGAAAGACATCCGGTTACGATAATATGCTCCACCTTCTTTGAACCGTTAAATCCGTACTTAAGATCTCCCGCCTTAAGGATCGTATCGATCGCTTCTTTCTTGGCAGCTTCGATGAATCCGCAAGTATTGATAATAACGACCTGGCTGTCATCACTTGAATCGGAAATGCTGTATCCGGCCTCACGAAGCTTCGTCGACATACACTCGGCATCGACAAGATTCTTCGAACAGCCGAGAGCTACGACCGATACCTTAATATCACTCCTTTGAATCATCAGTAACCTTCCTGAGCCATCTGTCATAAGCATTCTGCGAGGTCTCAAAACCAAAACCTCTTCTGCCCGCCGTCTTTATCAGTTCATCCTTGCTATCCAAGGCTTCATCGTAATCTGATACAGAAGGCTTAAGACTCAAGTACAGATTAAAACACAATTCATTGTCTTGTGCCACCTCATTCATAAGAAGATCTGATGCATCACGGGATATACCGGCAGCCAAAAGCCTCTGCCTGATATATGAACGGCTCTCCTGCTTTTTCCCACTGCGAGAGAGCAGGACTTTACGCCCTGCCCTTTCATCATTGATATATTCCCTTTTTACAAGATTAGTGACGGCTTCATCTGCCGCTTCACAAGTGAAGCCCTTCTTCAAAAGATACTCACGTATCTTACCCGTTGAGTATATACCGATGCCGATATGCCTTATCCCGCACGTCTGTGCATCAGATGAAGAATTAAGGTCGTATGGAGAAGCCTTGCCCATTACATGTCGATTCCTAAGATATCGTCATCGCCGTCCTCATCAAACTCCTGGTCATCAACCTGATCATCGACGATCGCAGAAGGATCAGCCGGCATATAAGACTCTCTTATCAGCTGCTCGATCTCGTTGCAGATTTCAGGATTATCGATCAAGTACTGGCGAGCATTCTCTTTACCCTGTCCGATCTTCTGGCCCTTATATGCGAACCAGGCACCGCTCTTATCGATAATGTTATTCTCAACAGCCATATCGATTATGCCGCCTTCTTTGGAAATTCCCTGACCGTAGAGGATATCAAACTCTGCTTCCTTGAACGGCGGAGCAACCTTGTTCTTAACGATCTTGACTCTTACATGATTACCGATAACATCAGTACCGTTCTTCAATGTCTCAGTCTTTCTTACATCAAGTCTTACTGATGAGTAGAACTTCAATGCACGGCCGCCTGTAGTTGTCTCGGGATTACCGAACATAACTCCGATCTTCTCTCTTAACTGGTTAATGAAGATACACACAGTTCCTGACTTGGCGATGATACCTGTAAGCTTTCTTAATCCCTGGCTCATGAGTCTTGCCTGAAGACCAACATGAGAATCGCCCATCTCGCCTTCAATCTCAGCTCTCGGAACAAGAGCGGCAACAGAGTCGATAACGATTACATCGATACATCCGGATCTTACCAAAGTCTCGGTGATATCAAGTGCCTGTTCACCCGTATCGGGCTGTGACAAAAGAAGGTTATCAACATCAACACCGATTATGGATGCATAATTAGGATCGAGTGCATGCTCGGCATCGATAAAAGCACATGTTCCGCCCATCTTCTGAGCTTCTGCTACACAGTGAAGTGCTACTGTAGTCTTACCTGAAGATTCAGGTCCGTAGATCTCGATGATTCTTCCCCTCGGAAGTCCTCCCACACCCAAAGCGATATCAAGACTGATCGCGCCTGTAGGGATTGATTCGATCTCCTGAGTCTCATGGTCACCGAGTCTCATAACCGAACCCTTACCAAACTGCTTCTCGATCTGAGACATAGCAGCCTCGAGAGCCTTCTTACGTGCTTCCTGATCTTCTGATGATATTGATTGTACTTGAGGTTTTGAAGTCTTATTCTTAGCCATTTGAAATAGCCCTCCGGTGTAAATTTGAACATTTGTTCAGTTATTTCGAAAACATTCTACGAATAAAATACACCAAAGTCAACGGCTTGTTGACGACAAATGGACAAAAAAAACGACAAAAAACGACAAAAGGGCTATTATTTGGACTTAGCGAACTTGGAGCGTATAACACGCAGCCATTCATCTGCCTCGGGCATACGGAGGAACAGAGCGCCTACAAAGTAGATCGTAAGGCAGGCTGCTACCCTTGTAGCAAGTGACAAAAGCTCATACATCTTACCCGTAACCTCGTGATATCTTAAATTGATAAGTCCGAGGAATACAACCATCAAAACAATTATGATGATCTCTTTCATAAAGAAAGCAAAGAAGCCGTGAGGTCTCAGCTCCTTATTACGGGCATATAAGTAGCACAGGATGAGCATCTGTAAGATACTCGTAAATGAATATGCAAGCGTGAGGGCGATGGCACCAAAATGCGGAATAAACAGATAGCAGATAACGGGATTTGTGATCAAACCGACGCATCCGGCAAACAAAGGAACCTTCGTCTTACCAATGGCATAGAAAGCCTGATTCATTATAAAGACGATAGTATGTGTAACTATTGCTATAGAGTAACCTGCAAGCAGTACTCCTGCCCTCCTGGCATCATCATCTGTATAAGTTGATTTCCATTGGAATATGGCCTTTATTACATCAACATTCAATATAAACATCAAAACAGCAGACGGAATCGTTAAAAACAATGCTTTCCTTAATCTGTTGCCGAGAAGTTCGGATGCACCTTTGTAATCCTTCTTGCTGTAATGCTCTGCAAGTGTCGGAAGCATGACATTACCGATGGCAACAGCAAAGATTCCGTACGGAAGCTGCCATGTCGTAGATGCATTACGAAGCGCATATACATTACCGTCTCCCGGTAAAGAAACTACGAAGGCATTAAGGATATAAAGATTGATCTGGACAACAGAAGCGGAAACAAGGATAGGAAGCGCTCTTTTAAGCAGTGCATGGAAATCCTTATCACCGGGAGCCCAGATAAACTTAAACTTTGAAAGCTTGTCGCGACCGACGAAGAACTGAAAAAGGAAATAGATCAGTGCGGCACCCATGATACCTAAAGTAGTATTCATAAGCTGCCTTTGGCTGTTGCCTGCGAACACTATAATAGAAAGCAATACAAAGATGTTGTAGATCGTAGGACCGAACGCCGTGGAACCGAATCTCTTATAAGCATTTAAGATACCGATACACAAAGCCGCGAGCATCATGAAGATGATCTGCGGGAATAACCACTTAGAAGCCATTCCGGCAAGATATGTGGTTTCCGGATTGGCATCATTAAACAAAAAGCTGTAAAGAGGAACCGAGAAGATAGTAGCTAAAGTACACGCAATAAACATGAGCACAGACATAAAGGAAATGAATGTGCTTACGGCACGTATTCCTCTTTCCTCTTCCCCTGCTGCAATAGATGCTGAAAGTGAAGGCGTTATAGCGGACTGGATGGAGCCTCCTATAAGAAGGTTATAGACCAGATCGGGAATATTAAAAGCCAATGTATAACCGTCTCGGAAAACAGGGTCGTCGAACTTGATACCTACAAAGATATCTCTTAAAAATCCAGATGCCCTAGAGAACACAAGGCCGGCCATAACGAGTATGGTCGCAAGCGTCATGCCCTTGGCAGATACAGCTTTACGTTCACTACTCATAAATTTGCTGACCTATTATACACAAGTTCGTAAGCAAAAGTTTGGGTAGAATTGCGGACTTCATCGCGTCCCCCTTCGAAAAGCTTTTTATAAAAGCCTGTTCCGTTCTTATCGGAATAACCTATATATACAGTACCGCAAGGGGTTCCGTCCTCCCCGTCACCGGGTCCCGCGTATCCTGTAACGGAAACGGCTATATCCGCCCCGGATAACCTTAATGCTCCCTTAGCCATCGCAATGGCGCACTCGGAAGATACTGCGGTCTTAGTTTCTATAACATCCTTTGGAACACCTAAGACATTAATCTTAAACTTGTCTGAGTATGAAACTATGCTTCCGTCAAAAACATCTGAAGCGCCCGGCACATCAACAATACCGCACGCGATCTTTCCCCCTGTAAGGCTTTCTGCAAAGGAACATTTAAGTCCTTTTGAACGAAGCAGGTCTATAAGCTGTTCCGCAGTCACGGACAAATTACTCACCGCCCTTGGCTTTTATCTCCAGCCAGTCTGTCTCAGTAATAAGAACTTTTCTGGGTTTACTGCCCTCGAACGGACCTATATAACCTTTCTGCTCCAAAACATCAATAAGTCTGGCAGCTCTGGGGTATCCGACTCCGAGTCTTCTCTGAAGTATCGATACGCTCGCATTCTTAGCCTGGATAACAGTCTCGACGGCAGCATTCAAAAGCTCATCACCATCGGAATCAGATGAGGAGGAATCTGAGACACCTTCAGTCTTACCTGATCCTTCTCCCCTTGCGATCTTCTCAATCTGATCATTGATATCCTGATCGTAAAGAGCACCGTAACGCTCCTTAAGGAAATTAACCGCATCTTCCACTTCACCGTCGGAAACAAAGGCACCCTGTCCTCTTACAGGCTTAGGTGCAGACAAAGGACTGTAAAGCATATCACCGCGGCCGAGAAGTTTCTCAGCTCCGTACGAGTCAAGAATCGTACGGCTGTCGACACCCGATGCAACGGCAAATGCGATCCTCGAAGGAACATTACTCTTAATGACACCGGTAATAACGTCAACAGACGGTCTTTGTGTGGCGATTATCATGTGCATACCGGCAGCTCTTGCCATCGCGGCAAGACGGCCGATCTGAACTTCAACTTCATTCTTGGCAACAGCCATGAGATCCGCAAGCTCATCAATAATAATGAGCATCAAAGGAAGTGCGTCTTCATCATCATCAAGACACTGGTTGTAACCATTCATGTCTCTTACGCCCTTCTCTGCGAAAAGCTTATATCTTCTCTCCATCTCGGCAACAGCCCACTTAAGAGCACCGGTTGCAAGCTTCATATCCGTAACAACAGGCATGAGAAGATGCGGGATTCCGTTATAAACAGAAAGCTCAACGACCTTAGGGTCGATCAGTATCATCTTTACATCCTTAGGAGATGCCTTACAAAGTATGCTCATAAGGATAGAGTTTACACATACGGACTTACCGGAACCTGTCGCACCTGCGATAAGAAGGTGAGGCATCTTGGAGATATCACAATAGATAGGCTTACCGGGAATATCCTTACCGAGACCGACATTAAGAGGTGATGAACCCTTGAATTCTCTGGTCTCCAATATAGTCCTCAGATAAACAGCCGATGTCTTTTCATTAGGAATCTCGATACCGATAGCTCTCTTACCCGGGATAGGTGCCTCTATACGTACAGCTGTAGCCGCCATGGCAAGAGCAATATCATCCTCCAAAGACTTAACCTTCGATACCTTAACACCGGCTCCGATCGTTACCTCAAATCTTGTGATAGCAGGACCGTGAGTAATGTTAGACACCTTGGCGTCAGTAATACCGAATGTTCTTAAAGTGCTCTGCAAAGCTTCCGCTTTCTCTTTCAATTTCTCGGCACTTTCGGAAGACTTCTGATTCTTGTTGGGGTCCTGTGCAAGGATGCTTAACGGAACAGGTCTGTAGTTCTTAAAACCGTTCGCCTTGATGCGTCTTCCTTCTGTTGCAGCTGATGTGGAACTTACCTCAACGCTGTTGCCGGTTGCTTTTCGAGAGGCGGAGGTATCAATTATCCTGCCCTCAGTCGCGGAGTAACCTTCAGTGTCGTCACTTCTGTTATTGATTGTTATAGCGGTGTCAACTTTCACAGGAAGATCTTCCTTAACAGAAGCAGCGTTAACACCCGGCATATGAGGCTTTCTAACCTTAGGCTTATCCTGGAAGTAGTAGGAATCATCATCCACCTCATAAGGCATGTCGTCCTCGGGAGTATAGTAGCCGCCTGCACCGGGTCTTGCGGAATAGTCATCAGTAAAGGATTCGCCCTCGGCATAAACCGCGCCTGAAAGATCAAAGAAATCCTGCTGAACGTTTCGCTTCAGGAAATCGGGCTCGTCGATCTTCTTGCCGGGTCCTCTAAGATTTGCAGTTCTCGGCATGGAATCATAAGAGAAATCCGCCTGCGCAGTCTCAGACTGGCCCTGGGTAGAGACCTTACGCTCTCCATAGGTCAGGAAACCCTCCTCGCCTTTTGTATCAGCTGCGAAAGCAGGGTCAGTCATATCAGCAAAACCGGACTTGCTGTCAACAGGCAAAGAACGGTTGAAAGGATCATGTACATTGTATGATTTATCGAAGAAAGGCTGAGGGCCGATACCTGTGGGAGCATTAACAAAAGGTGATGTTCCCTGTCTTTGAGCGGGTACAGGATTTCTTCTTGGCGCCTGTGGACGGGCCTGCTGCGGCATAGGACGCCTCGGTGGCATAGCCCTTCTCTCATTGGTTCTTCTTACTGCATTACCGACAGCCTTCGCAGTCTTTTGCGCTGCAGACTTTAAAGAGATATGAAATACCAGGATGACCTGTGAAGCAATAAGTCCAATTAGAACAACTATCGTGATTATCTTGCCGCATATCATATGAAGCGAAGTGGCAAGAAGACCGCCGAGAAGGCCGCCCGGCAAAACTTTCTGATTCGGTGCCGCAGACAGAATCGAAGAATTCGATCCGGATCTCCAAAGAACAGCAATCGCACCGGTGGCACGGTAAGTTCCCTCATCAGTTTTACAAAGCATCTTCATATGCTCGAAGTCTACGGTTATAACCGCAAACAAAGCAGAAAGACAAACGAGGAAAATGATTACTGAACGCACTCTTATGGGAGATACGCCTTCTCTCTTCTCAAGGAAGAAATCGATAGAAGCATAAAGAAGGAACAAAGGAATAGCAAAAGCGGCAGAGCCGATAAGCCCTCCGCCTACAGTCCTTACACAATTACCCAATACACCCGTTACATCTGAAGGCAGATAATAAAGAAGTGTAACTGCGATAGCGCAGAAGAAAAGAACCACTCCGGTAACTTCTTTTTTGCTTTCAAAAGTATTCAAATACCAAGTCTCCTTGCAGCCTTGTAAATACAAAGCTGTGTCTTACTGTCTCCTATTTCCCCTCTTTCCGCCATTTGAAGAAGCGTAGTTAAAGGGATCTTCTCGACATTAAGGAACTCCCCCTCGTCGAGTTTCTGACCAATATTCTTAAGTCCCGTAGCCATGAACAGATAGACTATCTCGCTGTCATAGCCGGGTGACACGACCATGCCTCCGAAGTCAACGATCTCGGACGCCTCAAATCCAGTCTCTTCATGAAGTTCCCTTATGGCACAAGCCAAAGGTTCCTCACCCTTCTCAAGCTTTCCCGCAGGAGCTTCAAGCATAATCTTCTCGAAAGGACTTCTGAACTGTCTTACAACATAACAGTTCAGATCGTCGTCAACAGGCAACACGCATGCACCGCCGTTATGAACAACGATCTCCCTTCTCGCCTGCTTTCCGTCCGCAAGCCTGACCTTCTTAACAATTGTATCAAAAACTCTTCCGTGGAAAATTACATCAGACTCTTCTGTTGTTTCAATTAAGTTACGATATTTGTCTTCCATCAGGATTCCTTCGCATATTTTCTGGACTCGGCGACGGCAAGCTCATCACACCTGTTGTTAAACTCATTATCGGCGTGTCCCTTGACCTTAATAAAGGTCACCTTATGTTTATTGCAAAGTTCTATCAGTGTCATCCACAGATCTTTGTTGGCAACTTCATTCTTGGCGCTGTTTACCCAGCCTTTCTTCTGCCAGCCCTCGATCCAGTGCTGGTTAAAAGCATTAACAACATAAGCACTGTCAGAATAAAGATCGACTTCACAAGGGCGCGTCAGCAGCTCGAGGCTCTTGATCACAGCCATAAGTTCCATTCTGTTATTCGTGGTATGCGCTTCGCCGCCTGAGATTTCACGGCTGACACCGGAAGCGGACAGGATAGCACCCCAACCTCCCGGACCGGGATTACCTGAGCAAGCTCCGTCAGTATAAATGGTTACTTTCGAAAGGCCCGGCATCAGTTCCCCTGCATCTTCAAGGTCTTATCGTAAGCTGCAGTAACAGACTTGATAACGGCATTTCTGAAGCCGTTCTCTTCAAGAGCCTTCACGCCCTCGATTGTTGTACCTGCAGGACTTGTTACCTGATCTTTAAGAACTGCGGGATGAACACCCGTATCAAGGCAGAGCTTACCCGAACCTGCAACAGTAGCAGCAGCAATCTTTAACGCATCTGCTCTCTTAATGCCAAGGCTTACGGCAGCATCACTCATAGCTTCGATAAAGAGCATTACATAAGCGGGACCGGTACCGGATACGCATCCGATGGCATCAAGTGTCTTCTCATCACAGATGATTACGATTCCACAAGTCTCGAAAAGCTTCTGAACAAAAGCAATCTCCTCATCATTAAGCCCTACGGGACATACGGCAGAAACACCGCTTCCAACCTGTGCTGGTGTGTTAGGCATGATCCTTACAAGCTTACGGTCGCCGATAATTCCTGCGATTCTTGTTGTTGTTACAGCAGCTGCGATGGATAAAACAATAGTATGCTTACCAAGGCTGTCCTTTAATCCACTCAAAGTGGAATCAAAGTGCTGAGGCTTAACTGCCATCAGAATATAATCGCTGTCTGATACATCCTTGTTAGGATCGGAAGAGACATTAACACCGAACTCGGAAGCTGTCTTAGAAGATGCTTCGGATATGATGTCATAAACATATATCTCACTTGCTTTAAGAACTCCGCCTGAAATGAATCCTCTGATGAGAGCGCGCCCCATATTTCCCGCGCCGATAACCGTAAGCTTCATAAGCTGTACCTCTTTATTTATATTGTAAAAGAAATGATAACATTACACTTGACAGGTTGCAAAGGGTTGAGTAAACTAACTTTCGCGCATAGGGGAGTGGCTCAACGGTAGAGCAGCGGTCTCCAAAACCGCCGGTTGCGCGTTCGAATCGTGTCTCCCCTGCCAAGCAAAAGGACTGACGTTTTGTCAGTCCTTTTCTTGTTTGATCTCATCTGTTAAATGTTGTCAGCAGGCAGGAAATCGAGGGTTACAAAACGGACCGTATCCGTGTTAACGATCGATACCTTATAAGCGATGTCTCCTCTTATGATATAACTCTGATTGCTTATGCCGCTTAGCGCGTCCATAGCAAGTGATGAAGCATCCTGTGCCGAAACATCCGGGAATACTGCCTGTATATAGCTTCCGAAGTATAAAGAAAGGAAGCTGAAATATGTAGATGAATCCACACCATCCGGGAATTCAACGATTACACGAAGCGCAGTTATCTTCCCGTCTGACTTCTTCTGGCTGCCCTGAATAGCAGTATTGAATGATACGCCTGTGTTATTGATACCGGCACTGAAGTACTGAAGTTTATCGGAATTCTTATTGTTCTCAGCATTAGCCGTAAGTGCTATCTGCATAGTCTCCTGATAAGTTACTTCAGGAATACTGAAATCATAAGGTGCAAGATTATCAAGATAAAGCTCACCCTGAAGATAATTAACGCGAAGCTCATCAACAGTAAATCCCAAAGTCTTAACGCCTAATGCGGGTACTACGAAATAGCATACCGCAAAGACCACAGCGGCAATTATAAGAACAATAGTCACAGGAATGACTGGATCCTTCTTGCTCTTATCTATGAGCACATTAAAGAATCCTTTCTTGTGAGGTTTGGAAGGTTTATTCGTATCAGCCTTAGCTTCTTCCTCTTCCCTGGCCTTTTCCTTGGTTGCCTTCTTCTGCTCGACTATCTTCTTAACACGCGCACTCTTGGACTTATTAAGCACCTCAAGCGCACGCTCATATTCTTCCTGCTCTATGAGCTCATCATTCTTTATATCGTTATTATCAGCCATACAGACACCTTCTTTCGTAAGCGACTTTTACAATCATGCATAATACTACCATAACAAGTGACTGTTAATAAGCCATCTAAGAAATAAAATAGGATAAAACTGTTTCACATTTATCATCCATTAATAACATCTATTCCCGGGAATGCTTCAGAATAATATTCAACAGAATCTGGATTTGTGCATATTATTTCAAGGTCCGGCATTGCTTCTAAGAATTGCGATATATAATCGGCATCCCCCTGATTTCTAATATCTATCTCTACGATATCATCAAAACTTAAGCCTTCACTATGTATATCACAATAAGATAAGTCATAGCATACATTACATAAATACGTCTCATTTGTATCAGCAGCTGATAAATGATTCGTTATAGAACCCAATTCTTCATAATGACCAGATCTATAATATGGAGCCTCATAGAAAAATAATCGTATGTAGTAATCATCATTTAAGAAGTAGTTGGGGTTCTCCCGTAAAAAAGCATTAACAGCTATACGAATATTGTCCATCGACAATACCACAGTTTTGTCGGCTTTACTTTGATATATATATGAAGTCAAAAAAGTCAAATTAATCGTAATTATCTTATTGCTGTAATCTATTGTTGGATCTTCAAATCGGACGCAGTAACCATAATCATCTAATATGTATTGTTCCAATTCTGATATGCTATCGTGATAATCTATTTGTTCTTCAATAATCAGTCGCCTTGAATGGCACCCGCTACTTAAAGTTACTGTTACTATTAGAAATACTATTAATACTCTTCTTATCATACAAAAGGTCGCCTTCCACTAATTAATTATTATTACTATTCCTCTTGCCCCATTATGGTTTTCGTTATAATTCACAAAATCAGTATACTTCAGATAGTATTCTTGTCCCCAACTTTGTACTCGTAAATAAACACCATTATTCTCAGTTACTTTCTCTTCGTTGAGATCTATAAACATACCAGTAATAGTTACATAGTGGTACCGCATTCTATCATTACTTTCAACTAATAATGCATCTCGTGATACAGCTTCATTATCCACTTTATACATAGAAAAACCATTTCCATTTGGTATTAAGTCGTCTTGGTCGATTTCGTATGATAATCCAGCAACTACGTCATCCTCTAACAGAATTATAGGTTTATTGTTCAATAACGATTCTTTTATTTCATCTAACACAATATTTTGATTATATGACCCTACATCAAAATGCTTAGTTGAATAGCCATTATAATATAGACAATTTTGAACACAACGAGAAGAAATAAAAAATGAATTTGGCACTCTGAATCCTAACATTGCTTGAACGCTATAAAAATCATCATATGTAGATAGGACTTCTGACCGGTAAGTTCCATAATCAAAAACTGATGGGCCATTATTCAAATACAGTAATACGTCATTTGTTGCTATTAACCCACATCCCGTATCACCTATTTGCAGATTTATACCAAATTCTTCCTCATATTTAAACCAATCTTGATTGCCGCCATAGAAAGTATCAACATTATTATAGTCCCCGTCTCCAAGTTTATGTCTCTGAACATGAATATAACCCTGACTATCATATTCTAAAACATTATATGATCCACCGCCCAGATTTATCGATTGATAACTAACCAACGGGTACATATCAATACTATCCTTATATAAATCCACATCCGTATCAGAGTTACTTGGATCAGTTCCAAAAAATGAAATGATTGTCTTTGATGTGTCATCTTCCGATATTCTTTCGCTAACCAGATTAATATCACCATTCTTGCTTCGTATAAAATTACCGACTGTCACTTCGTTCACAGTTGCAAATTTAGTTATATAGCCAGTTTGGATAGATATATCTCCGTACTCATCCAGATCAGAAAGCCCATCACCATCACTATCCTTTTTGGTAGGATCTGAGCGATAAATCTTGTGATTAGCCCCCAAAATACCAAGCCTTTCCATGAAATCAGGCACACCGTCTTCATCCTTGTCCGTATTATCTAGCACGATCCAATCATATACATAGCGTTCTGTGCCCATAAAATTGTAATAACTTGAATGCACCTTATATAACCTGACATAATTCTCTCCTAGTATTAATTGATACTCTTGCCATGCCACATCTTCTGTTTCGTCTATAGTACCTACATTGGGCTTATTCCTTATCGAATATTCATAATCTCGAGCTCGATAAAGATAAAAATGATTGCCTTCAATATAAACTGGTACTTCGGGATTATTCCACTTCACCTTATCCACCAATACATAAGTACTGAAATGGCTTAATTGTATGCTTATCGTGTTATTGGCTGTATCTACTGCAGCTTGATCCTGCATTACATAAGTGCCATGCTCCTCATCGAACCAAAGAACACCCAAGTTCTCTTCTGCTGCATCTCCGAGCTTTGTATCATCGTAATGAAGAACTACGGTGGCTGAGCCGAATTCTTCTTCACATTCAAAATTAAGTGGGCTTCCTACTCGTCCATATACATCAGTTGAATAGACATCGATGTTATAGTAATCCTTAATATCTACTTCTTTGTTGATATTTCCTGTAAGATCCAATGTTACATCAACCTGAGTTATCGCAGGATCTTCGGTGTTGTTTATTGCTTCGGTAACAGACTGATTTACCTTCACCTGCGCGTCAGACGGATCAAGAGGATTCTTGCCTATGGCAACTTCATCTCCATCGAAGATACCATCTCCGTCTGAATCTTCATTAAGAGGATCTGTTCCTATCTGTTCTTCTTCAGCATCTGAAAGACCGTCGAAGTCTCTGTCTATCAGTGAGGGATCTACAGGTTCCGGATCAGGCAATTCTATATCAACAGGCGTTACCGTTGGCATCTGTATCAGAAGTCAGATCATATGCAGGTGCTCCTTCGCTTAAGATATACCATTCGGGTATATAGTTGACTCCTTCTTCATTAGACGAGAGTGTAAGTCCTACTGTTACCGTTGCTCCTGGCTGTAATGTCCGATTCCAATCGGCACACTTGATAGAATATGTGCCGTTATTGTCTGTCTCAAATACTGTTGCTTCCCATATATCATCTATCGAGCATGGTACTTTAAATGTCAGGTACCAGTCATTTATAGCATTACTGCCTGTATTGGTGATCACGATATCTTCATTTACATGATCGGGCCACGTTGTAGATATAGCAGCTGACACATCGTAAGAGATCGTATCAGATACCTTATACATATCAGGCTTGTTGATTTCTTCTGCAAGTACGACTCCGGGGAAACCTGTCAAAATGACAGATGACAACAATACTGTTGAAAGTATTCTTTTCATAATAAAACCATCCTAAATTAAGCGTCGCGTAAGGCGCCTAATTAGGATGACATTCGTA
>JAILNR010000039.1 GCA_024691325.1 Saccharofermentans sp. | reverse complement strand
CATGGCTCAAGCTCACATATCAACTCATCATCGGTTGATTTATATATACTAACGAAGACCATATGACAGTTTTCCTTATCATCATATTCAACCGATTGAATCGAGTAGTACTTTCCGTCATAAGAATATTGTTTCTCCTCGGAACTAAACGATCCCCACTGATTTTTCGGATTAATAAATAAATACAGTTCGCAACCACAAAGAACTACTAACGACAAAATACCTATAGTAATTAATACTTTATCCAATCTACTCATTTGATAACCACCCATAAGAATTATTGCCTATAACAGATTCATCACTCCAAGTAATCCGCATAACTACATAATTGTACGGAAAGTGTCATTACAATTTACATGATAATGAGGTGTTTTTGTGGCAATGACATCAGAGTTGTGGCGGTTGACACAATCCGAAGTTTCAAAGTATAATCTTCTCGATTAAATATAAGGGGGAGTTTGATATGTCAAGAATCGTTACTATCAACACCCGCGATCTTGGAAAGTCCGCTAAGGAAGGCGGCTGCGGCGAGTGCCAGACATCCTGCCAGTCAGCTTGCAAGACATCCTGTGGCGTTGCTAACCAGGCTTGCGAGAAGAAGTCCTGATAACAGGATTTTCTGTAAAAAAGCAGAGCAAGAGGTCTCGTAATGTAAATTATGAGACCTTTTTACTGTCCAAACATATGGAGATAAAGAATTGATACACTGTTTTAAGTTTGATGATAAGAATATAGTCCTCGATGTTTTCTCGGGGTCCGTTCACATGGTAGATGAAGTCGCATACGACATCATCGGGCTTTACGAGGACCACACAAGAGATGAGATCATCTCTATAGTCTGCCCGAAGCATAATGTCACACCTGAGGATGTGGACGAGTGTCTTGAAGATATAAAGGCACTCAAGGACGCAGGAAAGCTTTTCGCAGAGGATAAGTACGAGGGCATTGCGGTAGATCTTAAAAAGAGAAGGTGGTTCCTCAAGGCGCTCTGCCTTCATGTCGCCCACACCTGCAACCTCAACTGCTCCTACTGCTTCGCGGCGCAGGGCAAGTTCCACGGGCAAAGAGGTCTCATGAGCCTCGAGACAGGAAAGCGCGCGATCGATTTTCTTATCGAGAACTCGGGTTACCACAAGAATCTTGATATCGACTTCTTCGGCGGCGAACCTCTTATGAACTGGGGAGTCGTTAAGGAGCTTGTAAAATACGGCCGCTCTGTCGAGAAGGATGCGGGCAAGAACATAAGGTTTACGCTCACAACCAACGGCGTCAACATAAACGACGACGTAATTGATTTTTGTAACGACCAGATGCACAACGTAGTCTTAAGCCTCGACGGGCGCAAAGAGGTAAATGACCGCTTCCGCGTCGATATGAAGGGCAACGGCTCTTACGATGTTATCGTGCCCAAGTTCCAGGAGTTCGTTAAAAGAAGGGGCAATAAGAGCTATTACATGCGCGGCACATACACGCACTTTAATACCGACTTCCTTAACGACATCAAGCATATGGCAGACTTAGGCTTCAAGGAGCTGTCGATGGAGCCGGTAGTTACCTCTCCCGATTCCCCCTCTTTCCTCACTGAGGAAGACCTGCCCGTTCTCATGGAGCAGTACGAGGAGCTCGCGCGCGAGATGATAAAGCGCAACAAGGAAGGCAACGGTTTTACTTTCTACCACTACATGCTCGACCTCACATGCGGTCCTTGTATCTACAAGAGGATATCGGGCTGCGGTGCCGGAACCGAATATGTCGCAGTAACCCCCTGGGGCGATCTTTATCCCTGCCACCAGTTCGTCGGTGACGAGAAGTTCAAGCTCGGCGACATCTTTAACGGTCTTACCGAGGAGGGCAAGAACACGAGCCACGAGTTCGCACAGGTCAACTGCTACACACGTGAAGGCTGCAAGGACTGCTGGGCCAAGCTGTACTGCTCCGGCGGCTGTGCTGCCAATGCCTACCACGCAGGCGGCGACATAAAAGAGATCTACGACTACGGCTGCAGGCTTTTTCGAAAAAGGATAGAGTGCGCACTTGCAGTAAGGCTTTCTGACTTAAAAGAAGAAGACATCTATGTACCTGACAGTAACTCTTAATCCTTCGATAGACCACTACGGCAGACTTGCCGAAGGTAAGAAACTCGTCTTTAACGAAGACGGCTCCCCTGCCGTCAACCGCCTTGTAAGTGAGTCGTACGAGGTCGGAGGCAAAGGGATCAACGTCGCGAAGATACTTCACAGGCTAACAGGTACCGATGTGTATGCTTCCGGATTCACTGCTTCTTTTACAGGGAACGAGATTATCAGGGATGTCGAGGATGAAGGCATTAAGACAGCCTTTATTGATGTTCCGGGGAGCACCAGGATAAACCTTAAGATAACGGACGGATTTGGAAACGAGACCGAGATAAACGGCTCGGGGCCTTCTGTGGGAAACGATGACGTTGAACGTCTTATCTCGCTTTTATCGGGACTTGATTACGACACGCTGTTCATATCAGGTTCTATGCCTTCTAATCTTGACGCTGATACTTATTATAAGATCGCGTCGTCTGCTTTAAAGAACGAACCGGGATTAAGGCTTATAATCGACTGTGAGGGAGAAGCACTCATGAAGTGCCTGCCCCTTAATCCTTTCCTCATCAAGCCTAATGTATCCGAATTATCGGTGCTCACAGGGACTAAACTTACAGAAGGTTCTTCCAAAGAAGAAATACTTAAGGCGGCGAAGACTCTTCAGGATGAGGGTGCCGTTAATGTGCTCGTTTCTGCAGGTTCAAAGGGGGCTTTCCTTCTCACCAGAAGAGATGAGTTTTATCATGCGGATGGAATAAAAGGCGAAGTAGTAAGCACGATAGGAGCCGGCGACACAATGCTTGCTTCTTTCATATGTGCTGTTGATAGAGGAATGGATATGAAGGCCGCATTGGAATATGCCAATAAATGTGCGGCTCTTACTGCTTTTACCTCCGGACTTCCGGAAAAAGAATCCCTGTTACTTATTAATTAAAGGACTCTCATGATCCAGCATCCCGTCATCTGGGAAGCCAGCGTATCAAAGTTCCAAGCTACAGCTGTTCTTTCAGGGCTGCCCGGATCTCTTATCTCATAGCCGCCGTCTGTCCTGCCTACAATGATCACAAACTGAACAGTATCGGTAAAGTCGCCCGGACCCATAAGACACATTACGATATTCCCTACATCGAGATTACGGTCCACTCTTTCCTGATCTGCCGATATCGGGGTAACATCTATTCCAAGGCCGATAGCGCCCTCAGTCATAAGCATCCAGTCGGTGCCGCCATCGATCATAAATCCGTTATTCTCGGCGTAAGCTGCCATCCATGCGGGGTTCATGTCACTGTTATTAAGAAGATAAGATGCCGCCATCGACAGTGCAGTAGGTCCGCCGCCCGTAATTCCCATAACACTTCCGCCGTAGGACTTATATCCCCACCTTATATCGTATTGATAGTATGCGGGCATCCTTAAAGAACTGTAATCCTGAGAAACATCCACAGAACCCGGATATTCAGGAGAATCTTGTGTTCCTATGCTCTCCGGATAGTGAAGAACAAAATCCAAAGTCTCGTGGTGATTTACCAAAAGACTGACAATATCGGCAGGATATGAAGAAGGATCAATCCCATGGTCGGAAGCGTACTGATTAATTACAGCCTGACAGTCAGCCGGAGTCGACAGAGGATATGAGGAATAGTCATTCGCGGCCTCTCCTGCGGAAGTCTCGTCAGGGACATCTGCCGCCGGTAAAGATTCGAGCGTCTCCAACACCGCAACACCTGACGGACCGGTCTCATCCGCGTTTTTATCAGATCCTGTGCCCTTTATTGCCTTCTTGTATATGAAAATCCCGGCTGCCGTCAAAAGAACGACGGCCACTACATCGGCTATTATTAGTTTTAACTTCCCGTTTTGAGCCATAAAGTAATTATATATTAAAAAGCTCCGGGCAGTTAGCCCGGAGCCTCATAAGTGTCAAATTAACTGACTGTAACTTATCAAGTTACCTCAGCAGCTACACTGAACAGAGCATCTTCTGCATTCTCGTCAGTTGCACCTACGATGAAGTAAGTACCTGCATCGAGACCAGAATCATCAACATACTGGAACTCATAGAAGAATCCGTTTGAATACTCCTTAGGAGTAATTGTAGCGGAATAAACGCACTCAGCATTATCTGTGTTTCCATCTGCAGAGTAATATACCTCGTAGTAAACAGGCATATATGCAAATGTATCCTCATCGATTACAGAACATGTGAACTCGATGATAGTCTCATCAGTTGTATAATCACCGGAACCCATACCGTATCCTGTACCGTCAGAGTAAGAATACCAGTACTCGTCAACACCTGCGTCCCAAGCCTCAGCAAGGTCTCCGCTTGTTACAGGCACTGTTGTGGATGCTGCAGTACCATTGATAACTTCGCAGGAAGAATCAGCAAGAACTGTTCCGTTTGTATCATAAACGATACACTCGTATGTACCTTCAACGAGGCAGCCGTCAGATGTTGTCTCTGCTGAAGGGTTATAAGATGTGCCATAGTAGGACTCGATCCAAGCACCCTGGTCTGTGCATGTATCACTTGTATATACGAGTTCACCATCGAGGTAGATCTCATAGTAGAATTCCCACTCAACTTCCTGTCCCTCAGCTGTAGGGATTATATCGAGCTCGATTGTGTATGTATCATAGTAGATTCCATCCTCGGAGTACCACCACTCTGTGTAGTCTACGAGATCAGCCAAAGGAGCTGAGAACTGGAAATCAAAAGCATCAAGGTAGAACTGATAAAGTTCCTGAACGCCCTCGCCTTCCTCATCATCAACGAGCCATGCATCATCAACGAGAACAAAATCAACTGTCTGTGTTACTTCCTTCTTGTCGCCGCTTCCCAATGCATCAACGAAAGCATCAACATCGCCGCCTTCAGCAACAACACTGTCATAAACAGCCTGGTAGTCAACGTAACTGAATGTAATATCTACGCTGCCCGTACCATTCTTCTTAGAAGACTCAACAGACTCTTCATCGATCTCATAAGAGAATGTTCCCTCGATAGCAGCACAAATTGCATCGTAGTCAGCACCATATGAATCTGTTGAATGATCCATAAAGCCCTCGAGGCCCTCGGAGAAGTCATCACTCGGCTCATTTACAAGCTCGAGGATATCGCTCGCCTTAAACTTCGTAACTGCAGATGCATAATCATCAGCTGCGTCGAGGACAGCATCATCGGCCTTATCGAGCATAGCGCATCCTGAAAGGGAAGCGATCATAGCAACTGACAAAGCTGAAGCTGTCAATTTTCTTAAATATACTTTCATATAAAACCTCCGTTCGAATTACATTTTGTAAATCGTTAAAGCATATTATAAAGGAATATTTAATAAATGTCCATTTATACGAAGAAGCTCCGGTGAACCCGGAGCTTCTCAGTATTTTTAAGATTTCAGATGTTATCAGTTAGTACGAACTGTACATGTATCATCAGCAATGACATTGCCGTTCATATCGTACATTACGCATCTGTACTCACCGGGAATGAGGTTGCCATTGTCGTCTACCTGAGCATTGTCATCATAGTAGGGACCATAATAAGCCTCGATCCAATGGCCCTGATCCTCACACTCACCGCTCGTGAATACAAGCTCACCGTCAATGTAGTACTCATAATAGAATGTAAACGGAACATAAGAACCGTTATCTGTTGTGATGATATCAAGCTCGATCTCATCATAGTTCACATAAACACCATTGTCGGAATAGTACCACTCAAGATGGTCGATAGCATCATTCATCGACATACCTGCTGCAAAATCCTCGTTAATGACAGTACATGTCGAGTCAGCAAGAACATTGCCTGTAAGATCATAGATTATGCAGCGGTAGTCGCCTGCAACGAGACAGCTGTTAGCGCCAAGCTCTGCAGCAGGATCATAACCGGGACCATAATAAGCTTCGATCCAATAGCCCTGATCATAGCAAGTATCACTTGTGTAAACAAGCTGACCATCACGGTAGTACTCGTAATAGAACTCCCATGTGATCTCCTCGCCCTCACCTGATGTAGGGATGATATCAAGCTCGATCGTATTCTCATTTGTATAAGTACTGCCATCAGCGTAATACCAAATTACATCATCAACATACTCAGCGAGAGCAGGTGCGAAAGTAAGATCGAATGCATCAACATAGAATGCATAAACCTTCTGGATGTCCTTACCGTTCTTATCCTCTACAAGCCATTCGTCATCCTCAAGAACGAGCTCGAGAGTAATGGAGATATCCTGCGTATCTGCGTCGTCACTCTTTAATGCATCAACGAAAGCATCAACATCGCCGCCTTCGTCTGTAATAGACTCATATACTGCGTCGTAATCAACAAGAGTATAAGTAACATTTACACTTGCCTCAGCATTCTTCTTTGAAGACTCTACAGACTCCTCATCGATCTCATAAGAAAGTGTGCTGGCGATAGCGTTGCAGATAGCCTCATAGTCCTCACCATAAAGTCCTGCATCTGTTGTAACCAGATCATTGAGGGAATCCTCAACTTCATCTCCGTCAACAAGAAGGTCAATAATATCACCAACCTTAACCTTTGCAACTGCGGAAGCATAGTCATCTGCAACAGCGAGTACAGCCTCGTCATCCTTATCAAACAATGCACATCCGCTTAAAGATGCGAGCATCGAGACAGAAAGGACTGCAGCAGTCATTTTTCTTAACTTCATGTTTATATCCTCCACCCATAAAAAATCAGTATTTTGTAAAAAATACTTAAGTTGATTATATTCGAGGCGGTATCAAAAATCTATAAAGATTTAGTTAAGAAGGCAGACGAACGATATCTCTCCGTTCTTCCATAAAGCTTTTATACTTCCGTTATACTGACGGCACAGATTATCCGCTATCGACAATCCGATACCGTATCCGCCCTTGTCTATGTTATGTGATTTATCTTCTCTGTAGAAACGTTCGAAGAACTTATTATAGTCAACATTCGCGCCGTCTTTGTAACTGTTGATAACGGTAAGCCTGACCGAGCCTTTCTTCGGCTGTGTCAATTCCACCTTAACCGTGCCGCCATCATCACAGTATTTGATCGCATTATCAACAAGCAATGTCGTAAGCTGCATTATCTTGCTTGCATCTGCTTTCATTTTGGCCTCAGGAACTATATTGGTGGTAAGAGTCAGTTCTTCCTTTGCAGCGACTGATTCGAAAGTCTTTACAGTACCTTCAACAACAGACGACACATCAATTATCGACAAGTCCGTCTTATCTTCGATTTCCTGAGCCTTTGATATCATAACCAGATTCTGAATAAGACCGTTCATATGATCGATCTGCTTCATGGTGGATTCACTCCACTCATCTTCCCCGTTAATCATCTGACTCATCTCGGTATTGGCCCGGATTACCGCAAGCGGAGTCTTAAGTTCGTGGCTCGCATTCGTTATGAAGTCCTTCTGCTTCTCGGCATTCTCCACTTCCGAAGCAACTACCATATGCGAAAAGTGAACTACCAAAATGTAAGTCACGGCAAGTCCCGATAAACATACAACAAAGGTTATATACAGAAGCCTCGCAAGGGCACTCGATTCCGCGGTAGCATCCATGAATGCCACAACGAGACCGTCCGGTGTATCAACGCTTTTATAGAAGATCTCTCCCGAATGACCATAACCCGGATTCGAAGTATCGATCTCCATGCTCGTCTGAACAAGCTGCTGTTCTCTTGCTCTGTTGTAAACGCCGCTTATACGGATAGGCGTTCCATAAATATCATAATTAATAACCCAGAATCCTGAAGTATCCCTCATGTTCGCAAGCATGAGTTCATCAAAAGGAATATTCTCATCATAAGTCTCTTCAAGATCAGGTCTTAAACGGTTTCCTTCCTCATCCACGATCGAATCCAGATATGACCTTATCGCATTCCTCGTCGCAACAAAGTTCGCGATCCATATGGAACCGCCGATGAAGAACATAGCGAGAAACAACGCTACCATCGAGATAGCGATAAAGCGCCGTCTTAGTTTCTCGATCGTTCTGTTATTCATGTGTAAAGTGTGAAGCTGCCTCCCTTTTCGCCCAGGATGGCAACAGGGGATGCCACTGCTCTTAACTTGTTTTTAAGGTAGGCGATGTAGAGCCACACCGTGTCCTCGCCCGCGCCTTCCTCGTTCTTCCAGACGCGCTCGATAAGAGACTCCGTGGTAAGCGATGCTCCTGCGTTAGCCATGAGTTCGCGCATGAGCTCGTACTCTTTGATGGACAGGCGCACGGTATTTCCCGAGGAAAGTGTCAGGTCGCTTCCATTTAGAGTCAGGTCTGCAAACTTGATGACATCGGATGTGTAGTCTCCGCCTCTTCTTATGAGTGCTCTTACCCTGGCAAGAAGCTCCTTCATCGCGAAGGGCTTCGGCAGATAATCGTCAGCGCCGGCGTCAAGACCAGCAACGCGGTCATCGACGTCCGCTTTCGCAGTAAGCATCATGACAGGTGTCATTATCTTCTTGTTACGAAGTTCTTTAAGTAACGATATGCCATCCATTCCCGGCATCATTATGTCCAGAACGATAACATCGTATCCGTTCTTAAGTGCAAAATCGTAAGCCTCTATCCCGTCGTATGCCGAGTCAACTTCGTATCCTTCACGGGTAAGAAGCACACTTACGGCACGGTTAAGATCTCTCGTATCTTCCGCAAGTAAAACCTTCATATCAGATTTCTCCAAAAATCATATTACGTATCGTCTGCATGGAGACATCGGTAGAGGCAAGCTCGTCAGCACATCTTTTAAGTTCAGCCGTAATAAGTTCCTTATTGGCTTTGATATCTTTCTTGTATTTGATGTCGTGCTCAAGAGCCGCCCACGTATCCATCGATATAGTCCTTATCTGTATCTCCGCCAGGTATCCCTCATCATTCTTGACTATCATGTGATAGCTCCTGTAGCCATTGGGCTTGGCGTTATAGATATAGTCCTTCTCCTCGACGACCTTAAAAATACTAAGTCCTCTTAAAGCGTCTCTAACCTTGTAAACATCATCGATAAAAGTGCAGATAATGCGCACTCCTATGGTGTCGTGAATATAATTAACGATGTTGTACGGGGTAGGTTTGATCCCCTTCTTGGAACACTTCTCTATTATGCTCTCTTCGCTCTTAAGGCGCGTCATCGTGTGATCGATGATATTCATCTTGTAAGCCGCCTCGAGCTTGGTCTCCATCTGGACTATCTCAGTCTCGAGAACCTCTATAAACGAGAGTATTTTCTCATAATGTTCGCCATATATAGTTTCCATGTAAATATAATAACACCTCTTCCGATTGGAAGAGGTGCAAAATTAAATCATTTGTACCGTCCCGGTTACTGGATATAAGTCAGGAACTGTGATGCAAGAACAACCGTTACAAGTGCTATCGGGTAAGTAGCAGCATAAGCGGAAGCTACATTGGAAGTGCCCGTGGACTGAATCAAAGCACCGAGAGCAGGTGTACTTGTCATACCACCCGTGATGGAACCTAAGTTATTAAGCAAGCTGAGCTTGAGAACAAACTTCGCGAAAAGGAATCCTGCGAACAGCGGAACGATCGTGATAAGAGCGCCCCACAGGAAAAGAAGTCCGCCGTAAACCTTGAGTGTATCTACGAATGCGGCACCGCCTTCGATACCGGCACCGATAAGGAACAATACAAGACCGAACTCCTGGAAGATGGAAAGCAGGTGCTCCTTAACCTTGAGTGAAAGATGACCGATGTGGCCGAAGTGGCCGAAGATCAAACCCATGATAAGAGGACCGCCGGTAGCACCGAGGCTGAAGGAAGAACCGCCCGGAAGAGGGATCGTGATGCTTCCCAAAAGAAGTCCTACCATAACTGTAAGAGCAAAAGCTCCGCAGCCGAACTTATCGAGAGTAAAGAGCTTGGTTGAGATAGCCTTCTCACCGTCATAATCACCGACGGGAGCAAGTAGGGATCTCTCGTGATCCATATTAGCCTTCAGAAGTCTCGGTACGATCTGAACGAACAGAACAACGCCGATAACGCCGAACGGGTAAGCAACAGCGTGACCTACAGCGATCTCACTATAGTATTCGCTTCCCTCGAGCGCACCCTGTGCAGCTGCAAAAGCAGGTGTACTTGTTAAAGAACCTGACATGAGACCTACAGCCATAGCAGATGTCATGTTAGGAACCAGGATGGTTATAAGGGCAGTTACAAGGCTTCCCGACAAGATGATTAGAAGACCTAACAGAATATAGGACTTGGCGTTCTTCTTGAGGTTCTTGAAGAATGTAGGTCCTGCAATAAGACCAACAGAAGTAACGAACAGGATAAGACCAATGTTCTGAATGATCTTGAACCAGGTGTCTATAGTGCCTACCTTCTCAGCCCATCCGGCGATGCTGCCTTCGTGACCTTCGTAACCTACCATAACACCTTTAAAGTGACCAAATACCAATGCTACGATAAAGATTGCCGCAGTACCAAGGGAAACTCCCTTAACATCGATCTTTCCGATGAGATAACCTATGAAGATTATCGCGAACATAAAGAAGAGCGCCAAAGATGTTCCCTTTATGCTGAAAAGATACTGCCCGGCTACTTCAAAAAACTTAACGGAAAAGCCGCCAAAATCCATAACTCACACACCCTCTCATAATAAATAAAAACCGCAATTGTTATAAATGATTTAATAGGGATTGTCAATTATATAATGAGCTTGGACTGCGGTGCTTTTTTGTATAAAGTTCTTACCGCAGTCAAAAACTGCGGTATGGGGGGGTAAACAGTTTGTGAATTCTTTATTGACCTAAGTGTTGACCATCTGATGTGTTTGGTCAACAAAAAAGTCAATAGACGGTCTATATTGACTCAAGTGTTGACCAATTGGCTCGTTTGGTCAACAGTTTGGTCAACGAAGCAAAATAATGAACATGAAAAAGGAGCTGTCCGTTGAGACAGCTCCTTTTAAGGAAATTAAACAACAAGATCAAGACTTCTTGTGGGCAATGGCAGCCTGAGCTGCTGCAAGTCTTGCGATCGGAACTCTGAAAGGTGAGCAAGATACATAATCCAAGCCAATAGCATCGCAGAACTCAACGGATGAAGGATCTCCACCGTGCTCTCCGCAGATACCGATATGGAGGTTCGGATTAACGGGCTTGCCCAAATCGATAGCCATCTTCATAAGCTTGCCGACACCGGTCTGGTCGAGCTTGGCAAAAGGATCAGCCTCGAAGATCTTCTTATCGTAATAAGCATCGAGGAACTTACCTGCATCGTCTCTTGAGAAGCCGAATGTCATCTGTGTAAGGTCGTTAGTACCGAAGCAGAAGAAGTCTGCATTCTTAGCGATCTCATCAGCTGTAAGAGCAGCTCTCGGGATCTCGATCATTGTACCTACTTCGTACTTGATGTCGGAACCTGCATTCTTGATCTCTTCGTCAGCTGTTGCAACGACGATATCCTTAACGAACTTCAACTCCTTAACATCACCTACGAGAGGGATCATGATCTCGGGCTCGATGTTCCAGTCAGGATGCTTAGCCTTAACGCTGATAGCAGCGCGGATAACAGCTCTTGTCTGCATCTTTGCAATCTCAGGATATGTAACTGTGAGACGGCAGCCTCTGTGACCCATCATAGGGTTGAACTCGTGCAAAGAAGAGATGATGTTTCTGATGTCAGCAACAGTCTTGTTCTTCTTCTTAGCAAGCTTCTCAATCTCGAAGTCTGATGTAGGTACGAACTCATGAAGCGGGGGATCCAAGAAACGGATAGTTACAGGATAACCCTCCAAAGCCTCATAGAGAGCTTCGAAGTCGCTCTGCTGCATAGGAAGAATGATATCGAGAGCTTCTTCTCTCTCTTCTACTGTCTCGGAGCAGATCATCTCACGGAATGCATCGATTCTGCCCTCACCGAAGAACATGTGCTCTGTACGGCAAAGCCCGATACCCTCAGCACCGAGCTCACGAGCCTTCTTAGCATCGGCAGGTGTATCAGCGTTTGTACGGACACCCATAGTCTTGAACTCATCAGCCCAAGCCATGATGCGGCCGAAGTAACCGTTGTTAGGATCTGCATCTACCTGAGCGATAGCGCCGTCGTAGATATTACCTGTTGAACCGTCCAATGAGATGATGTCACCCTCGTGGAACTCCTTGCCTGCGAGCGTGAATCTCTTGTTCTCCTCATCCATTGCGATCTCGCCGCAGCCGGATACGCAGCACTCACCCATACCTCTTGCTACAACTGCAGCGTGGGATGTCATACCGCCTCTTACTGTGAGGATACCCTCTGCGGACTTCATACCGGAGATGTCCTCAGGTGAAGTCTCGAGTCTTACGAGGATTACCTTCTCACCTCTGTTGTGCCACTCAACTGCATCTTCAGCTGTGAATACGATCTTACCGCAAGCAGCTCCGGGAGAAGCACCGAGGCCCTTGCCGATTGCCTCAGCAGCCTTCAACGCTGCAGGATCGAACTGAGGGTGCAAAAGTGTATCGAGGTTTCTAGGGTCGATCATTGCAACTGCCTCTTCAGGTGTTCTCATGCCCTCGTCAACGAGGTCACATGCGATCTTCATAGCAGCCTGAGCTGTTCTCTTACCGTTTCTTGTCTGGAGCATGTAAAGCTTACCTGCCTCAACAGTAAACTCCATGTCCTGCATGTCTCTGTAGTGGTTCTCAAGGATGTTGCATACGTCAGTAAACTGCTTGAATGCACCGGGGAACTTCTGCTCCATCTCGGAGATGTGCATAGGTGTTCTTACACCTGCAACAACGTCCTCACCCTGAGCGTTTGTAAGGAACTCACCGAAAAGGCCCTTGTTACCTGTAGCAGGATCTCTTGTGAAAGCAACACCTGTACCGCAGTCGTCACCCATGTTACCGAAAGCCATGGACTGAACGTTAACGGCTGTACCCCATGAATAAGGAATGTCGTTGTCTCTTCTGTAGATGTTAGCTCTCGGGTTATCCCATGAACGGAATACGGCCTTGATAGCTCCCATGAGCTGATCCTTAGGATCTGTAGGGAAGTCGGAACCGATCATAGCCTTGTACTCAGCCTTGAACTGGTTAGCGAGCTCCTGGAGGTCTCCTGCCGTAAGATCAACGTCCTGTGTAACCTTGCGTGAAGCCTTCATCTTATCGATAAGCTCCTCGAAATACTTCTTACCTACTTCCATAACTACATCGGAATACATCTGAATAAATCTTCTGTAGCAGTCCCATGCCCATCTCGGGTTTCCGGACTTCTTAGCAATAACGCCGACAACGTCTTCGTTAAGACCAAGATTAAGAATAGTATCCATCATGCCGGGCATTGATGCTCTCGCACCGGATCTTACGGAAACAAGCAAAGGATTCTCGAGGTCGCCGAACTTCTTTCCGGTAATCTCCTCAAGCTTTGTAATATACTCCATGATCTGTGCCTGGATCTCGTCATTGATCTGACGGCCGTCCTCATAATACTGAGTACAAGCCTCCGTGGAGATCGTGAAGCCTTGAGGAACAGGAAGTCCCAGATTTGTCATCTCAGCGAGGTTTGCACCCTTACCGCCGAGCAGTTCGCGCATGTTTCCGTTGCCCTCGGAAAACAGATAAATGTACTTCTTAGCCATTTAAAATGCCCGCCTTTCTTTTCTATTGTTGTTGTTTATTTCCCAAAGCTTGCGCTTTTGAAATCAATTAAAAATCAAACTTGCCTTCAAAGAATTCAGCGACCTTATCGATCGGGAATCTTATATTGCCGGGTTCGTACTCGATGTTCTCCATCGAATCTCTCTCCCTTATAGTTACGCAGTTGTCGTTCTCGGAATCGAAGTCATAGACGACACAGTACGGTGTACCGATCTCATCCTGTCTTCTGTAACGCTTTCCGATACTCTGACGGTCGTCAAGCTCACACATGAACTTCTTGGACAATGTCTCATACAAAGGCATAACCTTATCCGTAAGCTTAGCAGACAAAGGCAGGATACCTACCTTGATAGGTGCCAGGAACGGATGGAAATGCATAACATTACGGACATCACCGCCCTCGAGCTGCTGCTCTTCAAAAGCAGAACACAAGAATGCGAGTGTTACACGGTCAGCACCGAGCGAAGGCTCGATAACATAAGGAATGTACTTCTCGTTCTTAACGGGATCAAAGTAACGCAGATCCTGCTTAGAGAACTCCATATGCTGCTTAAGATCGTAGTCTGTACGGTCTGCAATACCCCAAAGCTCGCCCCAGTCTGTGAAAGGGAAAGCGAACTCGAAGTCGGTAGTTGCTCTTGAATAGAAAGCGAGCTCCTCCTTGGAGTGGTCTCTTGTACGAAGCTCCTCTTCCTTGATACCCAAAGATGTAAGCCAGTTCTTGCAGAAGCTCTTCCAGTAATCGAACCATTCAAGGTCAGTACCGGGCTCGCAGAAGAACTCAAGCTCCATCTGTTCGAACTCACGTGTACGGAAGATGAAGTTTCCGGGAGTGATCTCGTTACGGAAAGACTTACCTACCTGGCAGATACCGAAGGGGATCTTCTTACGTGCTGATCTTTGCACATTTGCAAAGTTAACGAAGATACCCTGAGCTGTCTCAGGTCTTAAGTAAACCTCACTTGAAGAATCCTCGGTAACACCGATGAATGTCTTGAACATAAGGTTAAACTTACGGATATCCGTAAAGTTATGACCGCCGCATACAGGACAGGGAATGTTCTTCTCTCTTATGTATGCTACAAGGTCGTTAGGCTCCATACCCTCAACGGATACGTCTGTTACGCCGTTCTCCTTGTTCCAGTCCTCGACGAGGTTATCGGCTCTCTGTCTTGCCTTACACTGCTTACAGTCAATCAACGGATCGGAGAATCCGCCTACGTGACCTGATGCTTCCCATGTTCTGGGATTCATTATGATAGCTGCATCAAGTCCTACATTGTAAGGGCTTTCCTGAACGAATTTCTTCCACCATGCAGCCTTAACATTATTCTTGAGCTGAACGCCCAACGGACCGTAATCCCATGAATTAGCAAGACCACCGTAAATGTCGGATCCGGGATATACGAATCCTCTGGTCTTTGCAAGAGATACGATCTTGTCCATCTTCTCTGAATTAGACATCCGGCGCTCTCCTTACTCTTCAGAAGTTTCTTCTTCCGGAGCTGCTGCTTCGGTTACGATCTCAACAGTGGCAGGTGTGTGGTTCTCTTCTGTGAAAGCCATATCTGCAGCCTGAGCATCTCTTCTGAACATCTCTTTCTGCTCTCTTGCCTTCTTCTCAGCCTCGATAGCAAGCTTTGCTTCTCTTGTGAGAGGAACAGAGTAAGCATCCTTGGGAAGAATGCCCTTAACACCCTCGACTTTATCCTCGAGGATCTCCTTGCAAGCGAGGGAAACAGCATTATCAGCCTGATCGGGGATCATGGGCTGAGCGCCGTCTACGAGCTGGCTTGCTCTCTTGCTTACGAGAACTGCGAGTTCATATGCGCAGCTTGCCTTGGGTAACAACTGTTCGAGTGAAGGATCCGTTAACATTTCTTAGTACCTCTTTCCATTTCTTTTTATGTCATTTCTCTTAACTTTTCTATATTCCTCACGAGTCTGCACTTCTCAGCTTTAATTATCGCTTCGATCTTAGCAGCAGCTTCGTCAAGATCATCATTAACGACTACATAGTCAAATCCGCCCGATCTGTCTATCTCGTCTCTTGCAACCGCGAGTCTTGCCTTGATATCTTCATCCGACTCGGTGCCTCTTCCTCTTAATCGGTTCTCGAGCTCCTCGTATGAAGGCGGAATAAGGAAGATCGTTACGGCCTGATCGAAATTCTCCTTCAAAGCCATGCTTCCCGCGATCGTCAGATCCAGAAGCACATCCGTTCCTGATTCGCTCATCTCCTGCAAAGGAATAGTCGGTGTGCCGTAGAGGTTGCCGACGAACTCATCGTATTCGATTATCTCGCCTTCCTCGACCATCCTTACGAACTCATCCTTCGACTTGAAGTAGTAGTCTTTGCCGTCCACTTCACCTTCTCTGGGAGCTCTTGTCGTTACGGACACGGATGTGCCGAATGAGTTATTCCCTTCCTTTACCTTGGCAAGAACTGAGCCCTTGCCGGATCCGGAAGGACCCGATACAGATATAAGCAAACCTTTACTCATACTTATTCCTCCAGACCTTTCCTTACGACTGCCACCTCGAGGGCGCTCGTCACGATATGGTCGCTGTCCATAATAAGGACGCTTCTGCACTTCTTACCTGCACAGCAGTCAACGAGCATTGCTCTGTCTCTTGCTTCAGTTATCATGCGGCGGATAGGTGCGGAATCTGCTGATGCAACACACAGAACTCTGGATGCTGCAGCCACATTTCCGCCTCCGATATCCGTAAACTTCATCCTCTTCCTTCCCCCTTACACCAGATTCTGGATCTGTTCTCTCATCTGCTCGATGATGTTCTTCATAAGAAGGACCCTGTTGGTTATCTCAAGATCATTAGCCTTCGACCCGATCGTATTCGTCTCGCGGTTGATCTCCTGGATAAGAAAATCCATCTTCTTTCCGACCTGTGCGTCATTCTGAAGGATGTTTCTTCCCTGTCCAAAGTGGCTGACGAGTCTTTTAAGCTCCTCATCTATTGCACACTTATCTGCAAATACAGCAACCTCGGATGCAAGTCTTGCCTCATCATAGAATGCTTTGCCTGATTCACCCAATAATTCGTCGACCCTCTCGGAAAGTCTTTGTCTGTAGTCCTCAACGACCTTCGGAGCACGCTCGTCGATCTCATCCCTGATTCTTCCAAGCTCTTCGATCTTACCGATGATATCCTTCGCAAGATTCTCTCCTTCGACTTCCCTCATCTGCTTCATGCCCTCGAGGGCCCCCATAGCAGTCTGCTCGAGTTCGCTCCAGATGGTATCCTCATCTATCTGCGCCTGTCTTGTAACAAGAACATCAGGGAAAGAAGAGATCCTCGATGAATTCGAATCATCAGGTCTGCCCGTAACTTCGGCAATCTTCAAAAGTGCATCGGAATAAGCCTTTGCAAGACCTTCATTAATCGCTACTTCAGCCGAACCCTCGGAGAAATCCTCGTAATTGATGAATACATCGACCTTGCCGCGGATAAGGTTATCGGATATGAGTTTTCTTATCTTGGCGTCAGCGTAATTGAAGAGCTTCGGCATGCGGATACTTATATCACAGAAACGGCTGTTTACTGATTTAAGCTCGACTGAGTAACGACGCGTTCCGAAGATCTTCTCGCAACGGCCGAATCCTGTCATGCTGCTTGCCATTGAAACCCTCCTTGAGACTGGTAGATATGCGAAGAGCCTGCTCCGAAGTTATACTATCGGAAAACAGGCTCGTCTGCCGTTCGTTTATTATATATTATATATGCAATTCTGGCAACAAAAATATGTTCACAAAACCCGCAAAGGCTTATATTTCAGGTAGTCCGCGGCTACACAAAAATATTTGACACCGTTTTTCTCCCCTTCGAAAATCTGCGAATGAGCACGCCCGTGAAGGTGTCCGTAAAGGCAGATATCGACTAGCCCGGATTCCTCCAACAGATCCGAGAAGTCACAGCAGGCTCCATTTCGACCCGTCGGGGGGTAGTGGATCATGAAAATATGCGTCTTCTCATGCCCGGGATCAGCCGACTTCAAAGAATCGAGACACAGTTTTATCCTCGCAAGCTCCCTGTTATGGATCTTGGTATCCTCTTCGGTAACGCCGTCATCCTCAAGACGCTTCCATCCGCGGGTCCCCGTAATTACCGCGTCATCACAGACATAAGCGCTGTTACGAAGTATCGTGATCGTATCAAAGCCCTTCTCAATAAGCTGCTTTTGCATCTTACTCGCAGTTCCCCACCAGTAATCGTGGTTGCCCCTTATTATGAGCTTTCTTCCCGGAAGATCATTGATAAACGAGAAGTCCTTATCGGCATTCTCAAGATATGTGGCCCAGGACAGGTCGCCCGGAATCAGATACAGATCATCGGAGCCCACCACGCCTGAGTTCAGCCTGATCCTCTCCATGTAGTCCTTCCATGCATCCCCGAAGACTTCCATGGTCTTCTCAGGATTATCGATTGCAAGATGAAGATCCGCCATCGCATATATAGCCATCACTGATCCTCCTCATGAAAATATCGGTAGATATTCTCCGCGTCATCGGCACTTATCCCTTTAACCTCTGACAAAGCCTTGATATCGGCTTCCTCAACAGCTTTTATCGAACCCAGGGCAGCAAGAAGCGCCTTCCTTTTCGCGGGGCCTATTCCCTTTATATTCTCGAGTTTATAACGGATATTGCGCTTCTTGGCAAGTTTCTTCTGATATGTGATCGCATAGCGGTGGACCTCGTTTTGCACGGCTGACAGGAACCTCAACAGAACGACATCGTCATCCGAAGGGTTCCGGTTCTCAAGAACAAACTCGGTGCCGTCCTCGAGCACAACGCCGGCCGTACGATGCCTGGAATTCTTGAACATGCCGACCATAGGGATGTTTTTGTCGAGGCCGAGCGAATGCACTACGGAGGCGACCGCCGAGAGCTGCCCCTTGCCGCCGTCGACGAGGATTATATCGGGATATTCAAACCCGTCCTTACCGTCGTGCTTAAACCTTCTTGTTAAAGTCTCGCGCATGGAAGCAAAGTCATCCTGCGTAACCACAGTCTTCATCTTGAAAAGCCTGTAAGACTGCCTGTCGGGACGGCCGTCCTTAAAAACGACCATGCCTGCACAGATGTCGTCATTACCGAGATTACTGATATCGTAGGACTCCGCCCTGTGAAGGCTGTCTTCGGGAAGCTTCAACATCTTCTCGAGTATCCTCATGCCGGCCGCGGGGTCTGCCTCAGCACCGCCTCCGCGCAAGATCCTTCTCACCATCATCTCCTGTGCATTAAGCTCGGCCATCTTAAGCAGCTCACGCATCTCGCCCCTCTCCGGAGTATAGACGCGGACCTTGTGACCTGCCTCATCAGACACGAAGCCGCCCAGCGCTTCGCAGTCGTCATCCTCATCAAGTTTCGGAACGAGAATAACCGGCGGTATGCTGACATTTCCGGGGTAGTACTGCGTAATAAATCCTGTTACAAGCTCCGTGACCGAGCCCATATCGCCATTCATAAAGTAAGTCGAAGAGCCGACGATCCTGCCCGAGCGCAGCTCCATCTTCCTCACGCACGTCTCGCCCGCCTGTGAATAAACGCCGATAGCATCGACATCACGCTCTATCTCCATGAAGACGCGCTGGTTGCGTGTTATGTTATCGAGTGCCGCGAGACGGTCACGAAGCACCGCCGCACGCTCAAAGTCCAGGTCCTCTGATGCCTTCATCATATCCGCGGTAATCTGGTCTTTGATGCCGTCGTAACGGCCCTCGAAGAAAGCCACGATATCGAAGATCATCTTCCTGTAGTCTTCAGAAGAAACCTCTCCCCTGCATGGAGCCATGCATTTTCCGATGTGATAGTTAAGGCACGGCCTCTCCTTGCCGATGTCGCGCGGGAAGACCTTGCGGCAGCGCTTAAGCGGGAATATCTCCTCTAATGCGCGCATGGTGTTAAAAAGGTCGCCTCCCATATACGGGCCGAAGTATCTTGCCCCTGCCGCCCTCGCCTTCTCATCAGGGCGAAAAGCCTTAAACACGCGCGGGTACTCCTCATTAAGCGTGATGCATACATACGGGTACGCTTTGTCATCGCGGAGCAGGATGTTGTACTGGGGCATATAGCGCTTGATAAGATTGGACTCAAGAAGCAAGGCCTCGGTCTCGGATCCCACCACCACATACTCAAAATCAGCGACATGTGACACCATCGCCGCGACCTTCGGGTGGGTTATCTGCCCGCCGCCGAAGTAGGACCTCAAACGGTTACGAAGCTTCTTCGCTTTTCCCACATAAATAACAGATCCCGAAGCATCCTTCATCAGGTAAACTCCGGGACTTAAAGGTACTGCATCTAACCTCGCGTCGAAACTTGTTTGCTTCATCTTTTAATTAAGTGTCATACCTTAGGGTCCTTAAGATATTCTACCAAAGATTGAACGGCTTCGTTTGAATCAGTTCCGTCAGCCGTTATCGCAATCGTAGCTCCGTTCTCGATACCGAGGGACATAACGCCCAAAAGGCTCTTGGCATTTGCTCTGTGTCCGTCTTTTACAAGATACACAGTGCTTCGGAAATCCGATGCCTTCTGAACGAGCATCGCCACTGCCTTCATCTGAAGATCAGCGGTCTCGCAGTTAAATATGACTTTGTCTTCTGCCATGTAATACTCTCCCGGTAAAGATTAAGTTCATTCTTCCGTGCAAAGTATATTTTGAAGAGGATATCAAGTCAACAAAGATTAACCGCCTGAAATTAAATTCGGCTTTTTTACTCAAATGGGTGTCGGAACAAGGAAGTATTTGTTAAATTTCACAATCGAATTTCAATCGATCCGGGGCACCCAATGATCTTCATGAAGTGCCTTCTTACAAAGCCTTATCTGCTCGGGAGAACACTTATGATCGTTAAGATCCCCGGGCAGAGCATCCACATCAAAGTATCGGGCCTCGCTCGTCTCCTCGTTAGCCTCGAAGCCGCCCCCGAGATTCCTGCAAAGCACGAAGAATCTTGTTATATAGAAGTATGACTTCGGATTGTTATGCCACCGGTTAGAATGTGCAGCCACAAGCTTAACGGGCTCCACATTAAGCCCCGCCTCTTCCTTTGCCTCCTTCACGGTATTCTCCATGATCGTAAGGTTGTACTCGCACCAGCCGCCCGGCATCGCCCACTTACCGTCGTAATCCCTTACAAGGAGCACTTCCTCCTTCTCATTAAAGACCGCAGCCCTCGTATCTATCTTGGGAGTCTGGTATCCTTCATTCTCCTCGAAAAGCGCCTGTGCATCCTCAGGCGTGATCTTATCCGCCGATATCGCCAGAATATCCGCCGCTATCTGTCTTACTCTTTTAAAGCGCTGCACATCAAACCCGTCCTTGGTATAAAGAAGTGCATCATTGGCAATTGCCATAAGTTCGTGGGATATCTCCGTTAACTTGTCTGCCGGACTGTTATTATCCATTATTACTTGGCTTTCCCGCCCCCAAGGGAGCGTCTTTGATAAAATCAAAGCGGCGAAGTAGACTCCGCCGCCCGTTGTTTGCTTATTATATAAATAAACTAACTGTCGTTCTTATTAAACTGCAGTTGCCGTATCTGCGGCCTCAGCAGGAATTGCAATCCTTACTGCTCTTGTAAGTACATCGATATAGCTGTAAGAAACGATCTCAAAAGCTCCGTCTGACTCGCGTCTGCATCTTACTGTGAAAACGTTAGGATAGCAATTATCAACTACGCCCTCGTGGATGATAAGCCTCTTACGTCCGCCGTTGGATGAAAGTCTTACTGTACATCCAATCATTGTCTGAAGCTTCGCGCGGCATGATTCCAAATCGGATTTGATAATCATTGTGAGCTACCTCCAAATAAAAATACAAACTGATAATATCAGTGTTAAGAGTTTTTGTCAATTAATAACCCCTATATATTGTGGTGGTTTGTTAAATCCTTACAAAATCTCGTAGTTTAAGGGGTTTATGAGGGATTGTCCGTATGGCAGGCATTCAGGAAATTCGCCACATAACCTGATAAATCAGCCTGTATCATCTGAGCCCTGTCTAATGATACGCATTCGCAGTAAACGATAAGGGCAATCGGCTCGGAAGCATCTATTATTGCAACCTCGGTATAGGCGTTGAATGTCTCATTGCGCCCCATAACATGAAGTACCGGAACATCCTCGCCGAATGAAGTTGAGAAAGGCGATCTTATAGGATTATAAGCAAGATCGTTAATGAGGGGCTGGTAAACATCGGGCTGTGACAGATAGTTGTAGTACAGCCGCTCCGCATACGCAGCCATGTCGTAACAGGAAGTCCTTCCCGGTCCTCTCATTAAAGAGTTTTGGAAATCCCTATATGTCGCATTCTCGGTAAAGTTCACATACCCGCTTATAGTCGACAGATAATTCCACACGGTTTCGATCCCGTTTGAACGGTCAAGTATTACACTTAACGCATAATCATCATTATCAGTTATCGCGAGATTGGCAAGAGTTCTTAAGTAGAACATCTTTCCGGGGGGATATATTTCATTTATAGTCGACGAATGACCGGGAACCTGCGTACCGTCATAAGTTATTATGTAATCGGGAGAGCTGAATCCCATATCAACACGGTGCCAGTAGGTCATCTCGATCGGGAGTGCAAATGCTCCTGCAGGGACTATCGGTTCAAGATCGTTAATACCCAAAGTCTCACCCGTATCAAGATTGATATATCTGAAGCATATCCTCTCGCCCACGGTATTATTTATATAATCAAGTACATTCTGCTTTAATACATCAAGCAGGACATCTCTTTGCTCATGCGAGATCGTCTGTAAAGGATACGATGTTCTGAAGTAAAAAGGTTCCGGCTCTTCAAAAGGCGTTGCCGACAGATCCGTGACATCGATCGTCTCTGCTGTCGGCTCCGTATGGATAATGGGAACTAATTCTTCCTGCGTTTCTGTGGGAACAGTCTGTTCAGTAGTCTCGGTCGTAAGAACAGGTTCAAGAACGGGTACTGCATCGGAGTGCTCGGTAGTTACAGCAGTAGCCGCACCGACAAGATCCGGGTATTCCTGTTCATAGAGCCTCTCAAGTTTCGCTCCCGCCCTTATAAACAACACAAACAACACAATAAAGACCAAAACCGCTGCAGCAGCAACGATCTTCGTATGTCTTTTCTTGCGTATTCCCTCAGCCTTGTTGAGGAAAGTAGGATTAGGATACTGTCCCCGGCGCATCAGAACAGGCCGTGTATTGTACCGTCAGAATCTATGTCTATGTTAAGAGCTGCAGGTTTCTTCGGAAGTCCCGGCATGGTCATGATCTTACCTGTCAGGATAACGATATACCCTGCGCCCGCAGCAAGACGGGCTTCTCTTACCGTAAGCGTAAATCCCTCGGGGCGTCCCAAAAGCTTCGGGTCATCAGACAGCGAATACTGAGTCTTGGCAACACAGATAGGGAGGTTGCCGTAACCGGCTTTAACAAAGCCGTCTATCGCGTCCTTAGCTTCAGGAAGGATATCCACACCGGAAGCACCATAGATCTTAGTCGCAACTGCACGGATCTTCTCCTCGACAGGGTCGTTAAGATCATAAACGAAAGAAGGTGTCGTGGCGACGCCGCTGTCGAGCACATCAAGAACCTTCTGTGCAAGCTCAATTCCGCCCTCTCCGCCGTTAGCGAAGATATCGGCAGGAGCATAAGAAGCTCCATTCTCCTCACAAAGACGCTTAAGCTCAGCTATCTCCTCGGGAGTATCAGACGGGAACTTATTAGAAGCAACTATAACGGGAAGTCCCATCTGCTTCATGTTCTCAATATGCTTTGCAAGATTCGAGAAGCCCTCTGCAACTTTGGCAACATTAGGTGTTGTAAGTTCTTCCTTGGGTATTCCAGCATTGTATTTTAAAGACCTTACTGTCGAGACAATGACACATGCGTCAGGCCAGATTCCTGCTTTTCGACACTTGATGTCGAGGAACTTGAACGCTCCAAGGTCAGCACCGAAGCCCGCCTCAGTGATGGTGATATCAGCAAGCTTCATGGATGTCTTCGTAGCAATAAGCGAGTTGCATCCGTGTGAGATATTAGCGAAAGGTCCGCCGTGAACAAGCGCGGGAACATGCTCTATAGACTGAACGAGGTTAGGATTGATGGCATCCTTCAAAAGCGTAGCCATCGCACCCTCGGCATGAAGATCGGAAGCCTTGAGAAGCTTGCCGTCTTCGTCGTAAGCGATGCCGATGTTTCCAAGCCTCTTCTTAAGGTCATCCTGGTCAGAAGCAAGACAGAGGATAGCCATTACCTCGGAAGCCGCCGTGATAGAGAAGGACTCATCTCTCTCGACGCCGTTTGTTCCGCCGCCCACACCGATCTTTATTGACCTTAAGGCACGGTCATTCATATCCATGCAGCGCTTCCAAAGCACTCTGTCCTTATCTATACGAAGCTCGTTGCCCTGATAAATGTGATTATCGATCATGGCAGCAAGCAGGTTGTTTGCTGAAGTTATCGCATGAAGGTCCCCCGTAAAGTGAAGGTTGATATCCTCCATCGGAAGAACCTGGGAGTAACCGCCGCCTGCAGCTCCACCCTTAATACCGAATACGGGGCCGAGCGAAGGCTCCCTTAAGGCAAGCATGACATTACGTCCAAGCTTATTTATCGCCTGGGCAAGTCCGATACTTACTGTAGTCTTGCCTTCTCCCGCAGGAGTAGGATTCATCGCTGTAACGAGGACGAGTTTGCCGTCCTTCTTACCGCTTCTTGCCTTAATGGCACTAAGCGGAATCTTTGCTTTATATTTTCCGTAGAACTCGAGCTCGTCTTCAGAAAGCCCGACTTTCTTTGCTATTTCACCTATGGGATCAAGTACGGCCTGCTCGGCTATCTCAATATCACTAAGCATAAGTATCCTCTTCTTTAATTAAGATACGCTATTATATCATCTTTTACCATGAGGTATTAACGGATAACGTCGAATCCAATATACGGCATAGCTGTGATACTGTTTTTAACCAGACTTAAGTCATGCTACTCATTATAATAACGAACTATATCAAACGCCATGTTTTCATCTCCCTCGACCCGAACATGACATATATCCTCTTCAAACTCGACAAAGAACTCTGATTCTTCGATACTTCCGTTCATATACACATTGATAGGGTTTGTCATATCCAAATCACCCCCCTCATCAAAAACGAATCGTACATAAACACAATTCAATTGTTCTAACTCTATCCTGTAGTTTTGATTTGTCAGGGAAACACTGTAATCATCTTCCTCACCCTCAACAAAATTTCTGTTGATGCGTAGTTTTCTTTCAACCTTTTTGAATGAAAGATTATATGATATGAACAATTGCACTACTGCAACAGTTACAATGATCCACATCCGTCTTTTGGCTGGACAGAAAACAGCAAGTGTCAGAAAAACACTGATTGCTATAATCGATATCGAGAATACATATCTTTTAACAGATTCAAGATGAACAGGCTTAACATCTCTATTGCCTAGATCACTATACTTTAACCGTATTGAATAATCGGATCCGATATCATGAATAAGTACACTGTCTTCATTCCAGATTATGTTGATATTATCCGGCTTTACGCGAGTAATACCATCTTTTTTAAAAGGCAATACAAATGATGCCAAATACAGTCCTTCTTTGTTGATCAAGCAAATCTCATCTTTCTCATATCCGCTAATACCCTCACCTGCATATGCTACAGTTATCTTATATTCATTGTCAGGCGAGGAAACACTAAATAGAAATTCCGGATCCGAATGTGAAAAGAAACCATTGTGATAACTGATTATTAAAACGGTTATGAGAAAGCATAACAATAACCATATAGCTTTTATCACTATTCCGATAATTGTTTTCGTTCTGTCTTTCATGAATTGACTCCATCCGGACCATCAAATATCAGGTCAAACGCAAAGTTATCCTCACCAACAACACTCAGATTGGCATAATCCTCATAGATACAGAAATCATACTCATTTTGATTTGAGTTTCCGTTAACCGGGGTTGAAATAGTAATAAACTCATCTGTATCAAATAGCATAAACATGTCTATATAATTGGCATGCCTGAAAGTCATCGTATTCGAAGAAATCGATATATTCGCTTTACTGACAAATCCTTCAGATTCATTTTGAACATTGACAGTGTCAGGATGATAACTCTTATTGTATTCCATGGAAGGGATCGAGGAAAACAGTATAAGTGCAACAATCATTAGTAAAATGTATTTCTTTTCGTGCTTGAGATGGAACAGAAACAATCCTTCAAACAACAAGAAAAGAACAAGCAAAAACACCTTGACAAACGGCATGACAATCGAGGTAGTGCGAGGTTTGACCATTCTTCCATCCAATGAATCATAATTAATCTTAATCGTGTACGAACTTCGTACAATATGAATCAATACATAGTCATTCATCCATTCAACATCATAATCATCTATCGTATCTTCAAGATTATTGCTGATATCGATTATCGAATTTATATTCTCCTTATCGTCAATTATCCAGATTTCATGCGAATCCTCCCCCCGATTCACAATATCTACTCTGTAAGAACCATTGGGCGAAACATAACTAAATAGTTGTTGTCTTGTATTCTGAGTTTTGTATGTGTTAATAATCGAGCTAGCATAAAACAGTATAATAGGTATCGCCGTTAACAACACCACGACTTTTGATATCAGTACAGTTGTTTTCATTGCACATTCTCCATGCAAGCCAGTTGACTCACCAGTTCGCCAAAAGATTCGGCAATCCCCCTTAATTGATTGTTGTTTATCCCTTCTAACAGATAATTATCGTTATCATCATAGTATAAAGGCCAAATTCTCGGTGATGATGTATAGAGTTTTGTCTTTAAAACAAAAGTACTAGACATAAAATTATTAACCCTCGTACTAAACGCATCAGAGAAATACTCTCTCATCGCGTCAGATAAAGTATCATAATCATGTAAGGATGGGTTTATGTTTGCAGCATCAACATCCGCATAAAGATCTTGCATATCAAAATGAGTGTTATTTTCAAAAAACACACTTGATGCAAGGTCTTTGGCACCTTCTTCAGTAGTATTTGTTTCTATCAAAGGAGCTATATCGTATGCGATAGCTGTTTGA
>JAILNR010000031.1 GCA_024691325.1 Saccharofermentans sp. | reverse complement strand
ATCGAACGCAGTAGCAGATCAAGTCCTTTAACGGACAAATAAGATGGTTCACAGGGAATAATGACTGAATCCGCTGCCACAAGAGCATTGATCGTCATCATACCAAGAGACGGCATGCAGTCTATAAGAATATAATCATATTCTTTTATATAAGACTGAAGTGTCCTCTTGAGAACTGATTCTCTGCTCATACAGTTAAAGAGCATCGTCTCAGTACCGGATAATGAGATGTTGGATGGAATAAGATCTATGTTCTCAAAATGCTTAACAATATCACTATGAGGAAAAGAATCTGTTAAATCACCAGACATCTCGCACGCCATAAGCTCTGATAAAGTCAGGTCGAGTCCGTCAGGATTTTTAATAGAGCAACTCGCAGTAAGCGAACCCTGAGGATCCGCATCGACGAGTAAGACCCTTTTTCCCGAACGGGCAAGTGCTTCTCCCAGGTTAACCGCTGTAGTCGTTTTTCCGACGCCCCCCTTCTGGTTGGCAACAGCAATAACCTTGCATTTGTCTTCCAATACGTTTTACCTCCTTGTTTTATTCATCGTGAAGCAGACTTATCTCCGAAAATCTTCGATCTTCATGCTTCACGCATGTAAGGATCCACCGTATTTCACCTGTGTCCCCCGGCGGGTCGAGATAATCCTTAGGCCTTTATCGCCTAAGGAGTCTCTGGGAAACTATCAAGCTCTCGGAAGCGACTCGAGATCATGGGAATCTCACCCCGGTGGACTTTATCCACTCGCTGCGTTCATTGGGTGTGACGGCTCACGGAGGACTAATCCGCTTCAACGCTCAGCCTGTGACTACGCAGAAGTATCATTATCGCCTGTATCTGTCATCGCCTCCCCCGGATGGCTATTCCGGTTCTGACTCATCTGTGTTATCGCTTTCTTCCTTTCGGAAGGTCCTGGCGCACTTGGAGCCACCTTGGCTTGGGATTTTAACCCCGATACAGGTAACGTACCTGATAGCTTGGTTATGCAGTTGTCAATGTCCAGTGAAGAGGATTTAGAAAAATACCCTTCACTATGTCTGGACAGAGACCCCCGCCGTGATGGCCTATTTTTTGTGAACAAATTGTTAACAAATGTTATGTGCAACCGCTAATGCCCATAAACATTGGATTTATAAGATCTGATGAATTTGGATTTAATATATTGGAGATCTTCTTCTATAGTTGAATGAAATGATATATGAGAAGAACTGAAAGCTCGCCTTATCAATAAAACCGTATCCCGTTCGTTAAGCTCATTCGGGATGCTTATTAACTGAATATCCTTTGTATAGAGAATATATTTATTAATCCTCGTCCTCTTTTCTGATCTAATTTGGTCAAATGCCAGTCGAATGCCAGGCACGTAAGAATCGATCCTAAAACCGGTTAAATCTGAGGAATTAGGTATAACTGTAAAATCATTTCTTGAAGCATAGTAGCTTACTGATAGTTGAATCAGTTTCTTTCTATATATTGATTCCATATCTTCAGTTAATGCCTTTTCATTTCGCATCCTGCTACGTTCTAATGAAATACAATGCGGACAAATACGCCCCTTAACTCTCGCCGACACAACCGCTTTAAACTCATTCCCGCATTTACTGCAACGCCACCATACATTACTGGTATTCTTTGAAGTAATTGTTGTCGGAGATAGATTCTGATTCCTGTCTGACCATCCTTCGCATAGATCCGGATGAGTAGTATTCAGATCATTAAAGCCCTTCCAAACCCGCTGACCAGCACAATATGGGCATCCGTGTCCCGCAGTTCTATCTGCTATACGGGCCTTCCACTCGTGTCCCTTACTACAAATCCAAAGTACTGTTTTGTTTGATAACGAAGAAACAGTGGTTGGCTTAATGCTGTTATTGGGGGACCATGATTTTGCTACATTAGGATTTGTCGTTAATAGATCGTTATATCCTTCTAGAACAGCCCTATGCTCGCAATATGGGCATCCGCTGCCGGCAATAACTCTATTCTTCACTGATGCCGACCATTCGTGCCCCTTATCACAAATCCACAAGACCTTTCTGTTTGAACCAGCAGAAACATCCTCCGGTCTTATACTATTATTCGGAGACCATGACTTTATCAGCTCCGGGCATTCATCCAGTAGTGACCCACGGCTCATAGGAGATCATCAATGCAGATCGCATAGATCCCCACTCTTTTATTGAATTCATAGCGATCAAACAAAACCCGTTCAAGTTGATAAACCGATGCCTTGCACAAGACCTTCAACATAACCGCAGCAAAACCGCACCAAATAACCAGCATACTTACCCACCTCGCGTTTATGGTAACCATACCGATTTAACGCTTATTCATCCAATGTGCGACGGTCTAAAAATATGCAAAGTTAACGATGTCAACGGGAAGTTGCTGTCAGTAACTGTCAGTAATAAATGTAATCCCTGAGTTTAAAAACTCAGGGATTACCAGTAAAATAAGCATTTTTCAAATGTGCGATTATTGTTAACTTTCGGGGCTGTGGTACACAAAAGGCGTCTTTTTGGTGTATTTCGAAATCTGATAGTTAACTATAGAAAATTATGGATCAACACAGTAAATTTCATTAATCTCTTGTCTTGAGCGTCGGGACAAAATCCAGGTCTTTCCTTACGAACGTAATTGAGCGTACTTGAATGTATAAAAACAACGATTTCTAAAGCTCAAACCAAAAATCTAAAAAACAGGAGCGTACGTTTTAGGTACACAAGGATACCGTTCATTGGCATAGAATTGGCATAGAATTGGCATATTGGCATATTTAAAGCCCTGCTACCAAATGGAAACAGGGCTATTGTAGAGTAATCTAAAATCCTATCAAATGATCATTCTTCCCTGTTCTCGATAATGATCTGTTTAAGTGCGTTCAGCATGGATACTAGAATGACTTTTTCATGTTCAGTACAGCCCAAAAACAGTCTTTCATTGAAGTTATCTTTATCACTGGTTTCATCAGTTTTTCCGAACACCAGATAATCCAGGGACACCCTCATTGTATCTGAGATAGCAGCAATGATCTCCATGCTAATATTTGTACTCTTGCCATTTTCAATCTTGTTCAGATAAGCTGTACTTATGTTAGCCCATTCAGCGAGAAGCTCCTGAGACAAATTCTCAGCTTTCCTGCAATCTCTAATACGTTGTGCAATCAGTTTCTTATCAATCATAGTATAACCTTTCTGGCAACTCTGCCAAATTGCTTTTAAGGCCTTAAATCTGAACTGCAGTTAATACATATAAACCATGGTTTATTCTCTGTGACACAGTTGGATTCTAAAATCAGATTACAAAACTGTTAATTGTGCGAGTTAATAAAACGCACATCAATTGCCAAGGAATAAATCATGCTCAAGTCTGAATCACAAGAGAATAGTATCGCAGAAAAGAAACAAAGGATTCGCGAACGATATAGAGGAGCAAACCTCGATGAAATCGAAGTAATATCTGCTGTTGAAGAAACAGATTTCTACAACGATGATTCCCCCAAACGTGTTGCAGTATATGCCAGAGTATCTACGGACAATCTTCAGCAGACATCCTCTTATGAGCTACAAAAGAACTACTATACTGATTTCGTAGCCCATCATCCGAATTGGACCCTAGTGGAGATATATGCCGACGAAGGGATCAGCGGCACTTCCCTCAAGCACAGAGATTCATTCAACCGCATGATAAGAGATTGTTATGCCGGTAAGATTGATCTGATCGTAACTAAGAGCGTATCCCGTTTTGCCAGGAACCTTGTTGACTGTATAGATTACGTCCGTAAACTGAAAGCGTTAGAACCATCAGTTGGTGTATTCTTCGAGACTGAACGTATTTACTCACTGAGCACGAAAACAGAAATGAGCCTATCAATAATGGCAACACTTGCTCAAGAAGAATCCCACAATAAGAGCGAGATCATGAACATGTCTATTGAGATGCGTTTCTCACACGGCATTTTTCTGACACCTGCCCCATTTGGCTACGACCAGGACGAGGATGGGAACCTTGTTATAAATGAAGATGAGGCACGGATCGTACGTTTAATCTTCTTCGATTTCTTATATGGATACACATGCTCCGAAATTGCTCAACTGCTTACATCACTTAACGTTAAAACAAAAAATAACAAAGATGTTTGGTCATCATCGACCATTCTTAATATGTTAAAGAACGAGCGTTATTGCGGAGAAGTATTAGCAAGAAAAACATATACTCCAAATTATCTCGATCACAAGTCTAAGAAGAATACCGGGCAAAGAAACCAATACCGCCAAGTAGAACACCATGACAAAATAATAGATCCCAGCGACTTTGTTGCTGTACAGAAAATCATTCGAATAGCAAAATCCTGTAGTCCCGGATATCTGCCTGAGTTGCATGTAATAAAAGACGGAATACTCAAAGGTTACGTTAAGGTACACCCAAAGTGGCTCTTCAAACCTGAAGAATATATAGAGGCATCTGCCAGTGTCTACGATGGAAACATTCCAGAAGAACCGTTAGACATATCCGACTTCAAAATCAAAGACGGAGAGTTAGATCTGCGCGGGTACGATGTTGTAAGATCACAGTTATTCCCTTCAGTAAATGCTGTATCAGTAACCCTCACTTCGAAAAACATCAGTTTTTCGTCTTTATCGATAAGAAAACTCGGAGATAACGAAAGCATTGTAATTCTGGTGCACCCAACCAAGAAGACATTGATAGTAAGAAAAGCTGAGAAAGGCGAAAAGAACTCGATAGTATGGGCATCAAAAAAGGGTGGTAAACTCATCCCTAAAAGCATCGGTGGTGCCCCCTTTCTTTCATTTATCTATGAACTAATGGGCTGGGATACAAGCTTTCGCTTTCGCATAAACGGAGTAAGGAAGGAAAATGGCGAGACATCTATCCTGTACTTCGATCTTCGTGACACCGAAGTCTTTATTCCAAGCATTAACAATACCACATCAGAAAGAAGTACTATTGTTGCATATCCGGTATCCTGGGCCACAAGATTTGGAACGGATTACTATCGGCATGCACAAATTGAAGAATTAACTTCTTTAGTAAATATACCATCCAACAATATTCTAGACTTAGGTGTTCCATACAACACTGACGGAAAGATCATTAAGATCCCAAGTAAGGACGTCCTGAAAAACAATATATCAACCATTGTTAACGAATTAAGGCAGGAGTCTATTTAATTATGGATAATAAAATAGAACAGACTGAATTTTTACAAAAGATACTGGTTGATAATAACTTCTCATATGAAGGATTTCAGGTCGTAAGAGGAGAATTCTTTTCGCACCTGTTTGAACCAGCAATAACATTTAAGGACAATAGCTTCTATGTTAATGCTGCCTGTCTTAAGCGATTACCGGATGTTACTCATGTGCTTATCCTTGTAAATGATGATACGAAAAAGTTGGTCTTAAGACCTTGTTCTGAGGACACCAGAGAGTCTCAACGATGGAAAACCAAGAGCAATAAACCGAGGATAATGAAGTGTGAACAATTCTTCCAAAGAATCATGGTTCTTATGAAATGGAACGAAAACTTTCGATATAAAGTCTTAGGTCAGATTATAAAGGCTAACGATGAGATCATAATCGTATTCAATTTGACATCTCGTGAAGAATATCCTCGCAAGATTACGGAAGAGAGCAAGATAATCAACTCCCGCAACCCACGCTACCCTCCTGAGTGGGAAAACCAATTCGGATTAAGCGTCGAAGAGCATAGCAAACAAATGGAGATCGATATAGTCAAAGGCTTTTCTGTAGTCCACTTTAAAAATAAGAATGAGAATACGGAGAATAATGTAAATGAAGAATCTAACGCTGACAATTGATCCAAGATCAAATCGTCTTCGGATAAGTAAAGCTACCTTGTTACTGCTCGGGAAACCAGATTATATTCAGATACTTATAAATCCGGACAAAAGGGTCATTGTTATCATGCCAAGTGTTGAATCAAAGAATGCCAATAAAATCTATTGGGATCGCTGGAGGAACTATGAGTTATCAAGCGCGCAATTAGTCAGAAACATTCTTTCACTATCTGACAATCCTAAAGAAACCCGTAGTTGCAGAATGAATGGCCAATATATAGAAGAAAAGTCTCTTGTAATATTTGATATTACAACTGCTGAAGCGGTATAAACAATGGCATCTACAGGCTTCCCATACATAATAGACCCGGAATTCCGTGATCTCATACCACCACTATCCGCTGAAGAATACTCGGAACTCGAACGAAGCATCATTGCCGAAGGGTGTCGCGAGGCAATATACACTTGGAGGAATTATATCGTAGATGGACATAATCGCTATGAGATTTGCATGAAGCATAATATTGAACCATCTTTTAGGCTGCTCCCCCTAAGAAACCGAGAGGAAGTCATCATCTGGATCTGCACAACTCAATTGGCGAGACGGAATATATCAGATCACACTAAACAGTATCTTATAGGGAAGCGCTATGAGATTGAAAAGATTCTGGGCGCACACAATGTTAGTGGAGTCAATCAACACTCCAAAAATGAGGTTAGGTCCCAAAATGAGACCGAACCTAAATATGAACCAACATCGATAAGAACTAGAGAAAAACTCGGGAAGGAGTATAATGTGGCGCCAAATACAATTCAAAGATATGCTGAATTCGCCCGAGCAGTTGATCACATAAAGGAGATATCTCATAAAACTGCAGATAAGATATTAGATGGAGATCTGCCAATAGCCATAAACGATACGGTAGTATTCAGCAAACAGCCGGAAACCGAAATACGCAACTTCTGTAAAAAAGTAGATAGATATCCGGAACAATCAATTCCATCTTTATTTGTTAAGGAAATACTTCCAGCAAAGAAAAAGGGCATTCCTCTCCCCTCCAATTATGGTGCTATTAAAGAAATGCCCTCTTATAATCCCGATGCCGAGATCAAAAGCCTTTGTTTAACTTTGCCATCTTGGGTTTCTTCAGTTACTCGAATTATAGAATCTGAATCAACTTCCAAGGCATCTACTAAAGCCAAAGGTGAGCTCGTAACAGAACTTATTGGACTAAACGATACAGTCGAAAAACTAATTAGATTACTCAAAGGAGAAACATAATGCCAAATCAAAATCCATTTGTCCCTAACGTACACTTTGAATTAATCCCTATATCAAATCTTGTATCTAATCAGGTATATCAGCGTAATCTTTCTTTGGCTCATGTAAGAAAGACGGTAGAGCATTTTGACCCTAAGCAGATCAATCCTGTAAAGGTCAGCCGAAGGGATGGTATTAACTATGTATTCAATGGTCAGCACACGATAGAGATCATTGCCACTGTATCCGGATCAAGAGAAACGCCAGTATGGTGTATGGTCTATGAAGATCTCGATTATGAGACCGAAGCTGATATCTTTGCTAATCAGCAGAAATACGTAAAGATCCTTAGTCCATTTGAGATTTTCATAGCTAATGTTGAAGCCGGCAATGACGAGCAGATTCTCATCAAGAACCTTGTAGAATCATATAATCTTACAGTCTGTAAGGGCAAGCAGCCCGGTGGTATATGTTGCGTTTCCACACTTGAAGCCATTTATGAACAATACGGTTATCATGTTCTTGAAAGAACCCTGAAGATAATCATTGGGACCTGGGAAGGTGATCCTCTATCGTTAAGCGCAAATTTCTTACGTGGCGTAACCAAACTTGTTGTAACTTACGAGGATAAACTCGATGATGAGTATTTCAAGGAGAAACTCGGAAAAGAATCGCTAAAAGAACTCAGTCGCAACGCAAAAGACAGAAAAGCGGGTAGCTCCGGTTATGCAGAGGCTATGATTCTAATCTATAACAGGAAAAATACAGCCCACGCATTAGAATGGGGCGAATTATACAGGAAAAAGTTTATAGAAAAGAAAAGTCCTGAAATCGAATTGAGTACAAAGCAGGAACGAGCTCAGTCACTTGAAGATCTCAAGCAAATCAGCATTGATGATACGGCTGTATCATAACGATAAACAAGAATTATCAGTATGCGAAATATCGCTCCCATGATTTCGTAACCATATAATAACGCAGGGTCTACCAATGTGGGCCCTGCTCATTTTTGTGCTGTGTATGGTTAACTAAACAAGTCACTTTTTAAAGAGTTTACTTATTGCTTCCAAAATATCTTTCTTTGTTGCATTTTCAGGCAACGAATCGACAATAGCACTTACTTTCTTTACCAATTCATTTGACAGTTTTCCCTCAAGCACCTTAGTTACCCAGTCAATATCCTCAACAGTTTTATTACCTAAATATATCTGTTCAAAGACATATATAGAACCTTCACCAATTGCAGCAACGATGACACCCGCTATAACACCATTTAGTATACTAGCTGCAATATTCACACCCGGAATAGCCTTGAGAGCAGATATTATAGTTTTAGCAACAAGACTTACCGTTCCAACCTCAATCATTTGATTCAACAGGGTTTTGTATCGGTCGTCATTTTTAACTTCATATATCCTTGAAATACCATTGATCTCAAGTGTTTCTGTCGGCACCAACAAAGCTGCATCCGCAAACGGAATGGGAGCGAGGCCAACTGCTACACCTATGCCCGTCGCACCAAAGACAGTACTTTGAGCCAAAAAACGTTTCCTATCGAGTTTATATTTTTCAATATCGCTGGTTGCGGCTTTTATTCCCTCTGGCAACAGAGAATTGATTGCCACAACCAATTCTTCAATTCCTTGAGGCTCAACAGCATAATCATCACGTATTACATATGAAGCAGCAACAACCGGATATATACCTCTTACTTCACGTTTCTTACCCTCAAAAGCTTTCTCAACCATTTTTACATTCTCTTCACGATCAGGAAGAGAATACGATTTGGTAATGACAACTATTATAGGAACAGTTTTCCACAAAGAAATCGATTTTAGAAAATCATCTATCGTCTTCGAAAATAATTTGCTTGATGTACCGTCCACACACAAACATATCAAATCAATATTTGTATCCTCATTATTATCCAATGCGGCTTCCTTTGACCATTTCTTTACACCATCAATTGCTTTATTGGGTTGCATAAATTTCACAGGCTCAAATCCCATAGTGTCTATAATTCTGAAAGGGACCTCGTCATTCTCATATGTTTTTGTTTCTTTTGTAGTCCCACTTACACCAATGCCAGTGGCAGCATCAGTTCCTAAAATAGAATTAATCAGTGTTGTCTTTCCAACACCTGAATTACCCAAGAATAAGACATTACCCTTTTTCATACTAAGACCTCCACAATAACCGTTATTTCATCATGTCATATCACTTTCAAATACACTTCTATCTGCAACACTACTTTAGATACTTCTTCTTCCAATCCAGCATATACTGATAAGCGCCTTGAGTTAAATCGGTATAATCAAAGTCAGCATGCATAACGCCAGAATTCGTAACAACCATCGTCATATTGGTCCACAAAGGATCTGTTTCATGATTTCGTTCTGAAGAAATCATCTCATCGATATTTGAAAATGATTTAGCTAAATCATCATCAGATACACCCGGCAAATCATAGCATTTGATGTAATTCCCATTAACCTTCACATAAAACTCAAAGGTATATGAAGAATCACCATACTCAAGATATACAACGAGCTCTTCCCATCCATCAGTGAGAAAAGCACTCAATTCATCTAATATTCCTTGATAAACAAATTCTTTGATCATTTTTTTGTTTCACTCCCATTCTTAAATACGGTAACTGTCTTTTCTCCATTAATTGAGTATGATACTTTAAACTCAGATGGACGGGTTGAATTGTCTTTATACACAGGCTCAACTTTATACTTTACATCGGCACCTGATTTTACTGCATCAGCTAGCTTATTCTCGAGTTTTGCATAATCACCTTGATTAAGCTTTCCATCCATAGCAACGACATTCTCAATACCGCCACTTCCATTAAACTGATCCGCAATCAGATGTCCTCTTTGATCAGAATCTTCCATATCACCTTTATTAACGGTAGACCTTGGATCCATTTCTTTGCGGCCTGGATGATCTTTTATCTGCAGTTTACCTTCAGCTGAGATTATTCGACCATCATTATCCGTTTTATACTTATACCCATTTATTTCATATTCATTATTAGGAATGAGGTTATCGCCTTCTCGATATAGATTTCCATTGTCATCGTAGTATTTTTTCGGCGAAGTCGTATCCAACCGACTTGATTCTTCTGTACTATTCTTTACTTGACCAATTGTTTCAACAGGCTCATCTCCATGAACTTCATCCGATTTATGTTGAATATCAATTGGATTATTGTCTATATCCGGATCAGTTACTACGTCATTACTTGAAGAACTATCGTTAGAATCTATACCTGATTGCTGATTCTCGAGGTCAGAATCATTGTCATTTGTACGTTCCAATAGCGGCTCATGATTAACAGGATGGATTCGATCATCAAAATCAAGTACATCATCCTCTTCTGGCAATATCAGTCCGCCTGGCTCTACTCGGCGATCAAAGTCATCAATCCAATCGGGATATTTAGGCAGCTCATCATGACTGAAGACATCATCTCTTTTAGTACTATTATCCGTAGGCCCTACTCGTGAATCAAAGGTTGGAGACTCAACGTTTTCATTAATAGAATCAGAAACTTCTGGCGTTTGTTCTCTTGGTGAGTTAAGATTCTCGATACTCATGCTAAGCCTCCTGTAGATCTCCATTCTTTAAGATATGCGGGCTTACTAATAACATTCAAGAAGTAATATGTAATAACACCTTGAATAATATCTCTACGTACAATATCATCCAATTCATTAACCCCAGCATCCTTCAAAGCTGATTCTGCAGCCAAAGTCCATTCCTTAGCCTGGCTTGCTTCATTGAAAGATTTTTCTACAGAATCTTTGACTTCAGGAAATAGAACCCCCATTAATGGAGCTATTTTTGTCATTCGCGGTTCAGCAGGCGGATTTTCAAGAATTCTTAGAGTTGCTACTCTAATATATGAGTCTGCATTCATTGCATCAAGAGTTTTGTTTATCTCTTCTAACTCTTTCTTTGTAGATATCTTAACGCCCTTGCTTATCATCTTAGCAATCATAAGTCTTGAAGATATGTCAGGTATTGGAGTATTCTGCGGTTCGTACTGATATGAATATCTCTCGGATGGAACGGAGCTCTTATCCACCTTACACAAAACCGGTTGTATCCACTCATTCTGATAAATCGCTCCCACTCCACACGGCAGCTTTGCCAGCTCATCGATTTGATTGTCATTCAAATTGGCAGCGCGTCCAACGAGCTCTCTATCGCTAAGGTCAGGCAATCTCATAATGATCTTTGTGTTTGTATTCCTTATGACTGACATATCCAACAATCCGGGAGCTTGATCAGCAATGATGAACCCTTCACCATATGTTCTCATCTCTGCTATCGCATTTGAAAGCATCTCTACACTTTTGCCCAAAAGATTACCGCTTTCGGATATTTGCTCTGAAGATGTTCTCTTAAGTATATTGTGAGCCTCTTCCAAAACTGTGAGGTGCTTTAGGCCAGCATTCATATCATTATCTTCAGATATACGGTATTCTTGAAGCTTTAGAACGAGCATACCCATTATGAGTGATTTCGTCTCGCTCGATCCTACTCTACTAAGATCAACAATGACATTTTCATCAAATAGTTTTTTCGGGGGAATCTCATCCTGAGAAAAAATCATTCCGTTAATGCCATTAGTCAATGATTGAAGCCTAGTAAGCAACGATCCTTTATAAGCGCCTTTATTCTCAGCATCATATTCGCTGGAATCAATAATGCTTCTTACATTCCTAGCAACATCGGCAAAGCACGGGAACAAATTATCTCCATATGGATTACTTGAATCGATAAGATCCCAACCGCAATCTGAATAAGACTTCTCTACCGCATCTTTCAAAACCGCAGGCATTGCAGCATACATCGGCCAACAAACAATAAACAATTCAACCAATCGATCCATGTGCTCTAGGACATGAATAGAACTTGGGAAACTGAAGGGATTAATCTTCAACAAATCCATCTGCTTATGGTTAGTCCCATATACACTTACACCAGTAGTATTTCCGAATACATTCTTATACTCACCTTTAGCAGGCTCGATTACCATAAACTTAACACCATTCACCAACGCTCTATTCAATATTGTATAAATGGTATTACTCTTACCTGAGCCTGTACTTCCAGTAATAAATGTATGCGATGCTAACGAGTTTTGCGAAATATCTACATCAACAGACTCTGGCCTATTCATATGGAATATCTGACCCAGATGAAGTGTCTTATCATCATTGTCATCTTGATACTTTACTATGTTTCTTCCAAATTCAGCACATTCATAAACCGGCAATCCAGATATAGATTTACGAGGGAAATTAAGAGAATATGCTAGTTCCTTCCCCGACAATGCCGTTGTCGGATTTACAAGATTCGGATACACCAAAAAAGTTCCATCATTATTCACAACATCCGGATTTAATCCGAACAAGGGGTGTCTAAGATCCTTAATATAGCTGTATATCTCTCTTGCATCTGCACTCTTGTCTCCAAGATCGCCTCTCCAAAGATTAATTGCAGCCTGTGACATATATGATTCTTCACCTTGAGTAAGAGCAACATACGAATGAGCAACGTTATTCGCGGTGTTCATATCTTCACTTATTACATATGTTGCAAAATCCCACATTCCGAGCGCAGTACTTGTCTCATAGCGTTTCATCTGCTGTTCCAGTTTCTCTAGTGCATGCTTTATGTTGTAATTAACGAATGATTGCACTATGCCTTCGTTCTTACCAACCTGAGCTGTAACTGTCGAAGACCTAGCAAAATTAGCTCCAGCATTCATACCAAAACTAGTGGCTTTAGCTACCCCCGCCATCGTTGCCACACCAGTTGATACCGCTTGTCCAAGTGTATTAGCAACCGCTCTTCCTACGGTATTAGCTGCTGTACGTCCAGCTGTATTTGCAACGGTTCTGCCTACAGTATCAGAAATAGTTTGTCCTGCCGTTCTGCCTATCGTATTGCTAACCGTATTGCTTGTCATTTCAGATATACTCTCTGATACAGAATCAGAAAGCGATGTCCCAGAACCGCCGGTAGTTGATAATGATTGTGTAGAGCCAACAGATACATTTTGTGACACTGAAGCATTTACACCTGTCCCGGGAACACCAACAGTTGCTCCCTCAGTCGCCCCAACTGATACATTCTCTGAAAAAGATACTCCACCAGTTGCTGACTGAAACTCATTTGAACCAACTGTGGATGCTGTCCCCGTGGTTGCCGTGGATCCAGTTGTCGATCCTCGTGACGTTGAATCACTGATCGTATTACTCTGAGAACTCCCCCTTGTTGTTGAATCTGAAATCGTACTGCTTGAATTTGTTCCTTCTGATCTGCTGGTATTATCCGTTATTGATCTTCCAGTTGAATCAGTAGTACTACTACTGTCAGTAATAGCATTACTCTGTGTATTCTGAACTCCAGCACTCGCTCCAATATTGACGCCAAACATGGCCATTGAGTTCGTTGAATCCGATTGTGTATAAGTGAAATTCGTCTGCCATGAAGCATATGGATTTAACGCACTGTAATATTTAGACAACCTATTCTTTCGCTCATCCACATCAGGAATAGGGGTTGCTAATAAAACTATGGTGTACTCTTCTTGTGGATCATCAGGAATGATACCATCCAGTATTTTCTCTATGGTTTGACTAATAAACTTCTCTGATTTCTCCGTCGGAATATTCGACGCTGATGCAATCGAATAGTCATACCCTTTCCTAAAACATGGAACCGTTCCTTCTTTGATTTCACCTAACTCCGAACCGGGGAAGTTACCATTTACGGCACTTACAAGGCGCTTAATATAGTCATTCGCATTATTATTGCTCGACTCATTCCGCGTATTTGAAATAGCCATATATACATGGGTACGCTGAATCTTTCGGTTAAATATCAATGCTATGTTGCAGTCTTCATTTGAAAGTACTTCATATACGTTAATCAACTTATCAAGACTATTCTCATCTTTGTCAGTAACCCATTTAGTTATATCAACATAGCGAATGTTGTAATTGGAATCAAACTCTTTCCCATATTCGTATTGATTCTGTACAGGAACATACAAACTATCCAATTGAGGCAAATAAGAATTAAATATCTCAACACTACTAGCTGCTATTAGTCTGTTCGTTAATTCAACAGCCGCCTCATCTTCAGGATCTGGCATTTGAGAAAGATACTCTTGTTTTTGGCGCTCAACTTCAGCCAACTGATCAGGACTCAATGCAGCTAACTTCGCAACTTTATCTGCTGCCTTTCCTCCAGCTTTAGCTATAAGTTTTTTTACTCCCATCTTGCCCTCCAATAACCATTAAACTCTGTAAAAACACTAATTGTTACTATTCTTTCCAAGAAATCATTTCTTCAATCTGCTGTGAGTAACCCTTAATAAGTTTCTGCTTGGCTTCAAAGTCTGCAATGAAGTCTTCCTCTTGCTTGATGTAATCAACCTGAGTATGCAATTCGCTGCTGTATTCAGTTATATTGCCTCGAATATCAGCAAGCAGAGCTGCCAGCCACTTTTTGAAGCTTTCTGTATGACTCAGTTCGATTTCTTTACATATGCTATTAACATACTTATTAAGCTCTGAATTGAATGTTCTTCTAAGCTTATCAAGTCTTATCTTTTCAGAATCACCAATGAACAAATTTCCAAATCTAATACCGGACAAGAAATCATCCTTAATGAATATCTCATCAGCCTTATTATCGAAATTGATATCACCATATTCAATAATAATTCTCTTCAGAGAATCTCTTTGCGTCTCACTTAAAGCCTTGGTTCCCATAACAATTTGAGCCAACTCAGTTCTGATTCGATTAGCATTTCTTTCCCACCTTAATTGCGAGCTTGCCTCAATATCGCTTTTTCTGCCTGCAGCAAACTGCTGGAAATCAGCCTTGTTCTTTGCTATCAACTCATCCGATACCATCTTCTCAACAGCTTTATTTGCACTCTTTAATTCTTCTCTGCGTTCTTTAACCTCACTTAATCCTTCAAGAAAGTTCTTTTTAAGACGCATAAGGCTTCTATTGCTTACTTCTCGGCTCATCCCAACCTTTATACTGCTAGCTAATTCCTTTTTTGCCGAACTCAATCTCGAATCGTAATCAACGATTCCCATTTCTCTTTGATGCTTAGATTCAATCCCTAATTCAAGTTCCTTTAAATCTTTAGCATCAATAAACACAAAGGTTTCATCGATTATTTCATCAATATAATCCGTGTAACTCTCCATGAATTCTTTAGTAAGTGCGTCTGACTTTTCATCTATCATTTGCAATAACTCTGCCTTATTCTTTTCCAGAGTCTTGATCATGTTATCTTTATCAGTCTTACTCTTTGAGACGCGCTGAGATATAACCTCATCCGTGATTTCAATAATCCGTTTCAAAAATAGCTTGGACTGCTCACATTTGTTATATGATGAATGCTTCTTGGCAAAAGCCTCTAATCCCATCTCAACGCTATACAGCCCACTATTAGCATAGATCAAATCTTCACACTCATTAGCCTGCTCTATACTTGTTTCTTTTAGTTGCTCAGGCATAATATTGTATCTGTATAGCGATTCATAGAATCTTGATGTCGGATCTTTATACTGTTCCTCTTGAACACTGTATGTTTTGAAATAGAAGCGATTTTGAAAGTCTCCATTTGTCTTTGCCCCCAACCCCATGATAGAGGAAACAAAGAAAACTCCCTCAGAGTATAAATTTTTGGGGACTGACCAATTCAATATCTGTTTAATCTTTTTTTCGTTGAATCCATCAGCAGGTAATCCGGCATTATCCGCCTTATTTACAATGATCATCGTAAATCTACTGTCCAATTCAGTCATATCATTAATCCAGGTATATAACTTCTCATTGTCAGTGCTATCCAAAGAATTGTACTCCGACACAAACATAGGGATACCATTCGACATATCCTTCATAGCTCTCTTGAGAACGTCTAAATGTCTGCTGTTTGAAGCAGAGTTCGAGCCGGGTGTATCAAATATCACATACTTAGACTCCGATTCGGAAAGTATTCCATTACTGAAGGGAACCGTAACCTCAATAAGATCCGATATTTCTTGATTCTCTGTATCATTTTCATAGGAATTGATAATAGCCAATGCTTTCCCTAAACGTACAATAATATCCTCGCCTTTTACCTCATTAAGCCCTTCTTTCAATAGTTGAACTATTGGATTATCAACGTCACATTTAACATTAGATGTTTTGGCCGTAAATTTAATACTAACTCTATCCGTATCATGAAAAAGGAAAACTACTGAAGCTCTATCATCATCTTCAGACTTTTCTATACGATAAATCTTTGCAGTAACTGGCTCATCACCACTAGGTAGTATTTCACATCCTAACAGAGCATTGATAAACGTAGATTTCCCTGAGCTATAATTTCCAAGAACTACTATCGGAATATAATCATTAGATGCCTCTATGAACTTCTGCATTTCATTTTTCACACTATCCTTACTGATTACACAGTGTTCAACAACCGGCTCTAGACGCTTAAAAATCTTCCTAATCTCAGGCAAAACATCCGATGCGTTTTCAAGATACAAATCTGACCTTTCTAGAACAATCTGATCCTTATATTTATCTCTACGAGCAATTTTCTCCAAGACTACAAAATCATCTTCAGTTCCTTCGAAGACTATATTGAGTTCCTCGTCACGATTCTTAAATTCAGTAACAATACCTTCAACTATCTCATCTGCCTTAAATTGAAAGAACTCCGTCTTAATGGAATCGCTGACTAATACACTGTTGGAACTGTTTTCAAAAGATATATCTTCCCAGCCATTTGGATCATTCCATTTTTGTATAGTAGTGTTCTTCTGATATGGATTACTAACAATCTTAATCTTTGTCATCTTATCTGAACCTCCGCTTACCGATTGAGTATTCTGGATATCATCAACGGAAGCTACTGACTTAACCGTTTTAACTGGCGAACCGCACTCGGCACAAAACCTATCAGTATCGGCCATCTCGTTACCACAATTAGCGCAAATAGGCATACTTTTCTCCTATAACATATAAAATATATTTATAATATATAGCTACTTCGTTTATATTAGTTTTAACAAGCTGTAAAAGTTTGTATTCCCAAATACCAAACCAATTGTAGAGATGATAGCCAACACCACCACTAAGCAAAAAGGAAACATAAATAATACCTCCACTTATCCCATGTCTATTTCCACTGAATCTATCCCAAGGTTCTTGATGCAAGTATATCACCGTATTAGTCCCCAACAGTCCTATTAAAGGCCCATTTCAATGCTATCCAATGAATCCCACCACCTTTTTGGTGCAAGAAAAAGACTCGGATCGCTCCGAGTCCCTTTCAAGCTCCCTCAATTCATGGGATTTATACAACTTTATCTTCGGTTTCTCTCAGCTTCTCAAACTTCGCCATCTCATCATGCTTAAGAGTGTTTGTTACGGATACATAGATGTTCATAGTGGTCTCGAAATCGGCATGACCTAACAAATTCTGAATGACTTTGATGTTAATCCCCCTCTCGCATAATCGGGTCGCGAATGTATGCCTTAGTATATGACATGAAAAATCCGGGATAGTGAGGACATCAGAATCGAGTCCATGCTTCTCTAAAATATCAGAATTGATATTCTTTACTATTCTATGAATCGCGCTATTGACCGTAGACTGATTATATACACCTCCAAAGCGACCATAGAATATAAAATCATCATAACCATCAATATGATCTGTGCATTTTATTCCAGACCATTTGTTGTACTCCATTTGCATCTGAAAAGCTTTTATTACAGAATCCGTCATAGGAATTGTTCTATTTCCTGACTCGGTCTTAGTTCTGTTAATGGAATAATAACACCCTCTTTCATTTCTATGGTTATAGTAAACAAGATTGTGATTAACAGATATCTCCTTCTTTATAAAATTAACATCACACCATCGAAGCCCTGTAATCTCACCAATCCTCATACCGGTATTAGCCATGATATAAAGCATCGGATACCACTGACGATACCTGGCGTCATGAAGGATAGTATTAAAGAACAGGCGCTCTTCATCCAAACTAAGAGCTCTTCGTTGTGAGGATTTCCCATATGAACGCTTAAGTTCTGTAAGCATTCTGTCACTGGGATTTGACCTTATGATGTAATCGTCAACAGCAAGTTGAAAAACCTGATGCAAAACAGTATGGATATTATCCAAAGTCGCCAGCGACAGGCCTCGGTTCTCAATCAAACTGTTATACAGCATCTTAACATCGGATCTCTTTACTACTTGAATCCTTTTGCGACCAAAACCGGGTTTAATAAAGAAATCGTAGAAATACATATAACTCTTGAAGGTGTGATCTCTTATCCCCCTTTTCGTCTGCTTCCAAAGGTCATAGACATCATTAATAGTAGTATTGGACTGATCTTCTCGGATGCCATCCTCACGATTTTTACTGATCGTCGTCTCTTTAAATCTAAGCTGATTCAAGGTGGCGCCATAGATTGCATGACGCTTCCCATCAATACCGGTCCATCGATAGCAGTATTTACCATTAGCCATCTCGCTCTCGCCCGTATTTAAACGAACATGGTTACTGTCATATCGAGTATTCGAGTATTTTCTGTTACTTTTCATAAAACACCTCTGGTCATATTGAATCTGTCTCATCTAAGAGTTTTTCTAACTCTACACGTTTGAAATACCTCTTAGTTCCTATAAAAACTACAAAGTTACACTCTGGCGCATTTGAAAGGAAAAGAAGTCTACTTGTTCCGATTCCCGTATAAGCAGCAGCCTCATCAAGCGTTATCAATTCCTTTTCACATATAGATTCTTCTTTTTTCTTATCCATACTTTTTCTCCTTTATTATTGTAAGAATCCATAAAATGAGTTTGGTGCCATCAGCCACATCAACTGATGGCACTTTAACTCAAATTCAGAAAACTGTATATTCTGCAAATAATTCCATCGCAGACTTGACTTAAATCGCTTCACTTTTTTCAAGAAACTCTTCGAGTTTTTTCCGCTTATAACATTTCCTTGAACCAACATAGATAACAAAATCACATCCTGGTTCACTCGCCAAACGCTGCAGTTTATGTATACCGATGCCAGAATAAGCAGAGGCTTCACTTAGAGATAGAATGACTTTTTCGCTAATGCGAACATCATTTTTCATATTCATTAGTTACTCCTCCTTCTTAATCCTCTTTTCGTTATGTTTTTTTCAGAAACAATGTAATCAAATGCACCATACCGACTGCACTTATCACAGATCCCGCTGTCTGCATCCACAGGTGAAAACCTCTTTATTACGTAGTCCTTACTATCGTAGTAGAACCCGGCACACTTACCACAGAGACACATCAGATCTCTGCTTGTACACACAGGATTCCTTTTTAACTCAAGGATTCTCATCAAGCCTTCATTGATAAGTCTTTTTGTTTCCGCATCGGTAATTCTTCCGCAAAAAGGACCCAATTCAGAGCGTGATATTGTTCGGATCTGTTCAAGCAAGACCGTAGATTTTTGGGGCAACCAATCTACTATTGGAAGCTCAACATGATACGGATATCTTTTATTCGACTTATTCGATGAAGTCACAGCTGCAATGATCACATTCGGAGATGATGAATTGCTTCTCTCGTTCTGTATAACCATCACCGGACGAATCCCCTTCTGGACAGACCCCTTGCTCTTACCGAAGTTATAAAGATACACCTCTCCTCTATGGGGATATGTTGAAAAGCTATATCTCATCACATCACCCCCATATCAGCGAAAACAGCTTCTATCTTCTTCTTAGCGTTACTGATAGAAATATTTATGGTTGCAATTGATTTACCCTCTTCCTTGGCGATCTGCTTTAATGGTTTGTTTTCAAGGCAGAATTCAAGCAAGTATTTTTTCTGAAGCTCAGTCAATGTATTTAATCCGGAATGAATACCGATCCTAATACTAGTGACTCTTGATTGTTCGTATTCTTTCTGTTCCTTTATCGTCTGTGAATCTTCAACTTGAAGACCGCTAATAAGGTTTTCCTCTGATTCTAAGCATGAAATAAGAAATTCACTGCCTCTGGAATACCGCTTCTTATAGCATTCATCCGCCTTCTTATACTCACGGACTATCTCACCCATTTCAGGGGTCATGATTACGAACGGTCTCAGGACTTTAAACTCATCCTGATACATACCGAAAAGCTGATGTGCACTAAGCCTAGTTATGATGGCAAACTTTTCACGCCCGACGAATCCGTAATACTCGTCCTTCAGAACTATAACCTTGCAGTCTTCTTCAAATGATCTCTTATGTCTTTTAGTTAGATTATCCATACTTTTCTCCTTGTTTTTCGAATTGCTTTTTCCTCGCGAAAAACAAGAAGCTATGGATATCCGTCTTCACTTGGCAGCCACTTAAACTGCGTTGTCATAAAAGCCCCTTTCCCGGGCAAATGGGAAAGGGGCTATAAAAGTGAGCTAAACGGAAAACGGCGTGTGATCAAATAGAACAAAATCGATTAACGATCTCGTTTTCTATTTAACTCACACGCCGCCGGTGTCATTCCCCGCGCTACCGGGGACGCCCATTTATCCGTTTGGTTAAGATTTATAATTCACGTTCTTTTTTAGTCTCCCTGCGTCGGGAGACACAGGGCAGATTTGAAGTTATTCCTTCTCGCCTGACCTGAAACTTTTAAAGTCAATCACCCTGTATTCATGACACTTATTACAGTAACTTTGTACGTGTCCTTGATAAGAATCCATATATGCGATCAATAACATGTGATTACACACAGGGCACCTGATATCCCTCTCGAATCGATCTTCTGTTCTTCGAGGAGGGCTTTCATCAGAACTATCCTCACAATTAATAATCCTGTACTCATGACACTTATTGCAGTAGCTCTTAATATGTCCGGTATCGTAGTCTTCATATGCTACAAGAAGCTTATGTCCACAAACATTACACCTGACATCTCTTTGGGCCATATCCTTTGTCCGCTTTGAAGCTTCATTCATGAGTTCAAGTTTATATGAGGCGCTCTTACTCATTTCCTTTATCTCCAAGAATAGTATCGCTTACATATGACTCTATGAACCCCTCCTTTATGAACCCTAATTCCTTAAGTCTGTAGAACATAGCCGTATATGAAACGCCCAGTGTTTTTGCCATATGGCAGACATTATCTGAATCCTTCGGGCTTAGCATATTATCTGCATACTTGTAGATATATTCGTTACCGTAATACTGCTCCATGAGCATAGCTACCATTGACTCCGGCATCAGAAGACAAGCTGCGAATCTGTTAGCTTCAACCTCAGTTATCGAGTAGCGATCCTTTATCTCATCCTTGTCTTTAACAGGAACATTATTAACACGGTGAAACTTGGCTTCATTATTATTCTTCAATTGATTCTTTATGATATGTCCAGCCTCGTGACCGATTGTGAATCTCTTCTTGCATATCAGTTTGGGCTGATTCAGATAGTTATCAAGAACGATAGTGTTCTTGGGAAAGAGAACATTTTGCCTATATCCATTCCGCATTACTTCCAAAGGCTTGATACCATTTGAAGCATATGCAAGACAATCATCATATTCCGTAATACTCTCGAAAACGATCGTACACCCGAGCTGATTCTTTACAAGTTCCTCAATATCGATTCGCTCCACAGCGATTCCCTCAGCGGTCTTACTCTCGATATATGCATCCGTAATCACATTACAGACTGACTCGATCTGACTTCCTGAAAGAACATTGGGATTCAAGATCTTCTGATCCTTAGGATTAATACTTTTCCTATACACCTTCCTTCTCCTTCCTTTCGGGTCCTTACTCCCGAAAAAAGCTGATTTTAACTACACGCACGACAGTATCTGTCTTGCGAAATTCCTTTCAATCTATGCCTTTGTACGGCGATTAGAACTTTTGTTCTTTTTTGTTACGATTTGATTATAAATGCGTGTTCCGGGAGATTCAATACCAAGTTTCGAGACTGTTAAAAACTGTTAACAGTCTGCTTCGCAAGCCCTTATAAATCAGGCATTATAGCCGGGCCATCTCCTTTGAGACCATACGAACATAGTCTTCTTTGGCTTTCATTGGATCCAGAATCCGAACCTTACCGGCGGCTCCAAAAACCCACGCGAAAAAAGCATTACTTAGAGATGTCTTAACGGTACACTTACACATATCCCCATCAATACCAGTTATATTAAGAGACTCACCAAACCGATCTACTATGTTATCCATGAGCATACTGTTAAAGAGCAGACTGACTTCAATCTTTTCTGAACTGAATGTTCTAAAGGAGTCTTTAAGATAATCACTCACTGCAAACCCATCCGGTATCGGGGCCGCTTCTTGTGGCAGCATGATAGGAACACCTGATATACGATCAACTCTGAAAGTGACAATCTTATTATGCTTATCTGATAATCCGATCAAATAATAGAAGTCTCCGCTCATAGCAAGCTTATATGGAGAAATGATGTATTGTTCACCATTGTGTTTAGTAACTCTTGTCTTATCAGCCAGGTATTCATAATAAGCGAACTTGATCTTACGATGCTTTGAGATAGCATCATAAACAGTCTCTACGATATAACAGACCTGATTATTCTCTGTCTTCTTACGGGCATCAATATCTATTGTACTTAGAAGATAATCAGCAGCACACGGGCCTGCCAATGCTGCAATCTTCTTTGCCAAGGACAGGCTTCTCGAGTAGGAAAGTGACTTCGATGCTTCGATATTATCAATGATCATCTTAAGCTCAGCTATATCGAAATCCCTGGATGCTACTTTGTACTTATTCTGTATATCCCGTTCAGTTACAATATCGTATCCGGCATCAATGAGCTTCTCTATATCAGTATATAACGTCTGACGAGTTACCTTTAATCCATAGATATCTTCTAAGATATTCAAAATTTCATTGGATGTTATCCAATGATCATTATCCGTACTATCGTATATGATGTCCTTTACCAACATAGGTCTAAGGCGGCTGTCGTAATTAAATCTTGTATTCTTCTTCATAACCATACACCTCGAAAAGTATTCACAGGTTATCCCATCCGAAGAATAGCACCTTTATAAAAATCATGGGGGACATTAATTGTACTCCAAGCTTTAGACCACTGTAACCCTTGACTAACACCCCATTACGGCCGTTTAATAACACCGCATAAGTTTTCCTGAACAACCTAAACTATAAACCGTAGCCTAAGACAATTTGCACGTTTGGGGAGACTTTTGTGCGCACAAAAATACCGCCGAGCTTTGCACCCGGCGGTAGACTTTTCAGTAACGTTCTCCGTCAATGAATCAGAAGAGCTCTACACTCTTACCGTCCTTGTCGAAGATCTTCTTCTCGGAAGCAACAACATATACGTCACCACCAAGCTTGGCAGCCTTCTTCTCGATAGCCTTGAGGTCAATCTGCTGTCCGTCAAACTCGAAAACAATCTTTCCGAGCTTCTTGGGAGCTGCCTTCTTAGCAGGAGCCTTCTTTGCTGCAGGTTTCTTTGCAGTTGTCTTCTTAACCGCTGTTGCTTTCTTAGCAGCAGGCTTCTTTGCTGTAGTTTTCTTTGCTGCAGATGCAGCCTTCTTAGCGGGTGCTTTCTTTGCTTCTGCCATAGTCATTTCCTCCGTTTATTATTGAATCGGCATTTTCGTTTATTGTGATAATTCAATTTTATAAATCTTATCATCTTCGGTCAACAAAGAGGCCCGACGCAACCACTCGTCAGGCCTAAAAGAAAGGAGGAACTATTATGACAACCACAACAATTTGTTTACTGTCTACATTATACTATCGACTCGATTACCATGAGGGATAATAATTGTACTTTTAGTACGGTCTGATAAATCCTCTGTCATTATTCTTGGTACTTTCGGATAGTGCCCGGTATGCAGCTTCCTTGTTTTTATATAGCCGACTCTTACGAAGTCTAATAGCCCCATAGCGATCCATGTCACGTAATGTACAGTATTCATCCTGCACACTAATGATCTCGAATTCTTTTACTGAGACATTATTGGCAACTATATACACTCTGTCACCGGGCTTATACTGAATCTCTTCTTTCATCTGCTTTCCAAGCCTTCATTACTAACATTATCGTAATCATCAATCTTTTTTAGTCTCTTCAACCATTTAGTCATACAACCATTTTTGCAAAAATCAAGTAATAAACCTTCGCAGAATCTATCTTCTCTAACAATAGTCAGCATTAATGCCACAACCGTCAGACCATCAAGCTTTGATACATCAAGATTAGCTATC
>JAILNR010000021.1 GCA_024691325.1 Saccharofermentans sp. | reverse complement strand
CGGTTTTCAAGACCGCCTCGTTATGACCGCTTCGATACAGCTCCGTATATCTATTCTGTTTTTATTCTCAAGCACGTTTGCAAGAAAAACGTGCAAGAAATGCAAAGATTGCAATTATCGAAAAGTCTGTAAACCCTTATGGTGTAAAGGTTTGAGATGGATGAGCCGCTCCGTTATCTGGAACATTTCAAGACCGCCTCGTTATGACCACTTCGATACATCTCCGTGCGCGAGTGATTATAACAGAATAGTTAAGAGGTTTCAAATTGTTAAGTGTTCACAAATACAGCTACATCACAGGGCATTCTTCCTTCGCATATTTGATACTGTACATCCTTTATGCCAAGCTGCTCAAAGAAGTCAGGGTATGTATTGCTGTCGAAGTGCCTCTTAAAGGCTGCTCCTGCCTTGTTAAACAGCCCTGCGGCCACACTCTTCTTAAAGTGTATATACGTGGGTATTATGATCGTTCCACCGGGCTTTACGACGCGTTTAAGCTCATCTATCGCTTTCCCGGGATCATCTAGCAAATGAATAACATTAGCCGCTACAACCTTATCGAAAGTGTTATCTTCAAAATCAAGCTTAGTTATATCTGCCTTTTGCACCGTAACATTCTGATATTTACTGCATTTCTTACCCGTTTGTTTAAGCATTCCCTCCGCAAAATCGGTAGCCGTAAGCCAATTTACCTTCGGCGCGATCTTGACGCTGAACATTCCTGTGCCGCAGGCACACTCCAGAACGCTGTCATTTGCGTCCATAAGCGACGCTACGTAATCAGTAGTCTTCCTATTCGTCTTGCCGTTATAGACGCTCTCTATGAGGTCATACACACCTGCTATCCTGCTCCAGAACATAATTCCCTCCTTGTCATATGAGCATTTATTCATATGAGTAACTGTTCATATGTTATCACAAAGAAAAGGCACTTTCAACATAAAGAAAGTGCCTCGTTAATAAAACTATGAAATACCTCAGCTATCAGATCACAGAAGAGGAGCGATAACGCGCAGCATACCATCGAGTATCTTTCCGAAGAAACCGCGCTTGGCATCTTCCAAAGTTCTCTCGCGCGATGCGGCCTGAGTCGTAAGATAATCCTTCTTAAGTTCTTCCAAGATGTCTGCCTTGTAGAAGATAGAGCTGCACTCGAAGTGCAGGAAAAGACTTCTGTAATCGAGATTTACCGTACCTATTCCACACACCTTGTCATCCATCAGGAACGCTTTCGCGTGGACGAAGCCGGGAGTGTACTCATATATCTTTACACCCGCCGCGAGAAGTTCCTCGTAGTAGCTTCTGCCGATCCTGTATACCATCTTCTTATCGGGGATGCCCGGCATTATGATCCTGACATCAACACCTCTCGATGCAGCTCTTATGAAAGCATCATAGAGTGCATCGCCGAGCATGAGATACGGAGTATAGAACCAGACGTAATCCGTTGCCATCGAGAGTATCTCTGTAAACAACGTGTTGCTCGCAGGCTCCTTGCGGATAGGCGAATCGTAGAACGGAAGAACATATCCGTTGAAGTTTTCCTCCTCTTTGTAAGGCGAAGGAAGCAGTGTCTCTGACGGTATCTTATCCATCGAGAAAGCGTCCCAGAATTCCGCGAACATATAGGTGTAAGGTCTGACCGCAGGACCTGTAAGCCTGAAGCCTATATCCTTCCACTTGCCGAATTTCTCTATCTCATTTATGTACTCGTCTGCAAGGTTGACGCCGCCGCTGTAAGCCACACGGCCGTCGATTACCATTATCTTTCGATGGTCCCTGTTATTAAGCTGGGACTTGATGAGGAAGAACGGGTTAAACGCGATGCATTTGATACCTCTCTCCTTAAGCTTCCTCGTGTCCTTTACCGAGTATGTGCCGATGCTTCCGAGGTCGTCGTACATGACGCGCACGTCAACACCCTCCCCCGCTTTAAGCTCAAGGATATCGACGATGGAGTCCCAGAACTTTCCGGACTCAACGATGAAATACTCTATGTAGATATACTTCTGCGCAAGCTTCAAATCTTCGAGCATATCCTTGAACATGTCTTCTCCAAAAGGATAGTACTTCGAAGTTCCGTTAGGAACGATAGGAAAACCGGTGGCATCAGACAGGTGCCCGAGCGTCTGCCCAATTCTCAAGTCGGTCTTCTTGATGTCATCAAGGATCTCGTCTCTTTTTGCCTTACCGAGTTTATCTTCGCCCATGAAGCTTTCCGCTGTAAGCATCCTGGATGACTTGGCAAGCTTCCGCTTAAGTCTGTTACCTGTTTTCCTGTTACCGAGAGTCAGGTACAGCGCCGAGCCAAGGATAGGCAGGGCAAGTATCGTTATGACCCACAAAAGCTTGTAAGAGCTCTCTTCCCTCTTCGAGACAAGGTAGATAACAAAAACGAAAGCCAGTACCGTGAAAACAATCGTGACGATGTCACCCAGGTTGCCGTTAAGCCCTTTATCCAGCACGGCGAAAAGCAGTATGTACCACGCTATCTGCAATAAGACAGGAGGCAGTACTACAAGTATTCTTCCGATTATCTTTTTCATATTACTTGAGCATCTCTATTAATCTGTCGAGATCATCGTAGTTCTTGTAGTCGATGATGATCTTTCCGCGGCCAGCATCTGAATCTAAGATCTTAAGTCTTACCTTGGAGCCCAGAGACTTCTTAAGCTTTGTCTCTACTTCCTTCGTGCTTAACATGAACTGTGCACTCAGTTCCTTCTTAGAACTCTTCTTAGCCGCATCAGGATTCTCGAGATCATTGATATATCTCTTGATGAAATCCTCGGCCTGTCTGACTGTCATATCCTTCGCAAGGATAACGTTAGCAGCCTTACGCTGGTCTTCACTGCTCTTAAGCGCGAGAAGGGCCTTTGCGTGGCCTGCAGACAGATCACCATTACGGATATAGTCCTGGAGTGATTCGTCGATATTTATAAGCCTTACAGTGTTTGCAATCGTTGCACGGGGCTTACCGAGTTTCTTGGCAAGTTTTTCCTGGTTCATACCGGGTGACTTGAGAAGATTGTCCATGGCAAACGCTTCTTCAAGAGGGTTAAGGTCCTCTCTTTGCAGGTTCTCGATAAGAGCCTGTTCCATGGTCTGCTGATCTGTAAGATCTCTTATGATGGCGGGGATGACCTTCAGACCCGCTATACGGGCCGCACGCCAGCGTCGCTCACCTGCGACGATAATGTAGCCGTTCCCCTTCTTCTGAACGATTATAGGCTGTATTACGCCGTTTTCCTTGATTGAGGCTGCAAGTTCATTCAAAGCCTCCTCGTTGAATATCTTTCTGGGCTGATCAACATTAGGCGAGATATCATTGATCTTAAGATCAACTACAGAGTCGCCTGCATTCTCAGGTATGCCGTCTGTAGAAAGCAAAGCACCCAGACCTTTACCCAGACCTTTGGACGAGCCGGATGACGGCTTAGCAGTCTTGGCAGTTGTCTTTGCGGTAGATGCGGAACTCTTCTTTGCAGGAGCCTTTACCGGCTTCTTCCCTGTTACTTTTCTCTGTGCCATAGTTCACCTCTCATATAGATTTGTATCTATGTATTACTTCGTGCGTTTAATCACTTCAGCAGCAAGTGATTCGTATGCTTTTGCACCCTTGGAGTGCTTATCATAGTTAAGGATAGCAACACCGTGGCTGGGTGCCTCAGCGAGCCTTACATTTCTCGGAATGACAGTCGAGAACACCTTATCGCCGAAGTAGTTCTCAACCTCTTCCTGTACCTGTCTGGTCAGCTGTGTCCTTCTGTCAAACATAGTAAGAACAACTCCAAGGATGGAGAGATTCTTATTGAGTTTCTTCTTAACGATATTGATGGTATCAACAAGCTGTGTAAGACCTTCGAGTGCATAGTACTCTCCCTGAATAGGTATGATGATTCCATCCGAAGCAGTAAGAGCATTGATAGTGAGGATACTTAGTGAAGGCGGACAGTCGATAAGGATGTAGTCGTAATCATTCTTAACAGACTTGACAGCATTCTTGAGAACCTGCTCACGGGACATCACATTAACGAGCTCGATCTCCGCACCGGCAAGATTGATGTTAGTCGGACATATCGATACATTATCCGAGGATGATTCCCAGATCGTATCCTTGATATCAACATCATTGACCATGACATCGTAGATTGTTGATTCAAGCTGACCTTTATCAATTCCCAGGCCGCTGGTAGCATTACCCTGAGGATCGAGGTCTATAACAAGAACTTTCTTCTTTTTCTTACCAAGGAAAGCTGCAAGATTAACCGCTGTGGTAGTCTTACCTACTCCGCCCTTCTGATTTGCCAAGGTTAGTATATATGCCATACCTACACCCCTTTATAATAATATTCATAACAATATTAACATTCTATAATCATCCGCTATATAACATTCATATAACAATATTCCGATAAAAAAGGATTGTTCCACGTGGAACAATCCTGTAAAGAGCAAGTCAAACCGTTATATAATTACTAACTATTAAAGAATGCGACAATCCATATGCAGTACATTGCGAACGAGAGTATGATCGACATCGTACTAACAGTTATTGCCACGACAACCCACTTACTGTTATTACCCTTCTTCTTCTGTACTATACCAATAATCAGGCCGGCTATAGAGAAAGGCACAAAGAATGTAATTAAGCCAAGATAAGAAAGAATAGCTGCAAGTATCGTAATTTGGTTAGGAGGATTAATTCTCTTATCATTCTTTGGCAACGAGGCGGTATGTGTCTGGTTGCTGCTGCCGGAAGCAGTATAACCACAATCAGGACAAGCCTTTGTGTAATACTTATTACCACAATTGGGACATACCATACCTGGCGCATCATAAGCTACACCACAACTTGGGCAGAATTTTCCTTCATACTTATTAGAACAATTGGGACATACCCAAAGAAAATGATCCGACCCGCAGCTGGCACAGGTCTTCGTCTTGTCACTAGTCTGGCAACCACAAAAACTACATGCTTTCATAACATTACCTCTTGGAGGCTACCCCTAGGGTTACATATAAAACCATGAACATTATAGACATAACAAATCCAACTATGCCTAATACAAGCGCATTCTTGGTTGTTTTGGAATCATCGCCATTTGCCATACTTGATCTTGCAAAGATTATTCCAAGCAAGGAGAATATGAAACTGCAGGTGCAAAGACCAAGAATAGAGCAGATCATCGCTGCAACTCCGCCATTAAAGTGTCTTCCGTTATTTACATAAGTCGATGTTTGTACAGGTGTTGAAGTATTAGATTGATTAGCTTTGGAGAATGTAAAGCCACAATCCGGACATGCATCAGTATAATATTTCTTTCCGCACTGAGGACACGTCTTCTCTACATCGTCAAACCTTACACCGCAGGCATTACAGAACGAACCTTCGTATTTATTACCACAGTTAGGACAAATATTAAGAAATTGATTAGATCCACAGCTGGCACAGGATTTATTATTGTAATCCGTCTCACACCCGCAGAATGTACATACTTTTCTCATCTAACTACCCCTTATATGTAGATATACCGGATTGTTCCACGTGGAACAATCCGGCCAACAACGAACTATTATGTATCAATATTAGCAAGCTTAGCGTTCATCTGAATGTATTCCTTACGGGGGTCAACCTCATCACCCATAAGGAGTGTGAATGTCTCATCAGCAGCCTGGGCATCAGACAAGGAAACCTTAAGGAGCTTACGTGTCTGAGGATTCATAGTTGTTTCCCAGAGCTGCTCTGAACTCATCTCACCAAGACCCTTGAATCGCTGGATAAGAGGATTCTTCCAACCTGTCTTCTCCTTGATAGCTTCAACCTCTGCGTCATCATAAGCATAATAAGCTGTCTCGCCCTGATAAACCTTATAAAGCGGAGGACAAGCGATATAAACATATCCGCCGTCTACCAGAGGTCTTAGATATCTGAAGAAGAATGTAAGGAGCAATGTTCTGATGTGTGAACCGTCGACATCGGCATCGGCCATGATAATGACCTTGTGATATCTTAACTTCTCTTCATCGAACTCATCTCCAATACCTGCTCCCAACGCCATAACTACAGGCTGGAGCTTCTCATTGGAATAAACCTTATCGATACGGGCCTTCTCAACATTAAGCATCTTACCCCACAAAGGAAGAATTGCCTGATACTTACGCTCGCGGCCCTGCTTGGCAGATCCGCCTGCGGAGTCTCCCTCAACGATAAAGATCTCGCAGAATTCAGCCTCATTAGACTGGCAGTCAGCAAGCTTACCCGGCAAAGAGTTATTCTCGAATACTGTCTTTCTTCTGGTAAGTTCACGTGCCTTCTTAGCAGCATCACGTGCGCGGCTGGCCTGGAGGCACTTATCCATGATGAGCTTACTTACATCAGGATTCTCCTCAAGGAAAGTCATAAGTTTCTCAGCGACTGCACGCTCGACCATAGGTCTGATTTCTGCATTACCGAGCTTGGTCTTCGTCTGACCTTCGAACTGAGGCTCAGGGAGCTTAACAGAGATAATAGCTGCAAGACCTTCTCTGGTATCCTCAGACTGAAGCTTCTGATCTCCGTCCTTAATATACTTATACTTCTTGGCATAATCATTGATAACACGTGTCAGAGCTGCTCTGAAGCCTGTCATATGCGTACCGCCCTCAGTTGTGGCGATGTTATTTGCATATGTATAAACAGTCTCCTGATAGGAATCGTTATACTGCATTGCAATCTCTACGAAGCAGTCATCAACCTTGGTAGCCATGTAGATAGGCTGAGGATTGATCTTCTCCTTATGTCTGTTCAAATACTCAACGAAAGTAATGATACCGCCGTCGTAGTGGAGGTGAACATCCTTGGATTCTTCGCCTCTGTTATCGTGAAGATCGATGGTAACTTCACGGTTCAGGAAGGCCATCTCACGATATCTGGTGATCATTGAATCGAAGTCGAATGTGATATCAGGGAAGATGGAATTATCAGGGATGAACGTGGTTCTTGTACCTGTATCTGAAGGATCACAATCGCCGATAATATGCAGCGGTTCAGTAGTCTTACCCTTTGTAAAACCAATCTGGTAGATGTGGCCTTCACGCTTAACCTGTACTGTCATAGTATCGGAAAGAGCGTTAACAACGGAGGCACCAACACCGTGCAAACCACCGGAAACACTGTATGCTCCGCCGCCGAATTTACCGCCGGCATGAAGAATAGTGTGTACAACTTCAACCGTAGGTATACCCTGCTTGGGGTGAATTCCGACAGGGATTCCGGAACCGTCATCCGTTACTGTTACGGAACCATCCTTATTCAAAACAACATCAATAAGATCGCATCTTCCTGCCAATGCCTCATCAACAGAATTGGCTACAATCTCATAAACAAGGTGGTGAAGACCCCTTAAAGTGGTGTCTCCAATGTACATTCCGGGACGCTTTCTAACCGCTTCAAGGCCCTCAAGAACCTGGATATCAGATTCATCATAAGCACTGGAATTAGTAGTATCGAATTCATCCTGACCTGCAGTAACGGTCTCAATCTCCTCTCCGAGCTTCTCCTCAGAGAAGGATTCCGTCAAAGCTCTGGGATTCTCTGCAAGGTTATAAAGTTCGTCTCCATCGCCTTCCTCGATGGGCTGATAATAGACATCTACAGCACCTGCAGAGGATTCCGGAGTCTCATTTACATTCTTTTCTTCATCACTCATTTATCAAATCTCCTTGACAGTATATAATTATATTTTATTTTTAACCCGTTTTAACACTGTTACTTCAGGCTGCTTTCGAGCCTTTTTTTCAGTACAGAAGAGGAAATAGAACTTATATAAGACCTGGAATCCGCCAGAATAAGCGTCCTCGGGATGTCCTCAGTCAGATATTGAAGCCTGTTATCCTCATCCAGGGACTCGATAAGATCCGTAACAGACCTGCAAGACGGCTGAACCGTCTCGAGATTAACGATCAAGCTGACACTGTCCGCCGGTACGGATATATCTCCGCCGATATTTACATACATCGACATAGTCCTCCACGTATTATTATAACATAATATGCTAATTATAATATGGAAAACGATAATTATTCAGGAAAAACCTCACCGGAATCAACGCGGTAGAATCTTGTGTCCACATCATCGGTGATAACACCGGGCAATCTGTTCTCAACAAAGGCACGGTCGGTACATGTTATGAATATCTGAGCCGAGCTCATTCCAGCAAGAAGACTTATACGGCGTCCCTCATCAAGTTCAGAGAAAACATCATCAAGCAGCAGGATAGGGGAGGAACCGGTTCTTTCACGGATAATCTCCAATTCGGCAAGTTTTAAAGCCAAAGAAGCAGATCTTTGCTGCCCCTGGGAAGAATACTGTCTCATCGACAGACCGTTAAGAGTCATATCTATATCATCACGGTGAACTCCGACAGAGGAAATACCCCTCTCCACGTCAAAAGTACGCGCACCGGTAAGCTTATTAAGGATGTGTTCTGATAATGATGCCTTAATTCGCGCGAGAATATCCCCAGAAAGCGTTTGACTTACAAATTCGTCAAACATACCGTCTTCTTCAAGCATGCCCCTTATAAGCGCTTCTGAGCCCGTTATAGTGGAATACTCCGCTTTAAGCACTTCCTTACCGTCAGAAATAACAGAATGATGCAGGGAAGCCTTACGTGAGATCATAGAACAATAACGAAGCCTCTCAAGTATCAATTCAGAAGACAGGTCAGCAAGAGCGTAATCCCAGTAATCAAGCTCATTAGCACGGGAAGGATCCATGCGGCCCCTGAAAGACTTGAGGCATGCATTCTTCTGGTCGATTATCCTCTTCGTGTTGCCGAGAAGGTCGTAATAGGAAGGAGACACCTTACTTATAAGCAGGTTTAAGTATTTTCGCCGGGAGACGGGAGCACCCTTAACGAGATTTAAGTCCTCAGGAGCGAAAATAACAGTGTTACAGGTGCCAATGTAACGCGATATCTTAGGGATAAGAATGCCATCCTGCATAAGCTCGCGGCGGTAGCCGGACTTGGTGTTAAAGAAGGAATTCTCGCCGTAGTAAGCGGACTTGAGGCTGATATCGGATCCATAGACCTCGTCATGACACAAAAGCTCGACAATAAACTCGTTCTGGCCGAACTTGATCATCTCCTTATCCTTGGTGGTCCTATGGGAAGTAACCGAAGAACCGACGCTTATAGCCTCGATAATATTGGTCTTTCCCTGGGCATTATTACCGTAGATAACATTAACAGAAGGCCCGACCTCCATGTCGAGCCTTCCGTAATTTCTGAAGTTTGTAAGCGATATATGACTTATTATCATCTTCTGATAGGAAGAATCAGATAGACGTAGCCTTCTCCTTCTGTAGGAACCATGATGCAAGGACCCTGATTGCCGTTGAATTCGATTCTTACTACATCATCATCAATAGCCTTGAGAGCATCAATCATATACTTGGAATTGAAGTCGATATCAACGATCTCACCTTCAGTATCGATGCTTATTGTCTCCTTATGTGTACCTGCTTCAGCTGTAGCTGCAACAAGCAAAGTACCATTATCCTTCATTTTGAACTGAACAGGGCATCTTCTCTCATCGGAATTGATGATCAAAGCTGCACGGTTAACTGCATCAAGGAGCTTTCTTCTGTCAATCTTAATGATTGTCTTAGGATTCTTCTGGATGATGGCGTTGTAGTTAACAAAAGGTCCGCCGAGAAGTCTGGAGATGATCCTTACACTTCCGATATCAAACAGAAGGTGATTAGCGGAGCTGTAAATAATAACTTCACTGTTGTCATCGTTGCCGTCAAAGATCTTAGCTGCTTCAGTTAAAGCCTTGCCGGGAATGATGAAGTTCATAACAGGGAAGTCAGAACCTACATCTGCTCTTCTTAAAGCCATTCTGAAACCATCGATAGCAACCATCGTAAGAGTAGTTCCGTTGCTCTCGAGATTACATCCTGTTAAGGACTGTCTTGTACCATCCTTAGATACTGCAAAGATAGTGCTGTCTATCATGTTCTTGAGCATCTTCTGGGATACTGTAATCTTATTATCTGTCTCTATAACAGGAATCTTAGGATAAGACTCTGCTGAGTTACCCTTAAGAACTGTATTAGCTTCACCTGAACTAATAGAAACATTATATCTGTCATCTACTTCGATAGTTGTCATCTCATCTGAGAGCATCTTAACTATCTCACCGAAGTATCTGGAGTTAACTACAACAGAACCTTCCTCAATAACATCAGACTCGAGATCAGCTTCAATACCTGTCTCAAGATCATATCCTGTAAGTTTTACTCTTCCGTCTTCAGCCTGAATAAGGATACCGTCGAGTATCTGAACTGTAGAGTTAGTCTTTATTGCTTTCTGAACTATAACAATGGAATCCAGCAGGTCAGACTTATTGCAATTGAATTTCATATAACGAATCCTTTCCGAGAAATAATTTTCCGCGGATATTATATCATAAATTTTATTGAATTATTATTCGTATTCTTATGTGGTGAACAAATTGTTCATAACCCGGACCGGACCTTTAACAGTAACGGTTTAACAATGTTATTTTGATGTAGAGAAGCCATTTTTGTCCTGTTCACAAAAAACGGGTAACGAACACTGTAAATGTGTGAACATGTTATCTACCCTGAACTTACAATGACTTGTCTACAAATCTACAAAAAATGTTTATACGTCAATAATCTTCTTCTCGATTATCTTTACATCAGAAAGAAGGGTGTCGTTGTTACTTACATTGTCACATGCGTTCATTACGGTAGTATGCTTCCTGCCGCCAAAGCTCTCACCGATCTTGGTATACTGCATCTCGAGAATATCCCTGCAGATATACATGGCAACCGATCTTGCATTAACTATATCTGCTGACTTAAGCTTCGAGAGCATCTTATCTGCGGGAATGTCGTAGTATCTTGATACCGCGTCAATAACTATCTCTGTAGTAGGTCCCTTCTTACTGTTAGGTGAGATAAGGGGAGCAAGCTTAGCCATGACAAGATCAAGGTTGATATTGCCGTTCTCAAGGGCATAGAAGCTCGATACCGTATTAAAGGCACCGTTAAGCTCTCTTACATTATTAGTAACATTCTCACATATATACTCGACGATATCGTCGCTCAATTCAATGTGACTTGATTCCATCTTCTTGATGATAATAGCCTTACGCGTAGCATAGTCCGGCGGCTGGATATCCATCATGATTCCGCTTTGAAATCTCGAGGAAAGTCTCGGATCGAGCTCGGGAAGATTCTTAGGTGACTTATCACATGTGATTACGATTTGCTTTCCTGCAGATGCCAATGATTCGAAGGTATTGAAGAATTCCATCTGGATACCTTCTTTACCGATAAGAAACTGAATATCGTCGATAAGAAGAACATCTATGTTCCTGTACTTGTTACGGAAATCCTCATAGTAATTCTTACGCATGCAGGAAACATAAGCATTCGTGAATTCCTCACATGTGGTGAATATTACTTTCTTCTCGGGATAAAGCTTCATTACCTTATTGCCGATAGCTTTCATAAGGTGAGTCTTGCCAAGACCAGAGTTACCCCAGATATAAAGGGGATTCTTCTGGCGAAGTCCGGGATTCTCGGCAACAGAGATAGCGGAAGCATACGCGAATCTGTTACAGTCACCGACAATAAAAGTGTCGAAAGTAAACTCATCCGTAAGACCGGAAGGATTAGTGTTCATGCGCTCCTTCTCCTGCGCTTTTGTCTCTGAAATAACGGAGTTGATAACTGCACTGTTATCGCCCTCGAGAACATACTTAACGGAGATCTCACGTCCTGCAACAGAGGAAACGGCACTTCTTATGTGACCGTTGATCTTCTGTCCTTTAACGAGGTTCAAAGAGTAGTCGTCTCTGCACGACAGAACAAGGATATTGCCCTCATAGGACACCTGCTTCATCTTCGAAAGGAAAGTATCCAAAATAACACGATCCACACTGGAATCGTAAGAAAGAATATTAAGTGTCGAAGACCAGATATTCTCGTTCATATACTACACCCCTCGCGAAAAGTATCTGCATTATATCACGGTTTTGGTTTATAATGTTTGAAATATGTACAAGCACGATTATATTAATAAAAAAAGGCTTATAAGCAATATACTTCTTGTACTTGCTATCGTCCTTCTGATGGTCGGTATTGTGTTTATTGCGGCTGATATCGCGAAGAGAAATCTAAGACAGGAAAAGATAGATCAGGGAACTGTCAGTATGGACAGAGCCATAGCAGAGAATATGGCAGCCCAGGCAACTGCTTCTGATATGGAAGAGGGAGAAGAGCCTGTAGTTACAATGCTTGTAGGTACATCAGACCTCGAGATATCGGGTGAAGACTACGATTACTTCGGAACAGAAGAGGAGATAGCTGCACAGCGTGAAGCCGTTCAGCAGGAACTGGAACTTAATGAGGACGGATATGCGATCTTACAGGGTGTAGGTATCCTCGATATCCCCTGCATTGAACTTCACATACCGATATGGCAGACAACGAATTCCACAACACTTCGTTACGGAACGGGACACTATGTAGGTTCCGTTATGCCGGGCCAGCAGGGAAACTGTTCCATTCTCGGTCATCACATGAGAAAGTACGGGTCGATCTTCAATAGATTAGGTGAAGTTGAGATCGGCGATGAGATAACGATCACTAACCTTAGAGGCTATACATATACATACATTGTCGACGAGATATTGATCGTTGAGGCAGAGGAACTCGGCGAGTATTTAAGAGGCGGTATAACAGACACAAGACAAGTCACACTCGTTACCTGTGAGTATACGAATCAGGGTAAGAAGAGACTTGTGGTTATAGGTCATATCCAGGAAGTTCAGGATGATAACTAAGTTCCTTGCGACTGCCGCAGCACGACTTACAAGACTTTTCCTGCGTATTATGGGACGCGGTGCTACCACTTTACCCGGAAGGGTTGCGTTGAAGATATGTCCTTCAATCATAAGCCGCTGTGCCAAGGGTAAGAAGATAATCACCATCACGGGAACAAACGGAAAAACAACGACATCCCACATGATAGCGAGCATGCTAAGAGCGTTGGGATACGAAGTTGTAAACAATGTATCGGGAGCCAATCTTCCCACAGGAATCGCGACCACTTTTCTGTGCGAGAAACCTTCACGCGGAGCTGATCCCAATAAGACGGTTTATGTACTCGAGACAGATGAGGCAGCGTTCGCAAGGATAGCGAAGGATCTTCAGCCGAAGGTGTGTCTTGTAACCAATCTGTTCAGAGACCAGCTCGACAGATACGGTGAGCTTACACATACGAGAGACCTTATCGCCAAAGGTATCTTCGAGACATCTGCAAAGATGGTTCTTAATGCGGATGATTCTCTTGTTGCATCGATGGGAAAAAAGCATGAGGACAGGGCTACCTACTTCGGAATAGATCTTCAGACTATGCTCGACAGCAACAGGCTTCATCCAAACAAAAGCATCCTCGAAGCATCGATGGATGCGTCGTTCTGTCCCGACTGTAATGAGAGATATGAATACAGTGCAAGAAGCTTCGGACACTTAGGTGATTACAGATGTCCGAAGTGCGGATTTAAAACTCCTGCGAAGAGATTTGAATTGTCTTTTGATGCAAGCGGAAACCCGAGTGCAGAGGGCTTTGAATTCAATATGACTGACAACGACAACAGCAAGTCAGTTACCATGAATCTCAAGATCGCGGGAAGCCATAATCTTTACAACACATGCGCTGCAGTGTCAGCGGTTACAAAGTTCCTTGAACTGGACGGGGAAAGCGGTGAAGAGGATATTTTCGAGAGGGCTTGCGGAGCGCAAAGAAGTGTGGAGGCGGCATTCGGCAGGATGGAGAAGATCGCTGTCGGCAACAAGTACATCTGCATCCTTCTTGTGAAGAATCCCGTGGGTCTCGACAGAAGCCTCTCGTTTGTTGCGCAAAGTGATGATGCAGATTCGCTGATGCTCATGCTTAACAGTAATTTCGCGGATGGTAAAGACGTATCCTGGATATGGGATGTTGACTTCGAGTCGAAGGCGGATGAATTGCCGCAGAATATCTACGTCTCGGGACAGCGTTACGGCGACATGATGCTCCGTGTCGCGTATTCGGGGAGGACGGTAGACGGTTACGGTTCGCTTGAGTATGCGACGACGCTCCTTAAGGGTGCGCTTGCGGACTGTCCGGAAGGGAAGTGCATTTACATACTTCCAAACTATACGGCGATGCTCGACCTGAGAGGAAGGCTTGTCAAAGAGTTGAAGCTTAAGGATTTCTGGAAGAACTGATGTTATGGAAAAGCTTGTAATAGGACATTTTTATCCCGATCTTCTTAACCTCTACGGCGACAGAGGTAATGTTCTCGCACTCATGAGACGCGCGCAGCTTCGCGGTATCGAGGTCGAAGTTAAGAGGATATCGATAGGTGACGAGCTTAAAAGCGGCGACATCGACATCGGCTTTATAGGCGGCGGTCAGGACAGTGAACAGAACATCATGGCAGACGATATGAGGATCAAGAAGGGTCCCGTTATAAAGCAGATGATCGAGGACGGAGTCGTATTTCTTACGGTGTGCGGCGGTTATCAGATGCTCGGTCAATACTACGAGGAGCACGATGGTAAAAGGATCGAGTGCCTCGGTGCGATGCCACACTATACCAAGGGTGAGAAAGAGCGTTTTATCAACGATACGGTCTATGAGATCGAGATCGGCGGTAAGAAGGTGACAGTCGCGGGATTCGAGAATCACAGCGGCCGCACTTACTTGGGAGAGGGCGAAGAGCCCTTCATGAAGGTTATCAAAGGACACGGAAACAACGGTGAGGACGGGCTTGAGGGAGTCCGTTACAAGAACACATTCGGTACTTATTCACACGGAAGTCTGCTTCCGAAGAACCCCGCTATTACTGATATGCTGCTGGAACTTGCGCTGAAGCGTAAGTACGGAGCGGATTATGAGCTCTCCGAACTTGCGACGGAGACTGAAGATCTTGCCCGCAAGCAGGCACTCGACTACATTAACGGCAATACTAACGGAATAACCAACGACCTTTAATTGTAATTACTCGATTCATTTATTATAATTAAGAGTATTTTTCTTGTTGTTAAGGAGATTTTATTATGGTTAAGGCGATTGTCGGCGCTAACTGGGGAGACGAAGGTAAGGGTAAGATAACCGACCTTCTTGCTAATGATTCGGATATCGTAATCCGTTTCCAGGGGGGAGCTAACGCAGGTCACACTATCATCAACGAGCACGGAAGATTCGCTCTTCATCTTATGCCTTCCGGCGTTTGTCATGAGAATATCGTAAACATTATCGGCAACGGCGTTGCCCTCGATATAAACAAATTCATTGCTGAGTATAACGACATCTGTTCTCAGGGATTAAAGCCCAAGCTTATGGTTTCTGACAGAGTACAGGTCATCATGCCTTATCATGTTGACTTCGATAAGTTCGAAGAGGAGAGATTAGGCGGCAAGGCCTTCGGTTCCACTAAGTCCGGTATCGCACCTTTCTTCTCTGATAAGTATGCGAAGATCGGCTTCCAGGTAAGCGAACTGTTCGATCCCGATACACTCCGCGAGAAGATCGGAAGAGTTCTCGAGATTAAGAATGCTCTGCTCGTTAACCTCTACCACAAGGATCCTATCGATGCTGATGAGCTCACGAAGGAGATGCTCCGTCAGGGCGAACTCATCAAGCCTTTTGTAGCTGATACACAGAGTTTTCTTTATGAGGCTGTTAAGGCCGGCAAGAATATCCTTCTTGAAGGTCAGCTCGGATCTATGAAGGATCCTGACATGGGAATCTACCCGATGGTTACTTCTTCTTCCACTTTGGCAGGGTACGGTGCAGTCGGCGCCGGCATTCCGCCTTACGAGATCAAGAAAATCATCTGCGTTACAAAGGCTTATTCTTCCGCAGTTGGTGCAGGAGCATTCGTAAGTGAGATCCTCGATGAGGATAAGGCAAAAGAGCTTCGTGACAGAGGCGGCGATAAGGGTGAGTACGGTGCAACAACCGGAAGACCCAGAAGAGTTGGCTGGTTCGATGCAGTTGCAACAAGATACGGATGCCGTGTCCAGGGCGCTACCGATGTTGCTCTTACTAATATCGATGTATTGGGTTACCTTGATGAGATCCCCGTCTGTGTAGGATACGAGATCGACGGCAAGGTAACGAAGGACTTCCCGAATCCCGCACTTCTTAGCAAGGCGAAGCCCGTCTTCGAGAAGCTGCCCGGATGGAAGAGTGATATCAGAGGTTTTACTGAGTTTGATAAGCTCCCCAGGGAAGCACAGGACTACGTTAAGTTCGTTGAGGAGCAGACAGGAGTACATGTATCCATTGTCTCCACAGGTCCTAAGAGAGAGGAAATCATCAGAAGGTAAGCCATGATCGACTACTATTCCGCGACAAGCACAATAATGTGGATCGCTCTGATCGTTCTGTGTGTTCTCGTTTATGAGAACAACAGACTCAAGCGGTCTGCCAAGGTAAGATACTGTCTTACATATGCGCTTATCTTCCTCGCGGCCATGTTCGAATGGATCGGACTTCACCTTAACGGAATAGACGGTGTGCCGCATATAATGGTTCACATCGTCAAGTGCGGTGACTATGTACTCACACCTATCGCGGGAGCTTCCTTCGTGGGGCAGATGAGAATCAGAAGCTTATGGACGAAGATAATGAACGGCTTTATCGTTTTCAATATAGTCTTCCAGATAGTCTGTATATTCACCGATTGGATGATCGTTGTTGATTCGAGTAACAGTTACAAACACGGCAAGCTTTATCCGATCTACATCGGCATCTATCTGCTTGTAACTTTCATCGTAATCATCCAATTCCTTATCTACGGCAAGAGATTCAAGAAGCAGAACAGATTCTCGCTTTATCTCATTATGATCCTTGTTCTTACCGGCATCTTCGTTCAGGAGATATTCGGCGGTGAGTTAAGGACTGCTTACGTTGCACTTACGATGGGCGCGATGCTCATGTACATTCATTCGACGGAATTCTCACAGCAGCGTACGGACGATCACCTTCTTGAGCAGCAGGTCCAGATCAAGACGGATGCGCTTACGGGACTTTACAGCCGCCGCGCGTACTCGCAGGCGCTCGAGAATTTTGAACACAAGATGCCGCTTGACTTCGTTGCCATATCGGTAGATATCAACGGTCTTAAGACTACTAACGACACGTTAGGTCACGAGGCGGGCGACGAGCTTATCTGCGGTGCAGCAAAGTGTATCGAGCAGGTCTTCGATGACGAGGGTTCTTGCTACAGGACCGGCGGTGACGAGTTTATCATTTTCGCGCAGATGAATTCAGATCAGGTTGAAGAAGCGATGGAAGAGCTTAAAGGCCTCACTTCCAAGTGGAAGGGCAAGTATGTTAAGACTTTGAGCCTGTCTGTCGGCTACGCCATCTACGAGGAGCACAGTGATCTCACTTGTGAGGAACTTGTTAGGATCTCAGACCAGCGCATGTACGATGCAAAAGAGAAATATTACGAGGCCAAGGGCCTTACCAGAAGGATAACTTAATCTACAACCATTAGGAGGCTTATATGGCACAGGAAATGATACTTGTTCTGGACTTTGGAGGACAGTACAACCAGTTGATCGCAAGGCGCGTCAGAGAGTTGTCTGTTTATAGTGAAGTCCGTCCCCATACGACGAGTATCGAAGAGATAAAGAAGATGGCGCCCGCAGGTATCATTCTCACGGGCGGTCCCGCTACAGTTTATGAGGAAGACGCACCGAAGTGCAGCAAGGAACTGTTCGAGCTTGGCATCCCCGTGCTCGGTATTTGCTATGGTGCGCAGCTCATGACATATCTTCTCGGAGGTAAGGTGGAGAAGGCTGAGGTTCGCGAGTACGGTCACACGGAGATTGCGACTGACGGCACAGATTTACTGTTCACGGGTGTTTCTAAGAAGACGGTTGTGTGGATGAGCCATACCATAAGAATTACAGAGGTTGCACCGGGATTCCGCGTTACTGCATCATCCGTATCCTGTCCCGTTGCCGCTGCTTCTGACTGGAACCGCAAGTTGTTCCTGACGCAGTTCCATCCCGAAGTAACACACAGTGTTGAAGGTCAGGCGATGCTCGCGAATTTTGTGCGCAATGTATGCAAGTGCAGCTGCGACTGGAAGATGTCTTCGTTCGTGGACGAGTCTATCGCGACATTAAAGCGCAAGGTCGGAAACGGACGCGTGCTGTGCGCTCTGTCGGGTGGAGTCGATTCTTCCGTTGCTGCAGTACTTTTGTCCAAGGCTATCGGTAAGCAGCTCACATGCGTTTTTGTTGACCACGGATTACTTCGTAAAGACGAGGGCGATGACGTCGAGGCGGTATTCGGACCCAGAGGCCCCTACGAGCTCAACTTCATCCGCGTAAACGCTCAGAAGAGATTCTACGATAAGCTTGCAGGTGTCGAGGAGCCTGAACAGAAGCGTAAAATTATCGGCGAGGAGTTCATCCGCGTGTTCGAGGAGGAGGCGCGTAAGATAGGTGCCGTTGATTTCCTCGTGCAGGGTACGATCTATCCTGATGTTATCGAGTCAGGTCTCGGCAAGTCAGCTGTTATCAAGTCGCATCACAATGTAGGTGGACTTCCCGACTGCGTTGACTTTAAGGAGATCATCGAGCCTTTACGTCTGCTGTTCAAGGATGAGGTAAGACGTGCGGGCCTCGAGCTCGGAATTCCCGAGAAGCTCGTTTACCGCCAGCCGTTCCCGGGCCCCGGACTTGCGATTCGTATTATAGGCGAAGTCACACCCGAGAAGGTGCACATCGTACAGGAGGCAGATGCCATCTTCAGAGATGAGATGGCGAAGGCAGGATTCGATAAGCTTGCTAACCAGTATTTTGCAGCGCTGTCTAATATGAGATCCGTCGGCTGCATGGGCGACGAGAGAACATACGACTACGCGGTAGTCATCCGTGCCGTAACGACGACCGACTTCATGACCGCGGAAGCAGCTCAGCTGCCGTGGACTTTACTTGGTACGGTAACGAACCGAATCGTCAACGAAGTCAAGGGCGTTAATCGCATTCTCTATGACTGCACAGGTAAGCCCCCGGCAACGATAGAACTCGAATAAAGTCGCAAGTCTGGAAACCCTTGAAAACAGGGCGTTTCGAGACCCGACAAGCAAGAGCGATAACAAATCGATAACGCAGCCTGTCTGCTGTTTATCGGAGAGTTTCAAGTGGTTTGTCGATAAAATAGCATCATTGAAATGCATTTCCCACGGATGGGAAGTGCATTTTTATTTGCGAAAAGATGCACTTCCGCAAGGTGCATCTTGAAAATCTGACATCTGATTCGTATCGTAAATGTTTTCAAATATTTATTTATCGAAAATAGAACATATTTTTGAAAATGCACTTGCAAAATATCAATATTGTCTGTATAATCCCATACAAGAACAAAAGTTCTTAAAAGGGCGATCTACTTGAAAGATTCAGGTCAGGAAAGAAGAGGTAATCTTTATAACTGCCCTGTGGCCTCCGCCGCAGGAGGACTAAAAAAGGACATAAGACATATTTATTAACTAAACGGATAAATGGGCGTCCCAGTTGCGCGGGATTGACACCGGCGGCGTGCGAGTTAGATTTGAAGGCAGTTCCTTGATAGGAACTCCCGGTATCTACTCGGACGCCTTTTTTATCTAACTTGTAAGTCATAAGCCTCTTTCTCATTTATCCGAGAAAGGGGCTTTATTTATGAAAAGATCAAAGTTAAAAGACAGCTCATGATTCGAGTCATCTATGAGGGAACGTACAGATGAAAACAACGAAGAATTATGAAAGGAATTTTAAATATGATCAGTAAATTTACAAAAGTATTCTTGGAACCCAAGGAAGTAGCAGAAATAGTAGGTGTATCTATGCCGACGGCGTACAGGATTATCAGAGAACTCAATATCGAACTTCAGGAGAAGGGGTTCGTAATTCAGATTGGCAAAGTCAATAAGAAGTACTTCGAAGAGCGATTCGGAGTAACACTTGATTACTTGCCTGATCAGATCAATGAAGAGAAAGGAGCGTAAAAAATGCCGGTTTATAAGGATAAGACAACAGGGAAATGGTACGTCATGGCCTGGTATACAACTCTTGACGGGCAGCGCAAGCAGAAGTGCAAGAAGGGTTTCTTTACAAAGAGAGAAGCTCTTGTCTGGGAGCGTGAGTTTCAGTATTCGGATACCTGCAATATAAACATGTTATTCAGTACTTTCATAGGAGAGTATCTTGATGAGATGCGTCCGAGACTTAAGAGGAACACATTTATCACGAAGGAGAATATCATCAATAATCATATCCTTCCGTACTTGGGTAATAGGAAGTTATCTGAGATCACGCCCAAAGATATAAGAGAGTGGCAGAACAAGCTCCTTGAGTCTGGAGACAAGAACGGCAGAGAGCTTTCCAGCTGCTATCGTAAAACAATCCACAATCAGCTTTCAGCTGCATTCAACTATGCTGTCAGGTTTTACGGGTTAAAGAGTAATCCGGCTCGTCTTGCCGGTAACTTTGGTCGTGGCGAGATGAAGGAGATGCTCTTTTGGACGCAGGAAGAATACAGGAAATTTTCCCGTGCGATCATGGACAAACCATCGGCGTACTATGCGTTCGAGGTCCTCTATTGGACAGGTGTTCGTGAAGGTGAACTGCTTGCTCTTACTCCAAGTGATTTTGACTTTGATAACAAGACTCTGAGGATCAATAAGTCGTATCAGAGGATCAATGGTGAAGATGTTATAACGGAACCTAAGACAGTGAAGAGTAACAGAACTATCAAGCTCCCTGATTTCCTTTGTGAGGAGATAAAGGATTATCTGTCTATGTTCTATGAGCTTGACGATAATACGAGGATCTTCACTGTTACTAAGCATTTTCTTCATCACGAGATGAATCGCGGTTCTAAGTTATCCGGCGTTAAGAAGATCAGGATCCACGATATCCGCCACAGCCATGTAAGCCTGTTGATCCATATGGGGTTCTCTCCCGTGGCGATAGCGGAAAGAGTGGGCCATGAAAGCATCACGATCACATGCCGATATGCACACATGTTCCCGACCGTGCAAACCCAGATGGCAGAAAAACTGAATATGTCGAGGAGGTATTGATATGGCTAAGAGGATCTATGACCGTCACGGCAGGTGGAGGAATAAGCATGTTACTTTTCACGCTTCGGAAGAGGAGGCCGAAGAGATAAACAGAGCTGTCGCGATGTCGGGACTGACTAAGCAGGACTACCTGATCAGTAGAGTGTTGAATCGGGATATAACGGTAATCCCCAATTCCAGAGTCTTCAAGTTGATCTTGGAACAGACCCGTTATGCAGTGTTTGAACTTAAGCGTGAGATCCGTAACGCACAGACCATCGATCCGTATCTGAAGGAAACGGTAGATACACTCATTAATACTTTGGAACAGATGAAAGGAAAGCAAAATGAATAAAGACAAAATAATAACTGCCCCCGTAAATGCTGTTGGCGCAGCAGAGGAGCAGTCCATTAACCGTATGAACATTGTAAAGGAAAACGAGAGCGAAGACAAGATTTCATCATCTTTCTTCAGCTTTGGAGAGCTTATGGATGCAGAATTGCCACGTAAGAAAGCATTAGTTGAGAACTTCCTTTATCCGGGAGTCTATATCTTGGCGGGTGATCCCAAAGTCGGCAAGAGTTTTCTGGTATTGCAGCTTTTGTATCAGGTAAGCAGAGGAGAACCGATGTGGAATCTTGAAGTCCGCAAGGGCCGCTGCCTTTATCTTGCATACGAAGATGGTATGCAGAGACTACAGGATAGAACCGTGAAGATGTTCGGCGCTGATGCCATGAGCAATAACCTGTACTTCTCCACAGAAGCCATGAAGATCGACAATGGTCTCGAGACCTTCATCTCGAACTTTATCGATAAAGATGACAGCCCTTGTCTTATCGTCGTAGATACTTTCCAAACTACGAGGAACACAGTCGATTGCCATTATGGCAGTGACTATGACGATATAAGAAAGCTTAAGGATCTTACTGTCGATAAGGATGTCTGCATAATACTGGTCCACCACTTCCGTAAGGAAGCGGCGGACAACAGCTTCGACCGCATTTCCGGAACAAACGGAATCTTTGGTGCTGCTGATGGTGCCATTGCCCTCACACGAAGCAAAGATGCCAGAACTGCGTATATCGAGATACGCGGAAGAGATCAAGTCGAGCAGAGGATAGAGGTCGTCCGTAACAAGAACACCCTTAGGTGGGATTATGTTAAGAGTGATACCGAACCTCTTCTTGAGCCTCTCGATCCTGATATCGAGAAGATAATCTCATTCGTAAATCCGGTTAACAAGAAGTGGAAGGGGACGGCGACAGAACTTTGCGAGACGCTTAACCTTCTCACTTCACCTTACAGACTCAAGCTGAAGCTTAACTGTAATGCCGAGAGACTTGCCTTGAACAATATCACTTTCGAGGCGCTTAAAGGAGCTCACGACCGTCTGATAAAACTCTCATATTACGAGAGAAGAAGAGTCATGAGAACTATCTCTTAAATAACAGTTGAATAGGTTTAGCAAGCAACGCGTCTGAACGTTCAGTTCAGACACGGATGAACTTGTCAGGGAATCCCTGAGACCCTTTTGAACTCTCATCACGATAGTTTCTTCATTTGGAAAAACGAAGCGGGTTTTAGGGGAACCCTAACAAGATTTTT
>JAILNR010000037.1 GCA_024691325.1 Saccharofermentans sp. | reverse complement strand
GAAACAATATTCTTATGACGGAAAGTACTACTCGATTCAATCGGTTGAATATGATGATAAGGAAAACTGTCATATGGTCTTCGTTAGTATATATAAATCAACCGATGATGAGTTGATATGTGAGCTTGAGCCATGTCGTTCATGGGATTATTACGGCATGGTGTGGGAAAATGATAGATATGCGTTTTGGATTCAATCTAGTGATATAGGTGTTTTTTGTATAGAATTAGTAAATGGTGAATGGGTTGAGAATTGGAAACGTAAATTACCGGATTATTTAGAAACTAAATATGACGATTTCGAGCAGTTGGAATACTTTTCAAATGCTTGTTCCTTGGAACAATATTCATTTGACTTGACCTACTACCTGACTCAAGAATATGAGGATGGTAAGGTCAATATTCGTATTTACACATCAATAGATGATGAATTGGTATATGAACTCGAGCCATTTTGTTCTACAGGGTATCACGGCACGGTCTGGGAATATGACAGAGATGCAGTTTGGATTAAATCTGATGATATAGGTACTTTTTGCATAGAATTAGTAGATGGAGAATGGGTTGAGAATAGGGACCGTCAGTTACCAGAGTATATACGTAGTATAGGGGAGATAATATCAGAATAAATATCAACCGCAGACTACCTTAAGCATCTTATAGGGAATAAGAGGGATAAGGTCTTCTGTTATTACCTGTCCCGGAAGGATTACCGGGATTCCGGGCGGGTACTTGAAAGCATACTGGGCACTTACCATTCCTACAGAATCTTCCTTGGGGATAGTTACAGTTTGCGACAAAACCGCTTCCTTTATGGGCATGGATAAGCTTTCCCGGTTAGAAGGGAGGAAGTGGGGGTAATTCCTGCTGACACTGCCCTGAAGATCCCTGTCGATCTTAAGAAGGGCATCTTTAAAGCGTGTGAGGGTGCCTTCGTTATCCCCGATTCCCGTCATGGCGATAATGTGTGTGTCGAAAGCGGCCTCGATCTCGATTCCGTTTTCTTTAAGCTTCGAGGCAAGGTCAGTTCCCGTTATAACTCCGCTGCATAAGATAACCAGCTTTGACGGGTCGACAGACGGGTAGTCGAACAGGGAAAGGTGGCTTAATCTATCCTTCAGCGCCTCACGGCAGATGATAAGAGACTTGACCCAGGGCTCTGTGATCTCCGGATTTGTCTTGAGGTCTGCGACCACTCGGCAGATGCCCGACATGAGAAGATACGATGGGCTTGACGACTCGAAGATATCCATGTAATGGCGTACGAGTGTCATATCGATTCTGTCCGAGAAGTTAAGAAGAACTGCTGTCTGGGTGGGCGCGTGGAGAGTCTTGTGGATACTCTTGATGACGATGTCGGCAACTGAAGACGGCGGGAAAAGCCCGTTAAGTCCTAAGTGTGCACCATGCGCCTCGTCGACGATGAGTGTGGCTCCATGCTCCTTTGTTATCTCGTAGACTGTGCTCACATCGCTTACCACGCCTTCATAGGTGGGGGAGGTGATGATCAAAGTCTTTATTGCAGGGTCTTCCTCGAGTTCCGATGCAACCAGCGAAGGGTCTATCGACAGACAAAACGGGAATGTCGGATCGGTCATCGGGTCTAAGATCTTAAAGTCCGCCCCCGACAGTTCCAAAGCGTGCCACACCGACATGTGACAGTTCGAAGCGACCAGGATCTTTCCCATGGAAGATGCCGTCATTACGGCAGAAAGTATCGGTGCAGTAGCTCCGTTAACCGATAAAACGGCACCTTGTGCTCCCCAAAGACCTGCTGCGTCTTCCTCAAGCTTCTTGAGAACGCCCGTGGGACAGTGAAGATTATCGAGTCCTTCAATCTCGGTAAGATCATCCGCGTAATACGAAGGCACCAGCTGGGGATTGCCTTTATGCCCCGGCATATGCATCCGTGTCATGTTGCTGTCCTGATATTTTTTAAGTCTGTCGTTAAGTGAATCCATGAATCTCCTTCAAAAGAAACCCCGCCGTTAATAAGATAAGCGGCGGGGAAAAGAAATGGAGTATAAAGAAAGAATTATTTGGGTTCTATTACTGTGAAGCTGTAGTTAGCAACAGTATCAGCATTCTCATAAACAGTTGTCTGAAGATCGATAGCTGTCTTCAGGATCAATGTGTAAGGAGAAAGGTTACCGCTCAATGCTGCAACTTCAGATGCATAGCTTATTGCCTGTGCCTCATCGTCAGAAAGGAGCATATACTGTGAAACAAGATAGAGGCTTCTTACGCCGATCTGCATGTGAACAAGCTTGGGATTGATGGAATAAGAGTTCTTGGCAGCTGTATCGGGAGTTGCCGAGATACGTGTTGAGAAGGAAAGTCCGAGTGCTGATGCGGCACTTGTGCTTGTAGCTTCCTTAACGAGGAAGTAAGGCTTACCTTCGATACCGACCTTACCTACATCATGGAACAGACCGATGATGATAGCTGATTCCTCATCAAGCTGGGGCATGATCGTATCCTTTATTCTCAAAAGCTGCTTTGTAACAGCAACGCTTCTGATAAGAAGACCTTTCTCGATAGCCAAAGGTCCCTCGAGCTCTGCGGGAGCAGAAAGCCAGTTTGTTCTGTTCTCAAGGAAGTCGATGAAGTGATCAAATTCAGTCTTTCTCTTAACGACTGCAGCCTTAAGCTGGTTGTAAAGCTCGTCAACATTACTTGCAGTAACATCTACCATAGGCATGATTCCTGCACCGCCCTTAGGAGCAGATGCAACACCTGTAGCTGCGGCGGAAACGGCAGCTGCTTCAGCAGGAACTGCTACTCCGCTTGTATCTGAACTTTCAGCAAAATTGAATTTACACTTGGGACATCTGATAGCCTGGTTGGCAATTACCATTCCGCAATCGGGACATTTTTTCATACGATAGGGCCTCCATTCCGTTTGTTAATCGTCGTGGCTTTATCATACAACTTATAAAAGAAATTTTCAATTTTATCGGGCCGTATTGTGTAGTTTTAACAAACAGTTTATATTTGCCGGATCGGTGTTATCAGCGGCTCTTTTTGAATCCGTTGATGTACCTTTTTAAAGAGAACTTCATCGGGAAATACTGCATCTTTCCGGTGCTGTGAGCTTTAAGCACCATGGCCACTTCTTCTTCGGATACGCGTTCGTTTCTGTTCATCATGTAGTTCCTGGTTCCGGGGGCCTCATAGAAGTAGCGGTAGTGGGCAGCGTACGCATCACCCAAACCAAGAACATGCCCGAACTCGTGTGCGGCTATGCGCATGAATGAACTCTCGGATCTGAATACTCTCAGATTCATATGTATGTTGCCCGGGTTTTTAAGCGACCAGTTAAGCATGAATGACTCCGGGTGCATTGCGCACCTTAGCGGTCCCCATCCCCATCGCCACCAGCGGCTCATGACATAACTCGTGCCCGTAAGCTTTGCAGGCAATACATTTACATGAGGTCTTTTGTCTTTTAACCCGCATTCGATAAGTTCGACGTCAAACCCGGGTTCTGACCAGTATTTACGGATTCCTTCAAGCACGATCTCGGCATAAGTCTTGTCGCTTCTGTCCGGTTTCTGCCTTAAATCGTCGTGAAAGGCTATATATGCGGTGATCTTCATGTCACGCACTGTGACGGGAAGAGACCTTGATGAATAGACGTCTTTTGAACCCATAGTGAGATTGTAGCACACAGCCATTATTACAGTATGGTTAAAAAGCTTTTCGAGTGCTGTTTTGAGGGGATGTTTTAAACTAAAATAACGGTATGAGTGAGATTACTAAGACAAAGGCTCCAAGAAGGATGAGAAGAAGACAGGGAGGATTCTCCTTGCCGATGACTATCATCTGCCTTGCTTTTGTTGTCGTTGTAGTTATGTGTGCAACCAAGTACTACGACGTAAGGATGTCCCGCATCAGACTTGAACAGGAGAAGGCTAACCTCGAGGCACAGAAGGCGGCTCTCGAAGACCGCAATAACAATATCCTTGCAAGGGGTGTAGCCGGACGTGATGCCGATTATGTTGAGAATGTGGCAAGATCACAGCTCGACATGGTTTATCCCGGCGAGATCATCTTCAGAACAACGGGCGATTAATCCGTCATCTTTATCTGAAATCTTTCAAAATCAACTTTCTCAGGGTACTGCTCGTCAAAGAACACGGTTATGTGAAAAGCCGCGAATTCGTGCGTGTTCTTCTTCATCCACATGGGAACGGGCACATCCATCTCACGGCACAGGATAATGAGGGCTTCGCTTAGCTCCCTCGAAAAGCTGACATCAGGATTCTCGTATCTTATCTCGTGGATCTTGAGCAGTCTGTTGCCTGTAAATGTGCGTCCTTCAAGTACCATTTTGGCCTCACTTTCAATTTTGCCTATATTTTGCCACTTTTTCTTAATAAACGAAAATTTTTGGGTGTTAATATATGGTTGTTATCAATAATGTTCCTTAACTTCATAACACCCTCCTTTAAGGCACGAACAACCCCTCGTTCGTGCCTCACTATTTTCCCTGAAAAATCCATAAAATCAAATGTCCGATTAATGGTTCATATATTGGGCTAATATGTACCCTGTGGAGGTCATTATATGATTGATTATATTATTTTGGCACTTATATTGGTTCTTATTATTATAGGTATTATCAATATTGTTATTGTCCGTAAGGCTGGTGAAGCCGATACTGACGAATCGGATCAGGAGATGTTCGACGCGGTCATAGATAAGCTCGATGAGAGTAAGGAAGCCGTTAAGGTCATCTCAGGCCAGTTCGAGCTCATGTCCAAGAACCAGTATTCCCAGAACAGGAACATGCAGGATACTATCGCCGGTACTCTTAAGCAGAGCCGTGAGGACCAGGCAGCGAGACTTGAAAGTCTTACGAGATCCCAGAATACTTCATTTATAGAATTCCGTAAGGAGATGAATGAGAGTGCTGACCGTCAGAACAAGACTTTGCTCGATGTCCAGAAGACTACGAACGAGTCGATAAACAAACTTTCAACTGATGTATCCAAGGTCTTGCAGGAGTCGATACGTGCGATGACTGAATCTAATGAGAAGAAGCTTGATGAGATCAGGGGTACCGTAAACGAGAAGCTCGATAAGACCTTGAACGAGAGGCTCGACACGAACTTTAAGCAGGTCGGTGAGCAGATGAACAATCTGTATAAGAGTCTTGGTGAACTTCAGCAGTTATCAGCCGGAGTAACCAGTCTTAACCGTACCATAAGTAATGTTAAGACGAGAGGAAACTGGGGTGAGGTCCAGCTTGGACGAATACTCGAGCAGACTCTCGCACGCGAACAGTACGAGGAGAATATCGCGACGAAGAGCGGTTCTTCGGACCGTGTCGAATTCGCGATAAGGCTTCCCCGTGACAGGGAAGACGGGAAAGATCTCTGTCTTCTTCCGATTGACGCGAAGTTCCCTGCGGATATCTATAACAGGATCGCCGAGGCTGCCAACAATGCTGATGAAGCGGCTTTGAAGGAGGCGCGAGCTGAACTTAAGGACAGGATAAAGAATGAAGCGGGCAAGATAAGCGATAAGTATCTTGATCCGCCGAATACATCCGATTATGCGATCATGTATCTTCCCACAGAGGGCCTTTATGCAGAGGTCCTGATGATCAACGGGCTGTCGGAAGAGTGCCAGAAGAAGAAAGTAATGATCGCGGGTCCGACCACCATTATGGCTTTACTTAATACCATATCTGTCGGGTTCAGGCAGATGGCTATAAATCAGAAGAGTGAAGAGATCCGTAAGGTACTTGAGGCGACGAAGGCTCAGATCGATAAGCTTGAGAAGGCTGCCGAGGATGCCCAGAAGAAGATGGATACCGCATATAAGGCTACTGAGGAGATCCAGAACCGAACCAGGATTATGAGGAAGAAGATGAAGGGCATTGCCACCATTGATTCTGAGGAGTCTGACAGGATACTCGGCATAGATGCGTCCGATGATTTTGACCTCGGGATCGATGAGGTATAAATCTTAAATCTTTTATGGTATTATAGTCCACAGTTCGTACCATGTGAGCTGTGGCCGGGATCGGGTCTCGTGCAATTCGATCCCGTGAACCCTGTCAGGTCCGGAAGGAAGCAGCAGTAAGCGGATTTTCGTTTGTGCCGCGAGGGTGCCTGCCCGGCTGCAGTTCAGATGATACGAGCTTTTTGATTTACGGGGGATGAACATGGAATACCAGGCTCTTTACAGACAGTTCAGACCGAGAAACTTCGATGAGATCGTTGAGCAGAAGGCTGCTGTTGCGACCCTTCGCAAGACCGTTCTTACGGGGAAGATAGGTCATGCCTACCTTTTCTGCGGACAGAGGGGTACAGGTAAGACCTCTATCGCGAGAGTCTTTGCAAGAGCTATCAACTGTGAGAATCCTGTAAACGGCAATCCCTGTAATGAGTGTCCCACGTGTAAGGGCATCCTTGACGGATCCCTTATGGATGTTATCGAGATCGATGCCGCGTCTAACAGAAGTATAGACAACATAAGAAGCATCTGTGAGGAAGTAAGTTACGCTCCGTCACGTGCGAAGTATAAGGTCTATATAATCGACGAGGTCCATATGATAACGGCGGAGGCCTTTAACGCCCTCTTAAAGACTTTGGAGGAGCCGCCTGCACACGCCGTATTCCTTTTCGCGACTACTGAACCTCATGCTATCCCGCCCACGATCCTGTCGAGGTGCCAGAGGTTTGATTTCAGAAGAATATCAACGAATGCCATAAAGAGCAGACTGGCTTATATTTGCAAGGAAGAGAAGATAAAGGCGCAGGAGGATGCACTTGATCTCATCGCATCGATGAGTGACGGCGCCATGAGAGATGCGATTTCCTTCCTTGATCAGGCGTCAGCCATGGCATCGGGGCTTACCATCACTCCCGAGTCTATCGAGGAGATGACGGGTACCGTAAATATCGACTTTATCGCTGATTTTGCCCAGATCCTCATCAATGGAAGATTTGATCAGCTACCGGGAAAGTGCAAGGAATTGTCTGACAGCGGTAGAGATTTTATACAGTTTACTTTGGACCTTGCAGATTATTTCAGAAATCTGCTGGTATTAAGAGTGGTTCCCGATCCTTCGCAGCTTGTTACTGCTTCGGCGAAGACTCTAAAGAGGATGTATGAGACCGCGAATATGACGAATTCGCAGACTTTGGTCGGATTTGTGTCATCATTCTCGAAGATAGTTTCAGATCTTAAGTGGTCGCCTTCCGTAAGAACAAGTTTTGAGATCGCCATGATGAGACTGTGCGGAAGAAAGGTAAGGATGGAGGAAGCTCCCCTTGTCATTCCTGATTTTGAGAAGCTTCAGGCTAAGGCCGCGAAGAGTATTTCTGAACAGGAAAGCGCTCCCGTCACCTCTCCTGTGGCAGAACCTGAAGAGGAAAAAACGGACGGGGAGCAAGCTCAAGCGGAAGCTGAGGCGGCAGAGGAGCCTGTTACTTCAACTCTTGAAGATATGAAGGCGAGTCTTGATGCACTTACAAAGAAGCCGTCAGTGTTCTCGAAGGGCGGTATTCCTCCGATAGCAAGAGGTCTGGCAGATTCCGAAGAGAAGAAGGAGCCTGAGAAGACTTCCGAACCTGTGAAAGAGGAAGAACCCAAAACTGAAGAGCCTAAAGCGGAAGAGTCCAAGGCAGAAGAACCGAAGAAAGAAGAATCTAAGGAAGAGGAGAAGCTCGCGGCTGCCCAGGAGCCTGTGACTCCTGTTCCCGATGCGCCCGTGGCTCCCGCTGTTGAAGAGCCCATAGATGAAGAAGATAAGCCCATGGAGAATCAGATCGGACTTTTCTTTGATGACAATGATGCAGGCAAGGCCCCGAAGGTTGGCATATTTGCTAATCTGTCGGACTCGGTTCTTGATGATATCTCGATAGATGATTTAAAGCTCGGTGAGGAGACTTCCGAAAGTGATAAGGAGGAAGAGTACTCCTCTGTGGTCGAGGAGGATGATGATCTCCAGGCACCGACCGGAAGGATCGGGGAGACCAGAAGAAGTGCGCTTTCCACTGCCGTGGATCAGTCACCTATCGTCAGGGCAAAGAAGAGTGTTGAAGAATCCGATCCCCGTAAGATCTGGCTTGAGATAAGAACGGAAGTTTATGAGTCCGATAAAGATCTCGGGATTGTGCTTGAAAAAGCCGCTCTTAATATCCTGGGCGAGGGAGCTTATATTACGATTAACAGTGATAACACTGATGATGCAAGGGAACTCGGTAAAGACCAGGGCTTTAAGAGAGTGTGTTCCATGATCAAGGGCAGAATCCCGGGCATTGTTCATGTCTTCTCATGTACCCCGAGACAGTTTGCAAATATGCAAAAGAAGTATGCCGAGGAACAAAAGAAGAAGGAGACTCCTGTTATAGACTTTGCAGGCGGAGCCTCCGATCCGGCAGCGGACTTTATAAAAGGTCTTGGTGAAGCCGGACTCAACACTGAGATACACTTCGGTGATCAGTAATGGAGCGCTTGCTTGATCTTATAAAAACCACATACAAAGATAAGAAGGCCAATACGATAATATTGGCCCTTTATCTGTCTTTCATTCTTATAACCAATATCGTTGCAAGCAAGTACTTCTGTATGCCGTATCTTGTGTTAGGTTCAATCCTTTTGATTGCCCTTTCACTTACCATATCGCCCTTGCTTATATCGCTGTTTTCTAAGATTACGGTTGATGATAAAAACAGATTTAAGAAACTTTCCGGATGGAAGCTTAAGCTTCTGTTTTACGGTGTTCCGCTGGCTGTTTTGTTTATTACATACATAGCATACTATCCCGGCGGATTCGGTAACGATGCATTGGCCCAGTTGGAGCAGTATGTCGACGGCAGATATTCTGACTGGCACCCTGCGCTGCAGACGTTGATGTTCATCTATGTTCCCATCAAGTTAACCGAAGGATGGATAGGCTCGATAATCCTGTTTCAGGCTGTTTACTTCGCACTTGCTTTGGGATACGGTTTTGAAACCGTATATAAGTACGCAGGCAGTAAATATACCGTGGCCTGTATGCTGTACATTTTTTTAAATCCTCTTCTTGGATTTGCTCTTAATGCGTGGAAGGATGTTGCTTTTGCTATCGGCGTGATACTTCTAATGGCTTATTCTCTGAACATATACATGACCAAGGGACAGTGGATAAAGAAGATTCCAAACTTGATCGTATTCGTGACCGTCTTTACGCTCACGAACATATTCAGACATAATGCGGTGCTGTTCACGGTTCCGCTTCTGATAGCTTTGTTTTTCATAATCCCGAAGAAACAGTTTATTGCTTTGATACTGTCGGTGATTGCTTTGTTTGCCGTGATCAAAGGTCCTTTCTATTCGCTTATCGGTGTTGAGAATCCGCCGAGACGACAGGTCGAGACTGTGGGTCTTCCGTTAACTGTCATAGGTGATGCAGTCACATATACACCGGAGCTTCTCGATGAGGACATTCTCGAATTTGCTTACAATTTTGCTCCGCGTGAAGCGTGGGACGAGTACTATGTGTCGGGAAACTTCAACTCAATCAAGTGGGTTCAGGAAGCGCGTCTCGATGCCATAGAGGAATACGATACATCCTTAATAGTTGATATGATGGCAAGGTGCTTTAATGAGTCGCCTGAAGTAAGTGCCGCGGCTGTTGTAAGACTTACGGAAGGCATATATACAGTTACCGATCCGCACTATACGGATGTGACACCCTTTGTAGTGGATAACTATTTTGCTATCCCGAAGATTCCGGATAAATCTCCGATGCTTAGTTTCTTCTACGCTTACCACAGTTTGATAGAGGATTTCTTTCCCCATATCTTTCTTTATTTGGGTGTTGCCGTTTTGATTGTTATAATCACCATGTTATCCAAGTGCAGATTAAGCTCACTTAAGGATTGGAAAAAGATCCTTTTCGCTTTGCCTGTGCTGACGTATAACTTCGGTACTGCGTTATTGCTCACGGGCTTTAACGACTGCCCGAGATTCTTCAGTTACACGGTGTTTATCGTGCCGCTGATACTGATCTTCTTCTTAAGGAAAGAGGAAACCGTTAAGTGAAAAAAGTATTGATAATAGGTGCGGGCCCTGCGGGTCTTACGGCAGCATATGAGCTGCTTACAAAGTCGGATGAGTACGAGGTAGTTGTCCTCGAGGAATCCGACTGCTTTGGAGGCATCTCCAAGACCGTTAACTACAAGGGAAACCGCATGGATATGGGCGGTCACCGCTTCTTCTCCAAAGCCCCCGAGGTAAACGAGTGGTGGGAGAAGATGATGCCTTTGCAGGGAGCCCCCTCGAAAGATGATGTCATGCTCGGCCGCGAGGTCCCTCTTGCAAGCAACGGCCCCGATCCGGCTTCAGAAGATGTGGTTATGTTGACAAGGCACAGGGTGTCGCGCATTTTCTTTGACGGTAAGTTCTACGACTACCCGATTTCACTCAAGTTCCAGACATTCAAGAATATGGGACTTGTGAATACATTTAAGTGCGGATTCAGCTATCTTGGTGCAATGATGCACAAGCTCCCCGAGGATAACCTCGAGAACTTCTATATCAATTCGTTCGGAAGAAAGCTCTACTCCATGTTCTTCGAATACTACACGGAGAATCTGTGGGGACGGCACCCGAGTGAGATCGATGCCTCGTGGGGCGCTCAGAGGACAAAAGGTCTTTCCATCGGAGGCATATTGAAAGATGTCTTCGGTAAGATCTTCCATGTGTCTAACAGAAAGGTGAACACTTCCCTTATCGAGCAGTTTAAGTATCCGAAGTTAGGTCCCGGAGAACTTTGGGATGTGACGGCAAGCCGAGTGTGCGAACTTGGTGGAACGATAATCAAAGGCGCCAAGGTAACAAAGCTTCAAAAGGAAGGCAATAAGATCGTATCTCTTACCTATGAGAAGGACGGTCAGGAGGCCGTGTGTGAAGGTGACTGCTTCATCTCTTCGATGCCGATAAAAGATCTTGTGGGAGGAATGAATGATGTTCCTTCCGAACCTGCGAGAATAGCGGCGGGTCTTCCTTACCGCGATTACATGACGCTTGGTGTGCTTGTTAAGAAGCTTAACCTTGAGAATAAGACAAAGCTTAAGACAGTCGGTAATATCGTTCCCGACTGCTGGGTATATGTTCAGGACAGAAACGTAAAGATGGGCCGCTTCCAGATTTATAACAACTGGTCCCCGTATATGGTAAAGGACCTTGAGAATACGGTCTGGGTGGGGCTTGAATACTTCTGTAACGAAGGCGATGACTTCTGGAACATGACGGAAGAGCAGTTCTCGAAGTTAGGTATCGATGAGATGCTTAAGATTGGTCTTATCTCGAGCCGTGACGATGTTCTTGATTCGCATATGGAGAAGGTAAAGAAGGCGTATCCTGCGTACTTTGATACCTATGACGAAATAGATACGCTCATCTCATATCTTGATAAGATAGAGAATCTGTATCTGGTCGGAAGGAACGGACAGCACCGTTACAACAATCTCGATCATTCCATGATGACATCCTTCGAGGCTGTTAAGTGTATTATCACGGGCAATCCTGACAGGTCAGCTATCTGGAATGTTAACACAGAACAGGAGTATCACGAGGATTGTGATACAATGAAGCAGGAAAAAGAAAACCAATAACGGAGGAAATTAAAATGGCAAAAGGCTTTAAGGGAATGGGATTCCCCGGCGGTATGGGAAATATGGGAAACCTCATGGCGCAGGCACAGAAGATGCAAAGAGAGATCGAGAATGTTCAGGCTGAGATCAAGCTTCTGCGCATTAACGGTACATCAGGCGGAGATAAGGTTAAGCTCGTATTAGGCGGTGACCACAAGATCTATAATCTTGAGATCGCTCCTGAGGTTATCGATCCTGAGGATTCCGAGATGCTTGCAGATCTCATCACAGCTGCTTATAACCAGGCTAACGATGAGCTCGAGGCAACTTCTGCAGAGATGCTTAATAAGGTAACAGGCGGAGTTAAGATGCCTTTCTGATATGGCAAGATACTCACCATCTGTACAAAATCTGATATCAAAGCTCGGGAGTCTTCCCGGCATAGGAGGAAAGTCGGCCCAGAGGCTGGCTTTCCATATTTTATCTATGTCCAAAGAGGATGCGGATGCACTTACAGGTGCCATCACCGAGGCAAGACGCCTTACCAAAAGGTGCGGTGTGTGCCAGAACTTTACTGACAGCGACCCGTGCCCGATCTGTTCCGATCCCAAACGTGACAGGAGCGTGGTGTGCGTTGTCGAGTCTCCGCGCGATGTGTCCGCTTTCGAGAGGATGCATGAGTACAACGGGCTTTACCATGTGCTTCACGGAGTCTATAACCCCGTAGGCAACATGAGCATGAACGATATTACGCTTACGGAGCTTTTCGCGAGGCTTACGGAGCACACTGAGGTCAAGGAAGTTATCGTTGCGACTAACCAGACTGCTGAAGGAAATGCGACCGCGCTTTATATCTCGCGGCTTTTATCGCCGTCGGGCATTACGGTTACGAGGCTTGCTTCCGGACTTCCGATGGGATCCGACATCGAGTTCGCGGATGACCTTACGCTCGCGAGTGCCCTCAAGGGCAGAAAGCAGGTGGGTTCCTGATGGCTGACGAGGGAATGAGACTCGACAAGTTCCTTAAGGTCTCGAGGATAATTAAGCGCCGTCAGGTGGCAAACGATGTCTGCACGGCAGGCCGTGTTACGGTTAACGGCAGGGCGGCAAAGCCCTCGGTAAGGCTTAAGGAAGGCGACGAGGTCTATATCGAGTTCGGAAACGGTACCGTAGGCTTCAGGGTTTTAAGCCTTAAGCCCGTGATCAAGAAGGAAGACGCGGATTCACTTTACGAATTGCTCTGACGGCTGCCGGAAGGTTCATATTTATTTACAAATACCCCTTTATTATTTAAAATAAAGGGACTTTTCATTTATTGGAGGAAGATATGGGTAAGATCATCCTGACCGGCGACAGACCGACCGGAAGGCTTCACATCGGACACTATGTAGGTTCTTTAAGAAGGAGAGTGGAGCTTCAGAATTCCGGCGAGTACGAGAAGATTTTCATCATGATCGCCGACGCACAGGCTTTGACAGACAATGTTGATAATCCCGAGAAGATAAGGGAGAACATAATCGAGGTAGCTTTGGACTACTTATCATGCGGAATCGATCCTGATAAGTCCAACATTCTGATTCAGTCAGAGCTTTCCGAACTTACGGAACTTACATTCTACTACATGAACATGGTTACGGTCTCAAGACTTCAGAGAAATCCTACTGTTAAGTCAGAGATTCAGATGAGGAACTTCGAGGCTTCGATCCCCGTAGGATTCTTCTGCTATCCCATAAGCCAGACTGCCGACATCACGGCATTTAAGGCAACGACCGTCCCTGTCGGCGAGGACCAGCTTCCGATGCTCGAGCAGGCACAGGAGATAGTTCACAAGTTTAATGCGACATATAAAGAGGAGGTTCTCGTAAGACCTGAGGCGCTTCTGCCTTCTAACGAGGTTTGCTCGAGACTTCCGGGTACTGACGGCAAGGCCAAGATGAGTAAGTCATTAGGCAACTGCATCTACCTGTCCGATCCCGCTGATGTTATCAAGAAGAAGGTAATGGGAATGTTTACGGATCCCAATCACCTTCGTGTTGAAGATCCGGGTTCACTTGAGGGCAATACGGTATTTACTTACCTCGATGCTTTCTGCAAGCCGGAGCATTTCGAGATGTTCGAGAACGAGCATAAGAGCCTCGACGAGATGAAGGAGCATTACCAGAGAGGCGGCTTAGGTGACGTTAAGGTAAAGAAGTTCCTCATTAATGTTCTCGAGGATGAACTCGCACCCATAAGAGCAAGAAGAGAAGAACTCCAGAAGGATATCCCTTATGTTGTTGACGTTCTCAAGAAGGGTACTGAGGCTGCACGTGTTGAGGCGGCAAAGACTTTGGCAGAGGTTAAGAATGCCATGAAGATCAACTACTTTGAGGATGAAGCACTGATCAAGTCGTGGCAGGATAAGTTCAACGGTTAATTCCTGACGTATCCAAACAAGAGAGGAACTCGAATATGGATTATACGGCACAGTACGAAGAGCTTAACAAGATCATTGAAGAATCGAAGCATATCGTCTTCTTCGGAGGAGCAGGTGTTTCCACCGAGAGCGGAATACCGGACTTCAGGTCTAAGGACGGTCTTTATAACCAGCACGACGTAAGATTCGATGCCTACACTCCCGAGTATCTTCTCTCAATCGACTGCCTCATGGATGAGCCCAAGGTTTTCTACGAGTTTTACAGGCAGAAGTTAAACGGAGAAGGAATCGAGCCTAATGCCGCTCACATCAAGCTTGCGAAGATGGAGAAAGCCGGCAAATTAGACGGCGTCATAACACAGAACATAGACGGACTTCATCAGAAAGCGGGAAGCGTCAACGTTCAGGAGGTGCACGGCTCGACTCTTCGCAATTACTGCGCAAGATGCCACAAGAAGTATCCTTCGGACTATATCTTCAAGTGTGAGGAGCAGATCCCAAAGTGTAAGATCTGCGGCGGTCTCATAAGACCGGAGGTCACTTTGTACGGAGAGAGCCTTCCCCACGATGCATGGCAGGAATCACAGAAACTCGTTGCGAATGCGGACTGCCTCATAATAGGCGGAACCTCACTCGTTGTTAATCCTGCTGCATCACTTGCATATCTGTTCCGCGGCGAGAATCTCATTATCATCAACCGCGATGCGACTTCAGCAGACAGAATGGCAAGACTCGTTTTCCACGAGAATATATCGACTGTATTAGACAAGATAAAAATCTAAAGCAAAAGGAGAGGAATGATGTTTAATATCGGAATTATCGGCTGCGGCGCCATGGCAGCAAAGATGATCGAGAGCATAAGCATGCTCGAGGATGTAAACGTGGTTGCGGTAGCTTCAAGAGAGAGAAGCAGAGCGGCAAAGTTCGTTAAGAAGTACTGCCCCGAGGCAAAGCCACTCGGCACTTACGAGCAGATGACACGCCAGAAGGACATCGACCTGGTTTACATCGCGACACCAAACACATTCCACTATGAGAATGCCATCATGTGCATCAAGAACCACCTTAATGTCCTTGTCGAAAAGCCTTTCGCCATGAGCCGCGAGGAAACCGACAGCATCTTCACGGAAGCAAAGAACAGAGGTGTGTTCGTATGCGAGGCCATGTGGACTTCATTCATGCCTCTTCACAAGAAGATGTTAAGCTGGATAGAAAGCGGCAAGATCGGTGCCGTAAGATACATTCAGTCCAACCTGGGATACAATGTTGAAGACAGACCGAGGATCACGGATCCTTCTTTGGGCGGAGGAGCTTATCTTGATCTTGGTGTTTATCCCACAAACCTTGCGGTAAGTATTCTCGGTGAGAATCTCGATCCCGTATCCGCGTTTGCACATAAGTATTCAACCGGCGTAGAGAAGGACTTAAGTTATGTTCTTGAGATCCCTCATGACGGAGCAATGGCAGTCTCATTCGTAACGGTTGCATCCGTTACTGACAGGGACGGTTCTGTTATAGGCGAGAACGGATACATTAAGATCACAAACATAAACGATTATGAGAAGATCGAGCTTTATAACGATAAAAGTGAGCTCGTGGACTCTGCGGTAAGGGAAGGCCTTAATTCCTACGCTGTAGAGATCAAGGCCTGCATGGATGCCGTAAGGAAAGGACTTATCCAGTGTCCTGAAATGCCCTGGCATAAGACGGCTGCGATCGCATCGATCAACGACCGCATCAGGAGAATGATCTGATAATGAACAATAACAAGAAGAGGATCAGGCTTGTTGTTTACTCGGGAGTCCTGGCGGCACTTTATGTTGTCCTGACTTTACCGGTAGCGCAGTATGCATTCGGCCCCATCCAGTTCAGACTCGCTGAAGCCCTGACCGTTCTTCCCATCTTTGCATTCGGTTATATCCCCGGAGTGTCCCTCGGATGTTTCCTTGCAAATCTTCTTAATCCGTCTAACTTAGGTCCTGTAGACATCATAGGCGGAACAGCAGCGACTTTGATAGCAGGAATCCTTTCCCGTCTGATCGGTAAGAGGAATAAGTTCCTCGGCATCATCCCGCCGGTATTGGTAAACGGATTGATCGTTGGCGGATATCTGCCTTTTCTTCTTCTTGATCCCGGCAGTGAGATAACAGGTGCCGCGGTGATCGTTTCCATGCTGGAGGTCGCAGTATCCGAGGCTTTTGTGATGATGATAATCGGTATCCCGCTGATGCTGATAATTACGCACACACCCGCGCTTAAATCTTTGATAGAGAAGGTAGACTGATGCCGCAGTATTTTGAATCAGAACCCGTAACCCCTTCACAGAAGAGGACGATAGAATACAGAATAGACGGTAAGAACTTTAAGTTCATTACCGATACCGCCGTTTTCTCCAAGACTCAGGTCGATAAGGGAACGGATCTTCTTTTGCATTCCGCGATCGAAGACATCAAAGGAAGAGGTCCCGGAAGAGATGAGACTCTTCTCGACTTAGGCTGCGGCTGGGGTGTCGTCGGCATCGTTATGAAGTCGGTGTTCACACTCTTTGATATAACCTGCGTTGATGTTAATTCACGCGCAGTGGAACTTACAAAGCAGAATTGGGAATTAAACGGCAAGAAACCTTTCAAAGTGCAGACAAGTGATGTGCTTGCCGATATCCCTGAGGATGCTTTGTTTGATACGGTAATAACGAATCCCCCGGTAAGAGCAGGAAAGAAAACTGTCTTTGCTTTCTATGAGCAGTCCTACGCTCATATGAAGCCGGGTGCGGCTATCTACGTTGTCCTGCAAAGAAAGCAGGGTGCCGATTCGTCGAAGAAGAAACTTACCGAGTTGTTCGGCAACTGTGAGACCGTTGATATCAAAGGCGGTTATCACGTCATGAAGTCAGTTAAAGGGGAATGACAGTGCTGCCTTTTCCGTTTGACGTCTCTTTGTTCATGTTCTTCATCTACGGCTTCATAGGCTGGGTGGTTGAAGTTATCTACTACGGAATTACCGAAGGTAAATTCATTAACAGAGGATTTCTTAACGGACCCTTATGTCCCGTTTACGGTATCGGGTTTTACTGCGTTATCTGGTTCTTCAGACCGTTCGCCGATTCGTTCCCGATGCTCTTCTTCGGATCTGCAATAGTTTGTACGACGGTGGAACTTATCGCGGGAGTTCTTCTTTATGCGATCTTCCGGTTAAGATGGTGGGACTACTCCGACTATAAGTTCAATCTCAAAGGCTTCATCTGTCTCAGATTCGCCATCTACTGGGGAATAGCATGCAGTCTTGGAATGTTTATGCTTCACCCCGCTGTCATGAAGCTTGCGGATTTAATTCCTCTTTATGCGCTCTGGGGATTCCTCACCTTGTTTTCCGTTCTTACGATCATAGACATCATAGTTACGGTTTCCGCCATTATCGGCTTCAACAAGAAGGTAAGATTCCTCGCAAGCGTATCAGGCGGCTTGAGGAAATATTCAGATAAGATAGGCTCACAGATCTACGGTACTGTCGATACCATCAAGACAAAGACAGCTCCTGCCGTGAGCCTCACACAAAACGACTACAGCGAATTCCGTGAAGTGTTCACGACACACAGGAGGGAGGAGCACGAGCTCCAAAAGAAGAACCTTGCCATGGAACGTGAACTCCTCGCGAAATATATGAGTGAAGGCAAAGCGGGTATAGCAAATACCTCGAAAGCCGCGATAAACAAGGTAAAGTTAATGCTTCCGGAGATAAGGCTTGCATCGAGACTAAGGCTCGGAAGAGGCGACGAGAATGCCGAGTCCATCATGATATTGCAGCAGCAGTATAACGACATCATGGTTGAGGCGGGAATGCTCGGTGCGGATTCGGATGAAGAACTTTTCGAAGATGAAATGATGAAGGGAGATTGATGTATGTCATCAGCATGTGAAGGCTGCCCACAGGCAGAAGGTTGTCATTCGCAGGATACCTGCGAGAAGAAGAACGGCATTGCGAAAGAGCCGATGAACCCGAAGTCCGATATCAAGTGTGTTATCGGAGTTGCGAGCGGCAAGGGAGGTGTAGGAAAGTCATTCGTGACGGTTACTCTCGCGCATAAGCTTGCGGCCAAGGGTCTTAAGGTCGGTATTATGGATGCGGATATAACAGGTCCCTCAGTGCCGCGTGCATTCGGTCTTAGCGGGATCTTAACGGCAGAAGATGATAACTATATCGTTCCGGCACAGACGGAAGGCGGCATCAAGGCCGTGAGTCTTAACCTGCTTCTTGATGATGAGTCAGCACCTGTTATCTGGAGAGGTCCCGTTTTGTCCGGTCTCGTAAGACAGTTCTGGACCGAGGTAAACTGGGGGACGCTCGATGTCCTTCTTATCGATATGCCTCCCGGCACAGGTGACATCCCGCTTACCGTTTTCCAGTCTGTTCCTCTTGACGGAATCATTCTTGTGTCGACTCCTCAGGAACTCGTATCGATGATTGTGTCGAAGGCCGGCAACATGGCTTCGATGATGAATGTAAATATCTTAGGTCTTGTTGAGAACATGGCTTATGTTAAGTGCCCTCACTGCGGTGACGAGATCTCGTTGTTCGGTGACGATAAGGTCCTTCTCGAGACACTGTCGCAGCACGGCATAGCTTTGCTCGATAAGATGCCGCTTGACCCTTCCGTGACCGCACTCGTCGATTCTGGAAAGACCGAGAGTGTTAATACTGACGGCATGCTTGATAAAGCGGCACAGGCGGTAACGGCACTCCTATGATGCGTAAAACCGTAACAACTGTCCTTGCCTTGACCTTCTGCTTCACATTCTTTGCGGGTTGCGAACAGGAGACGGAACCCACACAGACCGGGTACGAGCAGTATCTCGGGAACATTGACTACACAGCTCCCGTAAGTGCATATGTGTGGGAGCAGGTTGAAGGCGAGGATGAAGGTGTCTGCGGTATACAGTACAGGACGGTTACTGATTTTAACGGTTTGACATCACAGTCTGAAATACCGGTGTGTCTGTACTTTTATTCCTCGTCAGCTCACGGTTCCCAGAGCCTTACTGCAGGAGTTGAGGATCTGGCACAGACATTGGTCGGGCAGGTGTTGTTCATCGGTATCGACGGTGTTCATGCTGATGAGATAAGTACCGCTTATCATGTCGGAGGATACCCTGAGTTCATTCTTATCAACAGCGATGTAAGAGTATCCACCTTCAGCGGTTACGATTATGATTATTGGAGTATAGAAGATGTGTCCGCGTGGATGTCTGATAACGGATATGTGCCGGACTTAAGTATGCTCGAGAGGTGATTATGGAATACGATTATCTGACAACTATAGGACAGGACAGCCACAGATTCCTTGAAGAGGAATTTGACGCGTCCTCGAATTCAATAATGCTCGGAGGCTATCCTGTTCCTTTTAACAGGCAGTTTCAGGCGAACTCCGATGGCGACGTTATCCTTCATGCGATAACGAATGCAATCTCAGGTTATACAGGCGTGAACATCTTAGGCGGTGCTGCGGATGTCATCTGTCTTGAGAAGGGCATTAAGGATTCCAAGGTCTATCTTGAGGAGGCATTGAAGTATCTTGATAAAGCTTCGATAATCCATGTGTCACTTACGATAGAGTGCCTGCGTCCCAAGCTTAAAGATCACATTCCCTCTATCAAGAAATCGGTTGCAGATCTTCTCGGCTTAAGTGAGAAGCAGATCGGAATTACGGCAACGACGGGAGAAGGACTCACGGGATTCGGTAAAGGAGAAGGAATACAGGTGTTCGCACTTTTGTCTTTTAAAGTGCCTGTGTGAAGAATAGTAACAGCTTATGAGAATCGATCTTAACGACAAGAAGAAACTAACAAAGATAATAGTGTCGGCAGTCATGGGCGTGCTGATACTTATGACTTTGTTTTGGCAGTCCAAGTCAGTTTATACTGACAGTACTTTTTACTATCCGACAGAGCAGTTTATCGAGCTTCAGAACGGTCAGCCCGTTGAACTTCAGGTTCTTATTGATTCTGCAAATCCGGTTCTGAAAAATGTCGGTGTTACTTTCGCGACTTATGCACGCGTGAATGAAGGTGATGTTAAGGTCGAGTTTCTTGACGGTGAGACTGTCTTAAGCGAATGGCATGTGAGCGCTTCCGAACTTCTCGATAATGCGATAAGAGGTTTTGATTCAAAACCTGTCCGTCTTAATCAGGGCAGTGTTTACACAATAAGGATCACCGAGCAGTTTGAAGGTGAGAACAGTATTGCCGTGGGTGCCGCATCGACAGGCAATCTCTCGTGCACCGTAACCACATACGATTCAGGGAAGTGTCTTAAGTGGTTTGCACTGATGTCTGTGCTCTTCATTGCTGCTGCAGTTTCCATGGCTGTCTTTGGAAGCATGCTCGATCTTAGTGTTCCGAAGATAGTCGTAAGCGGTGTTGTTGTAATGCTCGTTTTGTTTATATTCCAGTTCGATTTCTTCCCCTCGGTAAGAACGAGACTTGCGGTTAAGAGTGTTCCATCGGATACGGGGGTGTGGGATACGGTAGCACCCGGAGCAACTTCTTATTACACGTTCTCTTATGAGGGCAATCCGTTTGAGGGATTAGAGATATTCACGACAGGTGAGAATGCATCCGAATATCTTGTGACACTTGTTAATAACACCACGGGTACCACCTATTTTGACGGTATCCCTGTATCGCATAACTGGCGTGTATCCACCGGACGCCTTTGCATGCTGCTTAGAACTTCCGATTCATCCTCGGGCTTAAGGTACTACGAGAACGGTGAGTACTCATTGTCTATCACAAACACATCATCCGAGAAGGCTCTTGATGTGGAACTTGCATCTTCTCCTGATGAGACAGGTGTTAAGCAGATTACTTTCGCGGGCATCCGTGATACTGACCTCGGTGTAAAGATCGCGACAGCGATCATTGTTCTCATGATCATGTATCTTGTTGCTCTCGATATCATGCGCAAGAGCGCGAAGCTTGACGTGGAGAGGTTCTTCCTCGTGACGGTCATCCCGCTTTCCATCGTGTACTTCATCTTCATGCAGCCTTGGAATGTTCCGGATTCGGGGGCTCACTTCCTTGCAAGCTACCGCGTATCTAATCTTCTTTTGGGCATCAACGGTGACCGGGAATGGTTTGCAAGAACATGTGATGCTTTCTACTATAACGGCATAAGCTGGTGGACTGAGCGCAAGCCCGACATTGACGGTGTCGCTTCCATGGTGGAGGGGTTAAGAGCAAGCACAGGTGATACCACGATAGCAGATCTCATTCCTCACGAGATCAAGATGGAGTACTACTCTGTCATCAACTGGCTTCCTCAGGGAATCGGGCTTGCGATAGGCAGGTTACTCGGATTAAGTTCCACACTTGCGGTTATACTTGCAAGATTGTTTATTCTGGCGGCTTATATTCTGGGATGCCTCCGTGCGATAAGAAATACGCCTGTAGGTAAGAGCCTGTTTGCAGCCCTTGCACTGCTTCCGGTATCTGTCATGATGAGCAGCTCGTTCTCATATGATGCGATGGTCATAATCGTCTCTTTAAACTTCGTAGCGATCTTCCTGAAACTGCGCTCGGAAGTAACCCGTGCTTCAATTATCGAAGCTGTTATCTGGGCTTTCTTATTAGGTTCAATCAAGGGCGGATGCGGATTGTTCCTGCTTCCTTTGATGCTGCTTCTTATAAAGAAGGACAGAAAGTCCGTACTTACCACAGTCGGAATTATCGTGTCCGCACTGTTCTCTGTTTTGCTGTTTGATAAACTTCTTCCTTCCGATGAACTGTTCCAGTTCGGCGAGGAGAACAGCGGTAACATGATGACGCAGTTTGCTTTCGACAATCCCGAACAGTACTTAAGAATGGTAATACGAACTTTCTTTATGTACTCGGATCACTTCGTAGAGGAAGCCTTCGGTATGTACTTAAGTTATCTCGAGTCGGTATTCCTGCTCGTTACAGTCTTTGGCAGCGTGCTTGCGGCATTTGTCTTCGCGACTTTCGAGAAGGATAAGCTCGAACTTAGGCATAGCGACAGGGTTGCTTTTGCAGTTATCTTCGTTCTGTCGCTTCTTATTACACCTGCGATGCTTTTAAGTTATACTCCTTCGGGGTCCGGTGTGATTTACGGAATACAGGGCAGGTATTTCTTCCCGGTCATTATCCTGATCCTGATGGCTGTAACCAAGTTCGGACTTCACAAGTCAAGAGAAGGCGCGGATGAGAAGGTTCGCACGGCTGCCATCAATACATGCACCAATGTTTATGTGATCATGACACTTGTCATGGTTTACATGCTGGTTAAGTTATATCTTGGAAGATAAGGTGAAAGAATGATACATAAGATAATCGAGCTTATTAAGAAATATAAGGGGATAATCCTCTACGGCATCTTCGGCGTGCTGACGACGATAATCAATATCGCTGCTTATGCTCTTTGCTTAAAGGTCTTTGGTATACCCAACATCCCTAGTGTAATCATCGCGTGGGTTGTAGCTGTGCTGTTTGCATTTATAACGAACAAGCTTTATGTATTCGACAGCAAGGATATGAAGCTTGCGACGTTTATCCCCGAGCTTATAAAGTTCATGGCAGCACGTCTTGCAACGCTCGGTGTTGAACTTGTGATCATGTATATCGGTGTCGATCTGATGCACGGACCGGAAGTCATCCTTAAGGCCTGCGCGAACGTCATAGTAATTATCCTGAATTACGTGTTAAGTAAGCTTATCGTATTCAGGAAAGGGAAGCAGTAATCTGGATTGCGGTGAATGAAGACTTCTTATGACGCTTGCTTAATTCTGAATGTGAAGAAGTGACTGCGCAATGAGGATATCCTCGGGGGTTGTTATCTTGATGTTTGAGTATGACCCTTCGATGATACTGACTTCTATACCGTAGTGTTCCGCCAAAGCGGTATCGTCAGTCGCTTCGAATTCTTCCTGCGCCGCACGCTCATAGCAATCCATAAGGACTGCAGCTTTGAAGCATTGGGGTGTCTGAACTTCATAAAGAAGATCTCTGTCGGGAGTGGACTCAACTGTTACGGATCCGTCTTGTGCGGTCTTTACCATCTTGATTGTGTTCTTCGTTTTAACGCCTGAGACGCATACTTTCATGTTCTCAGACTGCATTGCCTCGAAACATCTTCTTATTGAATCCTGATCAATCATACATCTTGCCGCGTCGTGGATAAAAACAATATCGTCAGACTCGATGGGTTCATCAAAGTCGGAAGCATCAAGACACATAACACCGCTTCTTACGGAATCTGTTCTCGTGGCGCCGCCCTCGATGATATCTCTAATGAATGTATATCCCAATTCGTTTGTAATGTAATCGTGCCACTGATCGACAGATCCCGGACTTACCACCAGTATGCCGGTAAGCTCGAGACCGTTGTTCTGCGCAAATTCATTGAAAGCCCCGAGAGTTCTGTCTATTACGGTTCGTCCGCCGACTTCAAGAAGGAGCTTGTTCTTGTCCGAACGCATTCTGCTTCCGGATCCTGCAGCAGGGAATATCACATACAGTTTCTTATGAGAAAAGGACATCTGTAGCCTCCGATACGTTGTCAAGGAAGAAGAACTCGAGGTTGCCCGTATCCTTAACGGCATTCTTACAGCTTGAAGGAAGAACTATGTTCTTGACCCCAAGCCTTCTTGCTTCGTCTATCCTCTGCGACAGAGATGATACAGGTCTAAGCTCACCAGACAATCCGACTTCGCCCAATACCATTGTGTTTGCCTTAAGAGCGATTCCTCTTGCGGATGAAACAACTGCACATACAATAGCAAGATCGCAGGCGGGATCGGTGATGCGAAGTCCGCCGATCACGTTAATGAAAACATCTTTGGTATTAAGGTTGAGTTTAAACTGCTGCTCTGTAACGGCAAGAAGCATCGCGGTTCTCGACCGGTCGGGTCCCGAAGTCATTCTTTGGGGCGTACCGTAACATGTATCTGAAGCCAGAGCCTGTATCTCGATCGTCAGAGCACGCGCGCCTTCCATAACGGAAGTGATGGCGGATCCGGGTGCTTCCAGGGGACGCCCCGTGATCATGAGAGCGCTGCTTGAATCAACAGACCTTAAGCCCTGCTGTGTCATCTCGAAGAAGGCAAGTTCCCCTGATCTTCCGAATCTGTTCTTGACAGATCTTAGTATTCTGTACGCGCCTGTGTTATCTCCCTCGAAGTAAAGAACAGTATCAACCATGTGCTCCAAAGTCTTAGGACCTGCAATTGCACCGTCCTTTGTAACATGACCTACAAGAATGACGGGAAGACCGTTGGTCTTTGCTATCCTTATTAGTCCGGCTGTAACTTCACGGGCTTGTGATACACTTCCCGGAGTTCCGTTAACTGATTCAGAATATAAAGTCTGTATAGAATCGATAATGCACAACGAAGGCTGTGTCTTCTTAAGTTCTTCGGCAATTATCTCGAAGCAGGTCTGAGCGCAGATTATTATCTTCTCGCTGTCGATGCCGAGTCTGTCTGCACGCATCTTAATCTGTGAAGGCGACTCCTCACCCGAGACATAAAGAATGTCCCCATCCCCTTTAAACTCATTTGCAAGCTGCAAAAGGATCGTGGATTTACCGATGCCGGGTTCGCCTCCCAGAAGAGTTACAGAACCTTCGGTAACACCACCGCCGAATAATGTGTCGAGCTGGTCGATACCCGTTCCGAATCTCGTGTAATCGTCTCTCCCGGCATCTGTAAGTCTTACGGTTTCTCTCTTGTCTGTCCACGAATAACCGTCAGCTCTGAAAGCAGGGGAATCGCTCTTCGAATTAGCGGAACTCTTTCCGGCTTTGGTGACAGATTCGGCCTCTACCAATGTATTGAAACTGCCGCAGCCCGGGCACTTGCCCATCCAGCCTGCTGTCTCATATCCGCACTCTTTGCAGAAAAATGTAACGTTCTTCTTAGCCATATGGAAAGTATAACACGGCACGTGGAATTCTTATGCCCGATTAATGGCCCTTAAACATGAGAATTTTTGTAAACACGTCAACGCGTTCGACTCGTTGGACAGAAACGTGGACAGTTTTTACAATTGTCCACAAAATTGTCCACCGCGGCCTTATATGGACAGAAGTGTGGACAATTTCTGAAAAAGTCCACCAAACTGTCCACCAACAAACTCAATTGTTATCCGAGCAACGCTTCAAGACGTTCTACAGCTTCCAAAGTAGCCTCATAGGAGCCAAAAGCCGTCAGGCGGAAGTAACTCTCGCCGCCTTTGCCGAAGCCCTCACCCGGAGTTCCCACTATCTGCGCCTCATGCAAAAGCCTGTCGAAAAAGTCCCAGCTGTTTTGTCCTCCGGGACATTCAAGCCAGATGTAAGGTGAGTTCTTTCCTCCGGTATAGAAGATGGACTTCGAGTCAAGAAGCTTAGCAATAAGACTTGCGTTCTTCTTGTAGTATTCGATGTTTGCATTAAGTGCTTTTATACCTTCATCTGTAAGTGCTGCCTCTGCCGCTCTTTGAACAGGGTAGGATACACCGTTGAACTTTGTGGCCTGTCGTCTTTTCCACAATGCAGACAGTTCGTGTCCGCCTGCCTTTACTGTTGAGGGGATAACTGTCCAGCCGCAGCGAAGGCCCGTGAATCCTGCAAACTTCGAGAAGGAGCAGATCTCGACCGCACATTCGTAAGCATCGGGAATCTCATAGATTGTATGAGGAATATTGTCATCCGAGATAAAAGCCTCGTATGCTGAATCGTAAATAATAAGGCTTCCCGTCTTCATTGCGAAGTCGACCCATTCGGACAGACCGTTTCTGTCGTAAGCTGCTCCCGTCGGATTGTTCGGGGAGCAAAGATAGATAACAGCTCCGTCAATATTCTTGTCAGACAGTTCAGAAGGTGAAGGGAGGAACCCGTTATCACGGTTACCGTTAATGAAAGTAATGTTGTGACCGCTCATTATGTTTGAGTCAACATAAACCGGATAAACGGGATCGGGAATAACAATCTGGTTATCACCCAGAATATCAACGATATTTCCGAGGTCGCTCTTGGCTCCGTCTGATACGAAGATCGAAGACGGATCTACTGATACTCCGAGAACAGCATAATGCGTTGATATGCTGTCCCTTAGAAAAGCATATCCGTATTCAGGCGGATAGCCGCGGAAGGATTCTTTCTTTCCCATCTCATCAGATGCTTTATGTAATGCTGATACGACAGGTTCAGGTAAGGGGAGAGTAACATCGCCTATGCCCATTCTTATTATCTTTGCATCCGGATTAGATGCTTCGTATGCTTTAACTCTTGATGCGATATCAGAAAACAGATAACTCTCTTTTATGTTTCCAAAATTCTCATTGATCTTGATTCTCATACGGAACGGATCCTTTCTTCTTTGCTGCTCCTACAAAACCGAGGAATAAGGGATGAGGACGGTTCGGACGGCTCTTGAATTCCGGGTGGAACTGTACGCCGACGAAGAAGTCTCTTCCTTCATATTCTACAGTCTCAACGAGTTTTCCGTCAGGTGATGTGCCGCTTAACACGAGGCCTGCTTTCTCGAGAGCATCTTTATAATCGTTATTGAACTCATATCTGTGGCGGTGTCTCTCGTTGATTGAAAGTGAACCGTAGCATTCCTCCATCTTGGTGCCGGGTTTGATGCAGCAAGGATATGAACCCAGGCGCAGAGTACCGCCCTTGGAAATCTCATCACTTTGTCCGGGCATGAAATCTATTACTTTGTTCTTGGTGTCGGGGTTAAATTCACCCGAGTTGGCATCCTTCAATCCTGCAAGATTTCTTGCGGCCTCGATTACGGATATCTGCATCCCGAGACATATACCAAGATAGGGAAGATTATTTTCCCTTGCATATTTACATGCGAGGATCATGCCTTCAATACCTCTTTGGCCAAAGCCTCCCGGAACGAGGATACCGCTTAGTCCTGACAGCATCTGATCAACATTCTTAGATGTGATCCTTTCCGAGTCTATCCACTTGATCTCGACCTTGGTGCCGTGTGTGTAGCCTGCATGGGCGAGTGCTTCCGCGACGGACAGATATGCATCATGAAGCTGTACATATTTGCCGACCAGACCGATCGTCGTCTTTGTGTTTCTGTTATGAATAAGATCGATCATGTTCTGCCATTCCGTAAGATCGATCGGCTTTGTCCTTAAGTGAAGTTCACGGCATACGATAGAGGAGATGTTTGACTCTTCAAGCATGATAGGTGCCTCATAAAGATTCGGAAGGGTCCTGTTCTCGATGACGCAGTCATCTGCGACATTACAGAAGTTGGCGATCTTTCTTAGGATGCCCCTGTCCTCGATCGGTTCATCAGTTCGAAGGACTATGATGTCAGGCGACACCCCCATGCCCTGAAGTTCTTTAACGGAATGCTGAGTGGGCTTCGACTTGTGTTCTCCGGAAGCCTTAAGATAGGGAAGGAGTGTAACATGAATATAAAGTGCATTCCCGGGACCTGCCTCAAGGCCAACCTGTCTTATTGCTTCGATAAAAGGCTGCCCTTCGATGTCTCCGATCGTGCCTCCGATTTCCGTTATAACAACATCCGCATCAGTCTTCTTGCCTACGTTATAGATGAATCTTTTTATCTCATCTGTGATGTGCGGGATGATCTGAACTGTTGAACCCAAGTACTCGCCCTTGCGTTCTTTGTTAATGACATTCGAGTAAACTTTACCGGTTGTAAGATTGGAGTACTTGTTAAGATCCTCATCAATAAATCTCTCATAGTGCCCCAAGTCCAGATCAGTCTCTGCCCCGTCTTCGGTGACATATACTTCTCCGTGCTGGTAAGGGCTCATTGTGCCGGGATCGACATTAACGTAAGGGTCCAGTTTTTGTGAGGCTACTTTAAGTCCTCTCATCTTGAGAAGTCTTCCGATCGAAGCTGCCGTGATTCCCTTTCCGAGTCCCGAGACAACACCTCCGGTAACAAAAATAAACTTCGTCATAGTCATATCACTCTTCCTTTCATCCCGCCGAACCGGACAGTTCTCTTATGAGTTTCTCCGCGATTTCGCGCTTTGACTTACGCATATCCATCGCCATCTTCTCGATGTATCTGTGAGCCGCGGGTTCGTCTATCTGCATATTGTCGATAAGCATCCACTTGGCGCGGTTTATAATCTTGATCTCTTCTATCTTCTCCTCAAAGGACTGCGTCTTTGCTTCGAGCTTATGAAGCTTTGCTCTTGTTGCACACAAAAGCCCCAGCGACTGTTTTACTATCGCTGCTGTAACGGGCTTGCTTATCGTGAGGATACCAAGATCCTCGGTCTTCGCAGAGATCTCGTCGTAAACGTCACCCGGAACGAACAGAAGAAGTCCCGATGAAGTGTTCTCGGATGCATCAAGAAGGAAATTGACTCCGAACTCATCCGGAACAGGCGCGTTCACGATGATCAGATCGTATTCGCGCTCTAAGATCTCACGTCTTGCAGCTGCTATGCTCGTCAAGACGACTACCGGGTAGTAGGTATATTCAGGCAGTACTCCCTTAAGGGCAGCCGTGAATTTCTCCCCCGATGAGATTATAAGAACTGAGTACTTTGATTCGCCCGCCATATCTTAATTGCAGTATGCTTCTATGATGCTTTCGTTTAAAACGCTTCTTATGAATTCGCTCTCGCTTGCCATCTTTCCGGCTTCCTTACGGTTCTCCGGGAATGACTTCTTCTTGGTGTAATCTTCAGGATCGAGGTTCCTTGTGATACCGTCGATACATGAGTGAATAAGAAGTGCATTCACAAGATAAGGGTTAGCCTGTGAATCAGGAGAACACATCTGCAGATAGGAACTCTTGCCATTTGTAGCAGGCAGCTTTATGATCCTGCCCGTGCCTTGTGTTGCCCACGAGATCGATAAAGGCGCATCATCCTTGCCGAGTCTTCTGTAAGACAAATCGGAAGGGTTGAAGAATACCGTTGATTCATATGCGTGATCGAGTATTCCTGCGATGGAATTTCTTAAGATGACTTCATCATCAGCGCCTTCCTTTGTCGCAAGAACGTTTACATGGAATCCGTTGCCGGGCCTTCCCGGAATCGGTTTGGGTGAGAAGTCTGCATAAAGACCGTTCCTTGAAGCTATGGTCTTTACCACCATTCTGAATGTCTCGACATTATCTGCCGCCGTAAGAGGGTCAGCACTTGTGAAGTCTATCTCATTTTGTCCGGGACCACAGCCGTGATAGGACCCGATGGGATTTATACCCATTCTTTCCAAAGTAAGGCATATCTCACGCCTTACATTCTCGCCTTTATCGAGCGGCGCGATATCCATGTAACCTGCGTTGTCGAAAGGCATGTCAGTAGGGTTGCCGTCCTCGTCGAGTTTCATAAGATAAAACTCCATGCGGCTTCCGAAACGGAATGTGATGCCGTTTTGCTTTGCGCTTTCCACTGCATCACTTAAGATCTTTCTCGTATCAAGAGGTGATGCATTGCCGTCCTTATCACTTAATCCGCACATCATCCTGATGACCTTGCCGTGCTCGGGTCTCCAGGGAAGAAGCTTGGTGGTGCTAATGTCAGGGTGAAGGGAAGTGTAACCGCTTTGAAGTTCAGAAAGACCCGGTATGAATTGTGAGTCTATCGTCATTCCGTTAGCATGTATCTCATCTAACATGATCGGCATTACGGAAATATTTTTTGTGTTTCCATAGACATCACAGAATGCGAGTCGGATGAACTTTATATCCTCTTCGTTTACATACTGCAAGAATTCATCATAAGTCAGATCCATCGTGGAGTCCCCCGTTAAAACTTATAAAAAAAGACGTTCATCTGATGGCAAACTTTTTATGATCAGTCCCGCCATCTGATGAACGCCATTGTTCGTTGATGAGAATTTATCACTTGTCACAGATGTTGTCAATTTGACTGTTGACAAATCAAACCGTGAGGATTATTCTTGGCACATAAAACGCAAACGGCAAGGGCGCCGAGGATTTATTCCTTGGCGCCTTTGTCGTTTTTTATTTGCCGTAAGGCAAGAAGGAGGAAGCACAATATGAAAAGTACTGCCGAGATTTTTGGAGAGAATGTATTCAATGTAAAAGTCATGAAGGCAAGACTTCCGAAGGAAGTGTTTAAGGAAGTGATGAAGGCGATTGATGATGATCAGCCTTTGTCATCCGAAGCCGCATCAGTAGTCGCTAATGCGATGAAGGATTGGGCAGTTGAGAAAGGATGCACACACTTCACACACTGGTTCCAGCCTATGACGGGTATCACCGCCGAGAAGCATGACAGTTTTATCAGTCCCACCGATGACGGACAGGTTATATTAAGACTAACCGGCAAGGAGCTTACACAGGGTGAGCCTGATGCATCCTCGTTCCCGTCAGGAGGCCTTCGTGCAACATTTGAGGCAAGAGGATATACAGCCTGGGATCCCACATCATTCGCATTCATCAAAGAAGGTGTCCTTTGCATTCCCACGGCATTCTGTTCTTACGGCGGAGAGGCTCTTGATAAGAAGACTCCTCTTTTAAGATCTATGGAAGTGTTGAACAAGCAGGCACTTCGTGTCCTGAAGCTCTTTGGAAATGAGGATGTCACAAGCGTTAAGACAACAGTAGGTCCCGAGCAGGAATACTTCCTCGTTGATGCGGAAGGATTCAAGAAGAGAAAGGATCTCATCTATACGGGAAGAACACTCTTCGGCAAGCTCCCTCCCAAAGGTCAGGAAATGGAAGACCACTACTTCGGTGCTATCAAACCCAGGGTGCAGGCTTTCATGAAAGATCTTAACGATGAGCTTTGGAAGCTCGGCATCTTTGCTACAACAGAGCATAACGAGGTTGCCCCTTCACAGCATGAGCTCGCACCTATCTTCACCACCACGAATATCGCTACCGATCACAACCAGCTCACGATGGAGGTCATGAAGAAGGTTGCCAAGAAACATGGTCTTGAGTGCCTTTTGCATGAGAAGCCTTTCGACGGGGTTAACGGTTCCGGTAAGCACAACAACTGGTCGCTGTCGACGAACACAGGCGTCAACCTTCTCGAGCCCGGAGACACTCCTTATGAGAATGCCCAGTTCCTGCTTCTGCTGACAGCTGTTATCAGAGCCGTTGATGAGTATCAGGATATGCTCAGGATCTCGGTTGCCTCCGCAGGTAATGACCACAGACTCGGTGCCAACGAGGCGCCTCCGGCAATCATATCTGTATTTTTGGGTTCCGACCTGCAGGCTGTTATCGATGCTGTCGAGAATGACCTTCCTTATAACGGTTCCGATAAGGAGACACTGAAGATCGGCGTTGATGTTTTGCCGCCGCTTCCCAAGGATACGACTGACCGTAACAGAACATCACCGTTCGCGTTCACAGGCAACAAGTTCGAGTTCAGAATGCTCGGTTCTTCTACGAATATTGCATATCCGAATACCGTTCTTAACACAGCGGTTGCGCAGATACTTAAGGAGTATGCTGATAAGCTTGAGGGAAGCTCTGACTTTACCAATGATCTTCATAAGCTTATCCAGAGCGACATCAAGGCTCATAAGAGGATTCTGTTCAACGGCAATGGTTACGACGACTCATGGGTAAAGGAAGCAGAGGAAAGAGGTCTGTCGAATTCCCGCACAACTCCCGATGCTTTCAAGCACTTCCTCGATGAGAAGAATGTCGAGCTTTTCACATCACACGGTGTGTACTCGAAGACAGAACTTGTATCGCGTAAGGAGATCGGTCTCGAGAAGTACTGCAAGCTTTTGCATATCGAGGCTCTTACCATGGTGGACATGGCAAAGCAGGACATCCTTCCCGCAGTAAGCTCCTATGCTTCAACTCTTGCGGACAGCGTGCTCACCCTTGAAAGTGCAAATGCAAGCGCCGTCTTCGAAAAGGATACTTTGTCCGAGCTTACAAGCGGACTTACAAACGCATACAATGCTTTGAACAAGCTCAAAGAAGACATCGCACAAAGCGAGAAGATCGAAGACTTCGAGAAGCGTGCTGATAACATCAAGGATGTGATCATCCCTGATATGGACAGCTTAAGAAGCGAAGTGGATGCTCTTGAAGCCTCCACGGATGCCGCTTACTGGCCGGTTCCTACATACGGAGAACTGCTCTTCGGAGTCTGACCTGTTTAACATTAGCCGCCATTAACCCCCGGGGAATTTATTAAGACTTGTAAAAGTTTTGATAAAACTTCCTCGGGGCTTTTTATGTGCTGTATAATGTTATTGTTTTTATATGAAAAGGGACGAGATATTGGAAACTAAGTGGACAAGATATTACGGTGAAGAGGTCTTTACGCCTCAGATCGATACCTCCAAAACTTTGTACGGAGCTTTCAGGGATGCTGCACAGAAGTATTCCGGCCGTATTGCTTATGAGTATTTTGGAAACAAGATCACATACGAGCGTATGCTCACATTTGTCGATGATTGTGCCTCAAGATTAAAGTTGCAGGGCGTGTCCTGCGGAGACACCGTATTGATGTCGTGTTCCGGTACTCCGTATCAGGCAATTTTGTTTTATGCAGTTAACAAGATCGGAGCAAAGTCGGTCTATATACCTGCGGACATGTCGAGATCCGAGTTTGCCAAGAGTGCAAATGAACTTGGAGTTAAGATCACCCTTTTGTCCGTTGATGCTTTCATGAGATACAGGGAAGTTATTTCAAAGACGGATATAGGAAAGATAATTCTCGGGAAGTATGGTGACTATATATCTTTTACCGAACGCTTCAGATCATGTGTAATGAAGCTTATCCCTTTGGACAGGATCAACATAGAAGCTCAAAGAAATGAACTTAAAAAAGACATAATCTTCTGGAGTGATATACCGGAACCTGAAGGTGTTTCTGTGGAGCCTTTCGAGGATGCTGAAGAGGTGTCGGTTTACTTCCTTTGCGGTTCCGCGGCAGGATCTGCAAATGTTGTAAGTATGAGTTCGAGAGCGATGAATGAAGAAGCCGGGATAAGCGGTTTTCTGTATGGACGCGATCCTGTCAGGATATATTCGTTTATCAGTCAGTCGTTCTCGTTAGGTCTTAGCTTCGGACTTCACACTGCACTTATGTGCGGCCACACGGTTTTGCTTTACCACCAGACGCCGGGGGTCATTCCACATTCGGCACTTAACTACTACAGTCCCGATGTTCTTTTGGGTTATCCCAGGATGATCACATCCCTTGTTGAGAACAGGAAAGTTAATCTTAGTGTCTTCCGCGGAATTAAGAAGATCTTCTCGGGCGGTACTGTTATGCTCGGCGGTGATTACCATAAGATAGTCGATTACTTTAGAAGAAGAAGTATGGATCCCGAGATAATCAGGATATACGGCTTTACCGAGACGGCGTCAGTATGCATGTATAAGCCGACTTTCATTAAGAACGAAAGAACAGTCGGAATTCCGTTGCCCGGTGTTCGCATCAAGGTTTTAAACCCTGAGAATCTTGCGGAACAGCCTTACGATGTAAGCGGTATGATAGCGATAAACACACCGGCCGCAATGACCGGATATGAGGACTCTCAAGCTAACACGGAACTTGTAATGAGACGGATGAGAGACGACAGTCTTTGGATAATGTCGGGAGATCTGGGATTTGTCGATGAGCAGGGACTGTTTTACTATAACGGTTCAAGAAGAATATTTGACAAGGGCGGTATGCCCGTTTACCCTCAATTAATAGAGAACGAGATAATGATGGTAAGAGGCGTCGAGAACTGCTGTGCGGTTCCTGTTGTGAGAGGCAACGATACCATCATCAAGGTTGCCATTCAGCCTGAACAGGAGTTCCTGTTTGACAACGACAGATTGAACGCTCTTAAAGATGAGGTGGAGGATATTTGCAGACTTGAGTTAACTGAGTCTATGCTCCCCGATGAATACGAATTCATGGCTTACCTGCCGATAGGCAGTTTTGGAAAAGTTGATTACGAGAAAGTATTAGAGATATTTAAGGAGGAAGAAAATGAACAGAAAGATCCGGACTACATTGGCGATGATATTAGTTCTCGCGATGACGTTTAATGTCGCTTCATGTTCTACGATTGAAAAATTTTTTAATCTCGATCACAGTTCAAGAAGAGAGCGTCACAGAGATGATGACGATGAGGATGAGACCGAGCCTGAGGAGACGGAAGAGACTGAAACTGAGGAAACCTCTGAGACACGTCCTAATTCCGTAACGCCTTCTGCGTCGGGCGATCCTTCAAACAACGGATTAACATATCCTGACCACGTCCCGACTTATGATGAGATCCATCCTTCCCATCCCGCCGGAACTGTGAGCGGACAGGAGGCATCCGATCTTCTCGACGAGATTGAGATGCAGATATTACAGGATGAATTAGGTGCAAGCTATGTTGATGCCGATATTCTCTTCGATGATTACTCCGCATTCGGAATCGAGTTCGATTCTGATGAGATCGGTTGGGGCGAAGTCATGTCTGATCACGATGAGGATGTTGAAGAGGTAAATGAGGTCCTCGATCAGCTTTATTCCATAGACAGAGACAGTCTTGATACTGATGACAGGATCTTCTACGACAAGCTTCTGAATGATATAGAATTGTCCGCATATGCTCTGCAGTACACGGCATTCGACTACTATGAGAGTGTCCTTAAATCTTTGACCGGACCTCAGTCAGAAGTACTCTTCATTCTCGATGTTTTGGACTTTGAAACTGTCGAGGATGCCGAGAACTACATTCTCGTTTTAAGAGATATAGACAGATACTATGATGATATGTGTGCCTTCGAGGAGGAAAGAGCATCCTACGGTTACGTAAACTCCGATGATGTTTATGAGGACGTTGCCGAGTCTTTTGATAACCTCGTTGCACAGTCTGAGGACTGCTTCCTTTATGAGTCCTTCCAGACAAGACTTGATAACATTCCTAATCTCTCTGACAGCGACAGACAAAGTCTCATTGAGGAACATGATCAGGTAATGCACGACATCGTTTTCCCTGAGTTCGAGGAATGTGCCCAGAGAATAAGAGCCTTAAAGTGCGGGGCTCCTGATGTCGGTGTATGTTCTTATCCCGGCGGAGACGCATATTTTGCATATATCTTTGCAACTCAGACCAATTCCGGAAGATCAATTGATGAGGCGATTGAAGAACTCGAGAATTACTCCGAATATGTAGCCGATGCTGTATTCAGTGTTGCAGCTACGGGCAACACTGATTGGCTCGATGAGTATATGAACCACGATTATTCCGAAGGTGACACACAGGAGAATCTCGACTTCCTTTACGATACCGTTCAGGATGATTTCCCTGCGATCCCCGATCACGATTACAGACTTATGACTGTCCCTGAAGTCTTCGCGGACAGCTTCTCGCCTGCAGCGTTCCTCGGTTATCACCTTGACCGCTACGACCACAACATCGTAATTACCAACGAGGCTTCTATAGGTGATACATTCGGTATCACATGTGCGCACGAGGGATATCCCGGTCATATGTACCAGTCTGTTTACCACAGAACCGTATGTTCCCACCCTTATATGTATCTTGCCGATTCCATCGGTTATGCAGAAGGATGGGCAACCTATGTTGAGAATTATTCCTTCAAATACTTCAGCACTTCCGATGCAAGTGACATTATAAGAGCTGAGAATCAGTTTAATACCATTCTCTTTGCCAGATTTGACCTCGGTGTCAACTATGAGGGATGGACGGCTCAGGATTGTGCTGACTGGTATGCAGATCTTATGGGTATGTCCGCATCAGCTGATATGTTCATGGATGCATATAATCTGCTCCTTTCAGATCCCGGTTACGGCATCAAGTACGGTCTCGGATACCTGTTTACGGGTCTTACGATGACAGAACTTTCAGAAAGATACCCTGATGCGAGTGATCTTGAGATCCATACGGCATATCTTAATGCCCAGCCCGGAACGTTCGAGCAGATCCTCGAGAATGCAAGTGAGGAACTTGCATCAGGTTCAGTTAACTATCCTGTTGCAAACTGGGGTGATTCTGTTTCTTCGGCTTCATCAGGCGGCTCTTCTTCGTCAGGCTCCGGATCATCACAGAACGAGCCGGATGAGACCGAACCCGATGAGACTGAGCCTTCCGAATCAACCTCTGCAAGAGGAAGTCTCTGGGGTCTGTAAAGCCGTTAAAAGACTTGATTTTTGCTGACCGATAAAGCCCGCAAATCGTTTGCGGGCTTTATTATAATTAGAAGATAAAAAACATTTGTCAAAACGGACATTGTGTTATAATTATTTTGAATTATCGTTCGGAGGTTGCACATGGCGGTTTTAACGAATCTGGCAAGTACACTTACTGCCAGGTATTTTCCTTCCAAAACTTTAACTGATGCTTTTTATCTTGACGGCAGACTCTTCGGTAAGAGAGAAGCACGTCAGGCCGATATAACAATAGAGAAGAACGAGAGAGGCTATTTCCTTTCAGTATTTGCACATCCGAAGCTTCCCAACTATGAACCCGGCATGATGCCTCCTTATGAGCCCGAGCTTCGCGGCACATGTAATGAGGTTAAGTTCGGTCACAGAGAAATCGATGAGATGATCGAAGGGTTCCTTACAACAGCTGTAGATGTAACAGGTAAGGCAAGAATCGCAGATGACGATGACAGAAGCCCTTACTTTTCAGGTATTATTGTCCGTGATTCAGAGGCTTTTGCCGTAACTATCGGCACAGGTCTCGCTTTCTTATACAGAGACGATACTCTTTACCCTTTGACAGACGCCGGTATCCCCATGGAACCTATCGATGCGAAGGGCAACAGAGTAGCTGATTTCCTTTATTTCTGCTCATCCAAGACTGCTAATGCACTTTGGTCCAATTTCTTCACATTGGCCCAGGATGACTGCATTATCCTTTGCAACAAGGAAGTTTACGATGCTTTAGGTCAAAGAGAGATCTTAAGGATTCTCGATGAGGCAGACGACCAGTGCGACGCAGCAGGCGTTATCATTACCCAGGCTTCCGCCAGAATGCCTGATGTACCTATGCAGTTTGCAATCTCTTTCGTTGAGGATGTCGTATCAGACGAGAAGAAAGGTCTGTTCGGCTTCAGAAAGAAGGTAAAAGAAGAGGATACTTCCGATATGAGCATCCAGTCCACTCTTGACGGCGGACTCGTGGGTGCCGCAGCAAATGCCGCTGCAGCAGCAGGATTTGCCGGAAGCATGACAATCGATGATTACAACGCAACTGATGATAATTCATTCGTAATGTTCGGTGATAATGAGTCCGGTATTGAGCCCCCTGCTACAAACCAGCAGGCAACGGGCGATCAGGGTATCGTTATCGATAACGACAAGAAGACGGGAGACTTTGTACAGTTCCTCGATCCGTCTGTCGGCAAGGAAGTATCCGAGGTAAGTGCGGAAGATGTCATGAAGACATTGTTTGCCGACTCCGTTAAGGGTGCGGCTGCAGCAACAGGTGCAACGGCAGCAGCGGCAACAGAAGCTGCAACAGAAGCTGCTGCAGCAACGGCGGCAGGGGCAGCAGCAGGAACTGCGGCAGCAGCTGCTGCAGGTACAGTAGTGGCATCCGGTGCGGCTTCTGCAGCAAGCGAGGCTGACAAGGCTGCCGAGTCCATATTTGTAAGTGAGGCGGTAAATCCGTTTGCAGATTTGTCTTCTTCTGCTCCCGAGACATCGGATACTGTCGTATCCAAGACAGAATTCAAGATCAATGATGACGGTGATGCTGACAAGACAAAGCCTGTCGAGCGCCTTGATGCTGCGTTCTTAGCTCAGCTTGAGAAGGAGAGCGAAGCATTTGCAAATAAGACAGCAAAGGAAGAGACGGAAAATGTTGTTGAAGCGGTTAAGGCAGCTGCTGAGCAGACGCCCGCAGATGTGACCGGCAATCCGTTTGTCGCTTCAGCTTCCGAAGAAGAGCCTAAGGCAGGACCTGTTATCTCTGCTGATGAGACACCGGCTTCCGCGACAGCGTCTTCTCCTTTCGATGCATCAACTTTTGTTAAGTCAGAGCCTGAAGCAGCTCCCGTTCCGGAGCAGCCTGCTGAAGGCACATTTGTATTCTCTCAGGCAAGCGAATCTACATTTATACCGGAGACGAAGCCGGTCGATACAGTTAGTGATTTCAATCCATATAGTGTTGGAAGCGGAGAGGAGATGCAGAATGCCGAGCCGCCCGTATTCGGCAGCGATGGTGTTTTGACAGCTCCTACAAATGAAGAGATCAAGGACGCTTCGGCAGGTATCCCCGTGCCGGAATTCGATCTGCAGTCGGAGAAACCACAGATCGGAGAGTCCGATAAGTTAGGAGTTGAGTTCCCTGTGAGTACCGACAACAAGACGAATGAAGCTACCAACGAGAATGAGCAGCCCACAGGCGGCAGCGACTTCACACTTCCTTTCGAGAATGAAGCGCAGACTGTGGATGACATGCCTGTTAAGGAGCCTGAGGAGATTCCTCAGATGCCTGTATTCGGCGCTAATTCCTATCAGGCACCTACGGCTACCACGAATTCCGATGAGGCTGCTGACGCACCCGATGCCGGGGTTTACTCCTACGGCCAGATGGTTAACAACGAGAATATGGCGGATGAGCCTTCTGGAGAAGCTCCTGTTGCCTTCGATTTCGCAGCAACCCAGGCTCCTGCCGCAGCTCCTGTAGCTCCGGCTGCTCCTGAAGCTCCGGCTGCTCCTGAAGCACCTGTTGATAATCAGGGTTCTTCTTACGAGTCTTACACACCTGCATCGTATGGCACTTATGAAGAGCAGCCGTATGTTGAAGGAAATTACGGATATACACCCGGTCAGTATCAGGAGGGATACGATACTCCTGCTGCAGGTCAGGCCCCCGCAGGTCAGGCTCCTGCCGGACAGGGTGAACCCGAAGATGATTGGATCAACTCTATTCTTGGTATTGATGACAGCGCTTATGCCGCAGCAGGTGCAACTGCAGCAGCTGCAGAGGCAGCCGGTGTCGGCGCAGAAGCTGCAGGAGGTGCTGCTATGGCAGATGGAGGTTACGGTTACAACAGAGCTCCCGCCAGCCAGGGTGTTCCCGGTATGGCCAGAAGAACAAGTGCACCTTCAAGACCGAGAACATCTTCTTCCGGAAGCGGAAACGGCGGAAATGGCAGAAGAATGCCCCGTCTTAACAGAAACGGCTATATGTTCCTGGCGTTTGTCGTCGTTTGTATTGTCTGCCTTATAATCCTTATAAGTGCGATAGTAAGGTCTTGCGGTAAGGAAACTGCCGAAGAGACGGAAGTTACGAATGAGTCACAGGTAATCGAGACTAATGTGGCAGTTGAGACAGAGCCTGCAGCAACGACCACGCAGGATCCTTCGTATCCTATCGGAAGATTCATGTTCTCTGACGATATCGGCTACAGAACATGGTGGGATCTTTTCAATAATGTTTACGGTATTAACGATATTGCAAACACATCAGATCCGAGAATTCAGATTATTCTGTCATACAACGGTTTTGATGCATCGTACACACCGAACACTGGCGATCAGCTCCTGCTTCCTCCTATTGGAGTTCTTGACGGAACTATCCCTGTTACTTTCCAGGTCGGATCAACGGGCAGTACCGATGCCAACAGCCAGGTGAGCGGTGAGGTTCAGACTGTTGATGGCGCAGCTACGGAGACAGCAGCGGCAGCTCCAGCGGATGGTGCAGCAGCCGATCCTGCAGCAGCAGCTGATCCTGCGGCAGCCGAGGCACCTGCTGAACAGCCTGCAGCTTAACCAAAACGAAAATTATATCAGCAAAAGAGCCGGCAATTTCCAGATTGCCGGCCTTTTTATTATTTTTTGTAATATAAAAGGACTCTATTGCGCTAAACTTGCTTTCTTACCTGTGATATAATCACGAGGTTGTTTTGTATGTATATAAGGAAGGGTTAAAAAATGCACAAGAAATTATTTATACCGGGACCTGTTGAAGTAAACGCTGAAGTACTTGAGAAGATGGCTACACCTCTTATCGGCCACCGTACCAAAGATGCAACAGCTCTGCAGCAGCGTATCTCCGAGAAGATGCAGAAGGTTATGGCAACAAAGAACACTATCGTTCTTTCCACTTCCTCTGGAAGCGGACTTATGGAAGGTGCCGTAAGATGTTTCACAAAGAAGCGCGCTGCAGTTTTCTCCATCGGTGCGTTCGGTAAGAGATGGTATAAGATGTGCACTGCCAACGGCATCCCTGCAGATATCTTCGAGAGCGAGCTCGGACAGATCACAACACCCGAGATGATCGAGGAAGCTCTTTCCACAGGTAAGTACGACCTTATCACTATCACACAGAATGAGACTTCCACAGGCGTTCACAACCCTATGGATAAGCTCGCAGCTGTATATAAGAAGTATCCGGATGTTATTGTCTGCGTTGATACGGTTTCATCCATGGCAGGTGATTATATCCCGGTAGATGAACTCGGCATCGATGTTTGCATCACATCAACACAGAAGTGCCTCGGCGTTCCTCCGGGAATGGCTATCGCTTCCGTTACTGATCGCGCTATCGAGAAGGCTAAGACTATCGAAAACAGAGGTCTTTACTTCGACTACGTTGAACTTGTTAAGTTCGTTGAGAGCAAGCCTTATCAGTATCCTTCAACACCTTCTCTTTCACATATGTTCGCACTGGACTACCAGCTCGACAGAATCCTTGAGGAAGGTCTCGAGAACAGATACAACAGACACAAGATGCTTGCCAAGAAGGTTCAGGACTGGGCACAGACACACGGCGGTCTTTACTCTGATCCCGAGAATCTCTCTGTTACTGTTACATGCGTAAATAACACTACAGGTCATCCTTTCTCCGATATCAATAAGGCTATGGGCGAGAGGGGTTGGCTCATAAGCAACGGTTACGGTGATCTTAAGGATAAGACATTCAGAATCGCACATATGGCAGATACGACAGAAGAAGAGATGGATGCTCTTCTTAAGGATCTTGATGAGGTCCTCGCATCTTTATAATTAACGAGCATAAAGCATAAGGAGCATAAAGATATGAAGGTATTAATCACAGAAAGCATTGCAGAGCAGTCTGTACAGTACTTGAAGGATCAGGGTTACGAAGTAGAAGAATACCTCGGTCATTCACAGGAAGAGATCAATGAGCACATCAAGGGATTTGATGCTCTTATCGTAAGATCAGCTACAAAGGTTGGTCCCGAACTTCTCGATAACGCAGATTGTCTTAAGGCAGTAGGCCGTGCAGGAACAGGTATTGATAATATCGATGTTAAGGCTTGTACAGAGCACGGTGTTATCGCTCTTAACACTCCTACGGCTAACAATATGGCTGCAGGTGAGCTTGCTGTAGGACATGCTTTCGTAGTATTCAGAAATATCTGTGCTGCCAACGAGGGTGTTCACAACGGTGACTTCAGAAGAGGTCAGTGGACAGGTTACGAGCTCGAGGGCAAGACGGCAGGTGTTATCGGTTTGGGAAGAATCGGTTCCATCGTTGCAAGAAAGCTTAATGGTATCGGAATGAATGTTATCGCTTACGATCCTTTCATCCCTGCCGAGAAGTTCGAGAAGTTGGGCGTTGCACGCTGTCAGACACTTGATGAGCTCCTTCCCCAGGTTGACCTCATCACACTTCATACACCTAAGACAAAAGATACATATAACATGATCGCTAAGGAGCAGCTTTACAAGTGTAAAAGAGGCGTCCGTATCGTTAATGCCGCAAGGGGCGGTCTTGTAAACGAGCAGGATCTTGCTGATGCACTTGCTGAAGGCCAGGTTGCCGCAGCTGCTATCGATGTTTTCGATAAGGAGCCTTCTTACAATAAGAAGCCCGGCGAGCAGGAGTTTGATAACGTTCTCCTCCACGCTCCCAACTGCTATATCACACCTCATCTCGGAGCTTCCACAGTTGAGGCTACTGACAAGGTAGGTTCACAGGTGGTAGAGCTTATTGACGGCGCTTTGAAGGGCGAGCTTGTTGCAGCTATCAACATGCCCCAGTTCTCCGGAAGTGTTGAAGAGATTAAGCCTTACTGCTCTTTGGCAGAGAAGATCGGCCGCATGTATTTCCAGGCTGAGGCTACTCCCATCAAGAAGGTTGAAGTCAGATACAGAGGCGAGCTCGCTGACAACTCCGGTACAGGCGTCATCACACTTTCGCTTGTTATGGGTATTCTTAAGGGTATGGGCAATGATCACGTATCTTATGTTAATGCTACCGAGAATATCAACGAGTGCGGTATCGAGGTCGTTGAGACCAAGGATCCTTCAATCCAGAAGTACAATAACCTTATCAACGTTAAGTTTATAACTGAGGACGGCCGTGAGCTTAAGATCAACGGTACTGTCTTTGCTCCCGATACAGAGGTTATCGTCTCATTCTTCGGTTATGAGATGAACTGTCCTTTGTCTTCTACTGTTCTTGCTATCAAGAACAACGATGTCCCGGGTGTTATCGGAAGAATTGCCACTATCGTAGGCAAGCACAACATCAACATCTGTTCCATGCACTGGGGAAGAAAGAACCAGGACGGTTCCGATAATCCTCATGCTCAGGCATTCGTTGCTGTTGAGCAGCCCGTTAATCAGAAGATTATTGACGAACTCTCGAATGCCGAGGGCGTACTCAAGGTTTCTGTTCTTGAGTTTGACTGATACCGGTAAGCTAAGTTGAAGTATCACTTTCAGAACAAACAGGGGTGGATGAACGATCCTAACGGACTAGTGTTCTTTAAGGGTCGTTACCACGCCTTTTTTCAATATTATCCGCATGCTCCGAGGTGGGGTCAGATGCACTGGGGACACTGTGTTTCCGATGATCTTATCACCTGGGAGGAGCTCCCAATAGCACTTTACCCTGATATGCCGTACGACAACGGCAAGAACGGCGGTTGTTTCTCGGGTTCCGCGATAGAGAAGGACGGAAGACTCTATATGTTCTACACATCGGTTTCCGAGGACGGAAGCCAGACCCAGTCGTTAGCTTATACCGATGACTGCGTAGAGTTCCATAAGTACGAGGGCAATCCGATCATCTCCGAATGCCCGCTCGGTTCCAACAAAGAATTCCGTGATCCCAAGGTCTTTAAGTTCGGCAATGAGTACAGAATGGTAGTCGGCGCCGGCATAAAGAACACCGGATCGATACTGCTTTACAGATCTGAAGATCTCATTCACTGGGATTATGTAGGCAAGCTTGTTGAGGACGGAAGATTCGGCAATGTCATCGAGTGCCCTAATCTGTTCCAGCTTGACGATAAGTGGGTACTGATGTTCTCTTCGATAAAAGCTGTTCCTTACCGCGTAATCTTCGCTGTAGGAAGCTTTGACGGAAGAGAGTTTATCCCCGAAGTTCCTGACGGACAGCCTGATTCGTGGCCTTACTTCACGATAGAGACCGGCCCCGACTTCTATGCACCCCAGATACTGGACATGCCTGACGGAAGGAAAGTCAACATCGCATGGATGTATAACTGGAGCCGCCGCGAGGATAAAGGCCAGCTTCAGGTAGGTGCTTTCACTTTCCCCCGCGAAATGGCTTTCGACAAGGCGGGAAGGCTTACCATGCTCCCGATAGCCGAGGGCATGCACTTACTTAAAAAGGAGTCGTCATTCGTTTTGTACGATAACGGCGAGCTTCGTGTAAGGTTCGGAGACAGGACTGTACTCGCAAGACCGTTCGCATATGAGCCCGAAGTTTTGACGCTCGAGGACGTCGGAAGTGTCGAGCTGTTCATCAACGGCGGTATTGAGAACATCACTGTCTATGTTTGCTGATATCAGTTTTCTTTATAGCTGCCCAGGAATGTGAATGCCTGAGGGTCGGCATCTAACTGGCACATCAGATTTATGAATTCCTCAGAGTAGACTGAGGCCTCAACATCCAAATAGAACATGAACTCGAAGTCGCGGCCTTCTATCGGACGTGATTCGAGCTTCGTAAGATTAAGTCCCAAAGCCGAGAATCTTGCCAGCATATCGGAAAGTGATCCCGGAGTGTGTCCCAAAGACAGCATGATGGAAGCCTTGTCTGCACCGGGATATATCTCAAGATCCTTGCATATAACGATGAATCTCGTGTAGTTGTGATCCGAGTTTTGCACGTTGTCATTCATTACCTCGAGTCCGTAAAGGGAAGCACAGTCCGGTGAGGAAATGGCAGCGATATCGCTTCTGTCGCTGTTTGCCACCATCTGTGCGGCAACGGCGGTGTTGGCTACGATATTAACTTTAATATCCTGATTCTCGCGGAGAAACTTGCTGCACTGGCCGATAGCCTGGTTGTGGGAATAGACCTCCCTGATGTCGCTGAATTGGGTTCCGGGCTTGGCAAGAAGTCTGTGGGATATCTGCAGTTTCATCGCGCGGACGATATGGAATTTGTGTGACTTCATGAGGTCGTAAACCTGCGTTACGGAGCCGTATGAGGAGTTCTCGATGGGGAGCACGCCGTACTTGCAAAGTCCCGCCTCAACTGCGTGGAAGACTCCATCGAATGTACGGAAATACATGATATCCGCATTCGCGAAAAGCTTGTCCGTGGCGATCTGAGAGTAAGCTCCTTCAATACCCTGGCAAGCTACGACAGCGGAGTCGGGGAAGATCTTCGGTGTTTTTTCCAAAGCTTCCTTTATGGTCTTGTTAAGTGTCGAAGCATTGGGAGTGTGTGAAGATGTATAGGAGTGGGAAAGACCGTAAAGAGTACGGAACAAAGTCTTCTCGAGCGTAGTCATTGTCGCGTCGTTATCTTCATTAAGCGCATAGATGAAGTGTCTCTCGTAGTCTCTGTCTGCGCTCATGCGTATTCTTTGTGCTGTAAGATCGGCGATCTGTCTGTCGAGTTGTTCCGGTGTCATAATGATTCCTCCGTAGTGTTTGTTTAATAAGAAAAGCTCTGCGATTGTCACCGCAGAGCTTGTACTTAACTTGTTTTATACCCGTCTTTTGCTCGCAGTGAAATCTATTCGGACCTTGTAAAGAATCCAAATCCAAAAAAGAAATCAAAGTTTGTAAAGACATTCTTATTCATATGTGAGGGATTATAAACTTATATTCCCTTTTATTGCAATAGGGAATTACGAAGAAGGTGATACTATCTGAACAGAATAAGGGGGCTGTGATATACTTGTGCATGGTAATCAGGGAATACGGAGGTTCTATTATTATATGACTGCAAAGCGTATAACCGCATTGGTCATCACTTGTTTACTTACTGTACTCATCAGTTTTTCTTTTTTCGCGGGGCTTAAAAGCACCCCTGATGTTACTGACGGCTTTGAAGCCATGACCATGCTCCCTGAGATAAATCAGGGCTTTACATATACGCAGGAGATCCACCCTGAGAAGAACGAGCTTAATGCCGTTTACTTTATGTTCGGCCGCTATAATGCACAGAGCCGTCCTACTGTTTTTGTTACCATGAGGGACGATCAGGGGAATGTAATGCAGGAGTGGCAGATCAACGGCGATTCCATCCGCGACAATTACTATCATGCGATCGAATTGTCCGCGCCTGTAAGCGACAGTGCAGGGAAGACATATTACTTTGATTTTACTTCTGATGCGCTCTACGGAGACGGAGTTACAATCTTCTGCAATACGAACGGCACCGGATGCACTTCCGGCGATCTGGACTTCGGTGAGACGATGTGTTACCGCATGGGCTTTGATTCTCCTGCGGCAACTCCTTCCAAGATTGCAGCATTCGTCGTATCTTTGGCTGTGGTTATAGGTTCAGGCGTTCTGTTTGTTATTTTCCAGAACAGTCCGTGGGCAAAGAGATTCCTTATGATGCTTGCGCCCTCATTTCTTCTGACCTATATGTTCTTTATACATTCTCCTATCGAGTTTTTCCTCATGAATGCAGGAGAGTTTGATTTTATCTTAAGTGATTTTGTTCTCGATTTTATAGTTGCGGCAGTCGTTATCTCTATTGGCGTCTCGGCTGTAACGGCTGTTATTCCCGGCAAGGCTTTTGAAGTTGTTTTCGCGCTTGTTATGGGACTTGCGCTTGCCATGTATGTTCAGCTTAATTTCCTTAATAAGAGCCTTGGACTTATGGACGGAAGCAACACCGGCTTTACGGGTTCCCAGTTGATAATAAATATCATTATATGGGCGGTGCTTATATTAGCTCCTGTGGTTGCCATACTTGTTGTTAAGAATAAGAAAGCCGGCACGGTCTTGGTCTTCTTATGCGGAGCTTTGATCGTAATGCAGGTGACAAGTCTTACAACAACTCTTTTGCAGTCACCGAAGAGTGCATTCTCGAGATTTGAATCCGAACAGTACTGCCTGGCTGCAAACGACCAGTTCACCGTTTCTTCTAACAAAAATATCATCGTTATTGTCCTTGATGCATACAGTAATTCGTATTTGGATGAGTGCCTTGAGGTTTACCCCGAAGTCGCTGATATCCTTAAGGACTTTACTTACTACTCCAATGCGGACTGCCACTATGAAAGTTCGGTCTTCTCGGTAAACTATATGTTCTCAGGTGTGGATTTTGACCCGAACATATCACTTAATGACTGGTTCTCATACGCATGGGATAACGAGAGGAACAATGCTTTCTATGAGCGTCTTTCCGAGCAGGGATACATCTTCAATATGTACACGAACGAGTTTACGTTCATGAATAATGAAGCAAGACATGACGCTACGGGCAAGATAGCAAACATGGTGTTGATGGATTGTGACTTCGTGGTTCACGAGGATGTCATAAGAAGTATGCTCATAAGATCGAGTGAATACAGATTCAGCCCGCTGTTCCTTAAGGATGATTTCTATTTTACGGGCGATGACTTCACGGGAGCCGTTGATGTATTAAGTTCAGATGACGACGCGTCACTTAATACTCATATTGTTTTGGGTAATCAGGAGTTCTGCGATACGTTAATGAATACAGGTCTTACGACCGACGATTCAGCTAACTACCTTATCTATCAGCATCTTTACGGTGTGCATTCCCCGTTAAGTACAAATGCGGATTGCGTAGATGCGGATAATCCGACTTTGCTTGAGACACAAAGAGGCTGCTGGAAACTCGTCGAGGAGTATCTTAATCAATTGAAGGCTCTGGGTGTATACGATAATTCAACGATAATTATCACTGCCGATCACGGTAAGCCGTGGGGTTATGAGGATGCTCAGCCTATATACTTCATTAAGCCCTTCGGACAGACACAGGATGCATTTAATGTAACGAATGCTCCGATATCCACAACTGACTTCATGCCGACAGTTATATATCTTGCAGGCGGTGAGTATGCGGACCTGGGTACGACGATCTTTGATCACACAGAGAACGAACAGCGCGAAAGAACTTATTACTTAAGAGCGTTTGACGAGGAATTCCCCCCGGTTCCCAAGATCTTCAGCACCGGTAATTCCGACCTTAACTGCTTCTATGCATATACATATACGGGAGACCTTTCCGATCTTCGTGAAGTGGGTGCGAACGGTCCGACCGAGCGCCTGCCGTGGGTGGATACATTCTATTGATATGCAGTACTGGATTGGGTTTTTAAGCGCGATAATGGATTGGTGTTATGGTCTTGCCGGCAATTACGGCATGGCTATCATACTGTTTACTTTTGTAAGTAAGCTTCTGATCCTGCCCGTCACCATCTGGACTTACTTTAACTCGATCAAGATGGTTAAGATCCAGCCCGATATAAACAGGCTTAAGGTAAGATACTACGGGCAGAACGATATAATCGCCGAGAAGCAGACAGAGCTTCAGAAGAAGGCCGGTTACCATCCTTTGCTCTCGACGATTCCGCTTATCATCCAGTTGTTCCTCCTGATGGGTGTTGTTGAGGTTATTAAGGCGGGTATCGCGAAGGGTGATATCGATATGTCTTTCGGCCCCGTGAATCTTGGCATGATACCTGCCCAGCAGGGCGTATCCTTTATCTGGGTTCCCATTGTTGCAGGCCTTGCCTCGCTTGTTCTTTGCCTCGTTCAGGATAAGTTTGATGTTCTGCAGTCTTCGCAGTCGCTCGGGAACAAGATATTTACGATGGCTGTATCCGTCGGTCTCTCGCTCTATCTCGGATTCTTTGTTTTCGTAGGGACTGTTCTTTACTGGGTTGCAAGCAATCTTCTGGCTGTGCTCCAGCTTTTTATAATGAACATGGCAGTACGCCCGAAGCGGTTCATCGACTACGATGCCCTTAACAAAAGCAAGGCTGAATTAGCTTCGATCAAGGGAACGGGAAAGAAGAAGGGTGAAGGCTTCTTCTCAGCAAATAAAAGACGCGAGCGCTCCGATTACAAGCGCTTCTTCAAGGTCGTTAACAAGCACCTTGTTTTCTATTCCGAATCGAACGGTTTTTATAAGTATTTTAAAGGTTATATCGAATACATCCTTAAGCACACCAAGCTTACTATCCACTACATAACTTCAGATCCCGATGACAACATCTTCGCCATGAGCAAGGAGCAGCCCAGGATAAGACCGTACTACATCGGCGAGAACAGGCTTATTACCCTCATGATGAAGATGGATGCCGATATGGTTGTTATGACTATGCCGGATCTTGATACCTTCCACATCAAGAGGTCCTACATAAGGAAAGACATCGAATACATCTTTGTTCAGCACGGAATGGGCTCCAACAATCTTACGTTCAGAAAAGGCGCCACCGATCACTTCGATACCATTTTCTGTGCAGGCGAGCATCAGTACGAAGAGGAGATACAGGCGCAGAAGGCATACGGTCTTCCCGCAAGAAACATCCTTAAGATAGGGTACCCCCTCATAGATGACATTAAGGAAGCTTACGATGCCAGGGCAGGTGCATCCGTTAACACGCCCCGCGAAAAGCCGATGATCCTCATAGCTCCGTCATGGCAGAACGACAACATCATTGATCTTTGTCTCGATGAGCTCCTGGGGGGATTAAAGGACGGCGGTTACAACATAATCGTAAGACCGCACCCGCAGGAAGTAAGGATCAAGACTGAGAAGATAAATCAGCTTGTGGAGAAGTATAAGGATAATCCCGACATTACAATACAGACTGACTTCACGAGTAATAACCCGGTTATGGAGGCAGACCTTGTTATAACCGACTGGTCGGATATTGCATGTGAGTACTCGTTTACCACATTTAAGCCCGTCCTTTATATCAACACTCCGATGAAGGTTATGAATCCGGACTGGAAGGATCTGCCGGTCGAGCCTATAAACATTTATTTAAGAGATAAGATAGGACAGAATCTTGATACGGATGAACTTGATAAGACGAGGGAAACGGTCGATTATCTTCTTAACCATAAAGATGAATACAAAAAGAAGATAGAAGAGCTTTATCAGAGATTTGTCTATAACCACGGCACATCTGCCGCGGAAGGCGCGAAGTATATAATCAAGTCTTTGCAGGAAAAAATAGCTAAGAGAAAAACAAATTCTTAAGCTGTGATAATATATAGCACGAGATTAGGAAAAGAGGAAACAAGATGTTTAATATCAATCTTTATATCGATCCTTCTGTAATGTCTTACATGATCCAGGCTATTGCAGGTATCGTCATCGCTGCCGGTGCCGTTGTCGCTGTCTTCGTAAGAAAGGCAAAGAAGAAGGTCAGCAACAAGCTCGGTATTGACGAGAACAGAAATAAAGAAGTTGAATCAGACGACATCCTTGGTGAGCCTGAGGAAAATCTTAAAAACGGATAAAAGTGCGAAGGATTATCAACGCACATTGTCATATTTATCCCGAGGTCATAGCCGAACGCGCGGTACAGGGTATCGGTGATTTTTACGGGATCAAGCTCGACCTTAACGGTACGACAGAAGACCTTATCCGTGACGGCTCCGGTTCGGGTGTTGTTCACTATCTGGTGCACTCGGTTGCGACCAAGCCCTATCAGGTTAGAACGATTAACAGTTTCATCGCTTCCGAGGTTAAAGATCACCCCGGTCTGTTTACGGGATTCGGTACGCTGCATCCCGATTCGGAGGATCTTAAGGGCGATCTGAAGTACATTATAAGTCTCGGTCTTAAGGGCGTTAAGATACATCCTGATTGCCAGGGGTTCTCGCTTGATGAGGACAAAGCCATACGGTTAGGTCAGCTTGTAAGAGATGCGGGACTGCCGCTTTTGACGCACTGCGGTGACTTCAGGTTCTCGCGGTCAAATCCAGATCAGTTTAGAGTGTTCCTCGATAAACTGCCGGATCTTAAGGTTATCGGCGCTCATCTTGGAGGCTGGAGTGTCTGGGATGAGGTCAGTCAAAAGATAGCAGGGAAGTACGATATCTACGTCGACTGCTGCTCGTGCCTGCGGTTCATGGAGCCCGGCAAAGCAGCTGCATTGATACGTAAGTTTGGTGTTGATAAAGTTTTGTGGGGCACGGATTATCCCGCATGGGGTCACGCGGAGGAGCTGAAGCTTTTCGACGGGCTTGAGCTTACTGATGAAGAGCGGGAGAAGATCCTCTACACAAATGCGGCGAAGCTCCTTAATATAGAAGAGAATGGCTAAGTATATAACGACAAACGAGAAGCAGACACAGGACATCGGAGTTAAGTTTGGTAAAGACGCCAAGCCCGGTCAGGTGTTCGCGTTAGACGGGGACCTCGGTGCGGGGAAGACTGTCTTTACAAGAGGAGTTGCGCTCGGAATGGGTCTTAATCCTGATGACGTGTGCTCCCCGACTTTTACGATTGTGAATGAATATGATGAGACCGCTGACGGCAAGACGGCACCGGTTCCGCTTTTCCACTTCGATACTTACAGGCTCGAGGATAGTGATGACTTCATTAACTCAGGTCTTGATGAGTACTTTGACCGCGGCGGCGTCTGCGTGATAGAGTGGAGTTCGGTAATCGAAGACCTTCTGCCGAAGGGCGCCGTGCACATCAGGATAACAGGCACGGGAGATATGCGTGAGATTGAGGTAACTTAAGTGAAGCTTCTTTGCTGCGATACATCTAACAGTACATGCTGCGCCGGCATCTATGAGGATGGCCGCGAATTATCCTACGAGATCTCTCTCGAAAAGAAAACACATTCCGAGACATTCATGCCTCTCGTTATGAGAGTTCTTGATAACGCTGATAAGAAAGTAGCGGATATGGATGCGATAGCCGTTACGGTTGGTCCCGGTTCCTTCACGGGTATAAGGATAGGGCTTTCCGCGGTTAAAGGTATGGCGTTGGCGGCAGGCAAGAATGTGATTCCCGTCTCTGCTCTTAAGGCTCTTGCCATGAGCGTTGAGAATGTGGTCGCTGATCCTTCCGACACGATAATAGTGCCCTGCTTTGACGCACGTAACGACAGAGTCTTCGCCGCGGCTTACGATGACGCGACCGGTGAGCAGCTGGTTCCCGACGGCGCTTTCTTTAATCAGGATTTCACGGAACTTCTAAGTAAGGTTCCAAAAGCGGATGAGAAGCAGATCCTCGTTGTCGGTGACGGTGCCGATACAGTTCATAAGGCTCTATTCTTCTCGCACCGCGTTCAGTATGCAGGCGGGGCAGTCATTACTCCTGCGGGAATATGTAAGGCTTCAAAAGGGATCGAACCTTTAAACGGCGCCGCTGTAAAGGCGTCCTACTGTGCCGTATCCCGGGCTGAAAGATATAAGAATGAGTTTTGATATAAGACCTGCAGTCCTTTCTGATGTTGACGCCATTATGGCGGTAGAGAAGACGGGCATAAGTCACCCGTGGGACCGCGCGAGTATAGAATCCCTGATCAAAGACGGCAATAAGACCGCGCTCGTGGCTTTGAGCGGACAGGATGTCGTGGGTTATATCGGTGCATCCTTTATCCTCGATGAAGCCGAGATAGGCAATGTCTGTGTTATGCCCGGTATGAGAGGCAAGGGAACTGGCAGCGCACTTCTTAAATCGCTTATAGAAGATCTCGAATCAAAAGGCGTCAGCAGCATCTTCCTTGAAGTCGAGGACAATAACACGACTGCAATATCTCTTTACACCAAATTCGGATTTACAAAGTACAACATGCGCAAGGACTACTACGGCCCTGACCGCAATGCACTTCTTTTTAAGCGACCTTAACTACAACAAGATCTCCTGAAGTAAATACGATCTCACCCATTGACGCGATGATGCCGGTGTTATCAACGTTACTGTATTTCGCGCGCTCAAGGTCACCTATGATGACGTAAGTTATGCCGTATTTATCAAGAAGCTCCCTGATGTGCTCCTCGTCGGATGATGTGTAGATGGTATCGATATCGTAGTGTCTCGGAGTCAGGTAGAGCTCCCATACATCGTTCTCAGGGTCGGAAACAAGAAGATCAGACTCCTCATCGACGATGCCGTGGAAACGCCACAGCCACTCGTGTGTCTGCCATCCGCACACCGTCGGAAGTCCCGTATATGAGGATACGATATTGTAATCAGAGTAACTCGGTCCCCATGCCTCAAGTATGACGGGGTCGCCTTCCACATTTAAATTGAACCACTTGATGCAGGCGTCGTAATCCATAAGGTTGCCCGGAGTAAGGTTAGGAAGGTTGGGACTTTGATAATCGCTAAGGTAAGCAACACCGTTTAGTGTCTTGAAGTTTTCCCTCTCAAGTCCGCCTGTCCTCTGCTTTAAAGCAAGGACCGTGTAATGCGCGGGAATAAACAGGAACAGGCAGAAAATGATTGAGAATACGAACGCCTGTGTACTGAAGCTGCCTTTGTTGTTTCTCATGAACATGAGGCGCATTACCGAGTAGATCATACCGATCGACAGGATGATGAAGCCTGCGTAGGTGAACTTGAACATCGTGTTTGCACGTAAGTATCCGCCCGTGTAGATGTCTCTTACATAGAAAAACTCAGGTGCGATAAGAAGGAGGATGCCGACGACTATTGTGCCGCACATAAGAACATCCATCGGGTTTCTCTCGCCGAAGAACTGAGCTATCTTGTTAGGGAATGTCTTTCCGCGCGTCTTTGAGTTGCGTCCCCTGTTCTCGGGGATATTCTTGTAGATCACCGTGAACACGATGAAGGTCACACAGATGATTACGTGTGTGCCCCAGAGAATGAACAGCTGATAGGGAGGCGTGTGGTTTACGCACGGTGCGATCTTATTCGAGATCATGTCGAAATTAGCATTAAACGGAAGTGCAACAAGAGAAGAGACTGCAAAGAAGAAACTCATTCCTGCAGAAGTCCTCGTCAACGCACACGGGAAGTATGCACATCCTGCAAGCACACAAGCGAAAAGCAGGATCTGCAGCAATGTGTGGATAACAGGCACATAAGCCAAAGTAAGATAGAGTCCTAAGATTCCGCCGACCGATACCATGAACACGACTGCGCCGGGAATGGTAGAGAAATCTTTTGAAGTCGTGGTCCGTATGACCAGAAGAAGCATCGAGCCGAATATAAAGTAGATGAGAAAATCCCAGTAGTTAGTCATCTGGCAGATGCCGAGAAGTATGGCGATCGCGATAAGCTCGGGACAAAGAATAAGCGGGAGCTCGTTACGTATCGAAGAAGCAAATGACGGCTTATCTGAAGTGAGGATATCCGCCATGTCGCCCGATGCCGCTATCCTGTAAACAAGTGAAACCGCAAGGGCGATAATAAGAAGAACGACCATCGTGGAACAAACATGAGCATGAAGGTCACCGATGAGATATGAGTAGAACGGGAACTCCTCAATCGTCATATCTCCGCCGTTAGGAAATCCCTCGATCAACGAGGTGTCGGGATTGTGTCCGATGAATCGTGTGCTGTCAGGATAGAAGAAGGAGTCTGTTCTTCCGACATCTGCACCGAGTGATTTGAACAGACCTGTAAGGCCGTTTCCGATGCTGTTCTCGTCATAGTAGAACGAATGGGAATTACCGAAGATCATTACCGCGAATGAAGTAAGGATTCCTGATATAACCGCAATACCTTTTCTGCAGTTCATACCGTTTCTTCTTGCACCGTCGATAAGCATCTGACCTATCGAATAACACATCGAGAACGGCAAAGCTATCGCACAGCACATGCTGAGGTTATAACCGATCCCTGTGTTGATAGCAGAAAGCTTTATAAGGAAAGCATAGAAGAACTGGCCGAAGTAATAGTAGTTGATAGAAAAACCCGACATCCACATATCGTTTGCAGGCAGAGTCGAGTTTCTTATCATGGACATGATAAAACCGTAGTCCATGATCTTCTCTTCGCCGTTGATCATCGGACCGAATCCTTTGTAGAAACAAAGAATGGTGAAAACAAGAGCGAACATGCTCTCCTCAAATGCTATGTTCTCGATCGTGCCCTCCTCCTTGAGCCTCTCGATCAGGTTGCTGCGCGTTCTTTTGGGAATATAGGAGACTGCGGCAAGCGCGATCAGCGACAGGAAGATAAAGTAGATGTTAAATCTTGCGATCTTGATATATGTAAGTGTCCATACCAGAAGGCTGCAGATAAGTATGCCCAAGGGTTTGGAAAGAGTAAGGCCCGCATTTCTGGATAAAGGGAAAACTTCTGAGGCCAAAGGGAATGCAGCGATACCGAATACGAGTAAGACTGTTTCAAATCTGAATACACAAAGAGCTTCGTTTATTCCCATAAGCAAGATCCCGGGAAGGATCGAGAATACAAGTGGTATTAGTAAAAGAAGCAGTTTCTTAAAATCAAATCGCTGTAATGATGACTTCCTCTTTGTGCTCATCTGAAAGTTGTTTCTCCCTGTTGATTATTCTTGTGCTGATGTCACCCGCCAATGCAACAACCTTGTCCATTCTGTTCTCGGGGTGATCATTGGAGGAATTATCCGTAAGCGCGGAAGCGCAAACAAATATATTCTCCAAAGGCTCCGTCAGATCCTGTTCGGGGAACTGATCGGATACGGCATAGCGCACTTTGGTAAGACGCCATGACTTTATATCTGATTTCCTGATAAGAGGATAAAGTTTCCTGTATGCACGGAAGTAAGATTCCATTACATTCTGATCCGATTCAACCCACAACGGATCCGATATCTGACACTTGCCGACGATGTACATGATGTGTCCGCCGTATTTCTTGTCAGTAAAGCATGCACTGTGATTTACGATCCTTGCAAAAGGAACATCTGTCTTGGCCGGAAACTTCTGCTGTATATATGCATCACTCGGAAGCTTCTTCATGAGCATCATGAGGCAGATCCTCGACTGATATGTGATGTTCATTAGCTGGTCTCTTGTGTTCATCGATAAGGGAAGACCGTGGCTAACATTCGCGAAGGTTCTGCATGAACCCGTGAATATCACATAGTTGCTTTCGACCTCGTATTTACGCGAGTCCGAAAGAACACATGATGTCACATATATATCGTCCTTCTTAGAGATCTCCGACACACTTACCGAGTAGAAGATCTTACCGCCGTTATCGGTTATGCTCTGGATGAGAACGTTTATGAGAGAGGAGAAGCCTCCGTCGATGTAGCCTACCTTTTTTCGAGAGGCGCGTCCGTACCAGAAAGCGTCGTACCACGAGATTTTGCCGTCGATGCCGACTTCCTTGGTGACCGAGAGAAGTGCCTTGTCAGTTCTTCTTAAGTGGTGGGGAAGAAGCTCGATGTACTCGCTTCCGATGTGAGTGGAAGCAAGGTGTCCTCCGGGGTATGTAAGCTCTTCGAGAATCGTTACATCAAAACCTGCCTTGGCAAGTCTCATGCCGCTGACAAGTCCTGACAGTCCTGCTCCTATGATGCAGACTTTGCTCATAATGTGATCTTCCTTGCCTCAAGATAGAATCTCTTCTCGAAGGCTTCACCCATGGAGAAAGTCTTGCGCGGGAATACGCCTTCAGTCTCTATTGTCTCGAAGAATGTATCTTTGCTGATTCCGGGTACGAGGATGCCTACAGCATTTCCTGTTGCAAGCTTTCTTACAGAGTCCTCACCGTGAATGTAATCGCAGTTAAGGCCCAACTCGTCGATCATCTTCTGAACTGAGCCCACAGCGAGAGTGTGGGGCGGGTTGCTAAGTGTGATGACAGCATCATCCTTGCCCCCGGCTACGACTGTAAAGGACTGACCCTGCCCGCCTAAGCCGTTTGCTGCGAAGTACTCCTGAGCCTTCTTCATGAACTCGTCGAATGTGATATCGAAGATAACTCTGTGAATAGGCTCGAAGTCGAGACCTTTATCATGAATGTTGACCGCCTCTGCAAGTGCAAATCTTGCAGGGTGCGTTGCCTGCAGCTCTACGGGTACATTCTTCTTTACATTCTCCCAGTGAGCCTTGGCGGATGCGAGGGAGTGGTTGCCGTCGCCGACTGCAAAGAGAAGCCCGTCAGCACTTACAAGGGAGCTTAAGTCATTTACGATTCCTTCTGCCGTGGGGGAGCCTGACTTAACAAGCCTTCCTGTGATGTGACCTGATCCCTGCATGAGATCTGTGTCGTAGATAACTTCGGGGTTGGAAGCGAGAGCATTGCTTATTACTTTATCTTCGGGATCATTATAAAGGAGCATGATGTGGGGAAGTTCAACTTCGGCATTAGCTCTTATCTTTACCCTGGGAGGGATACGGCTTAATACCGTTCCTTCTGTTGCTCTTATCAACGCTTTGTTGCCGGGAGTAAAGTCGTATGTCTCGAGGTCAACTGCAAGCATGATTCCTCTTCTTGAAGGGTGAAGGCTTGTTGATCTGTCAGTTATTATGAATCCTTCAACTGCGTCTGCCCAAACGCCTTCGCTCATATATCTGTCGATATTAGAAGCAATATCCTTAAGGTCACTATTGATCTCATCTTCTGTCTCAAGCCCTAGCTTAACCTCGGGGAGTACTATTCTTAAAGCAGAAGGTGCGTCTCCTACGAAGCTATCGCACTCTTTCCAGTATTCAGGTTCCGATGTGTACTGGTCGCACGCGATGACGGCCCATTTCTTAAGATCTGTTCCTTCGCGGGGGAGAAGTACATCCGGTAATACTACTGCGGGAATCTTTGTCCTTTTCATTAATAAAAGCCTCTTATTAAATAAATATAGTGTGTATTCTATCACGGGTCCGGCAATAAAACGACAAGAATTGTCGTTTTTTGTCGTCATTTTTGTCCCAATCCCAACTTGCAAGGTGATACGCTTTATCTGCCGGCGAATAAACGTATTTTGAATAAGGAGATCATTGTATGGAAGAGAATGAAATTAAAGAAACAAACGTTGCCGAAGAGAAGAACGAGAATGTGAATAAGCAAAGCAAAGGGCTTGAGTTAAAGCAGCTTGCCAATGACACCTGTATCATCGCATACGGCTACATCAAATCACTTAAGATGAACGGACACACATCGATTGGAAACCTCATCTTTCAGGAACTGATGAATATGACAACTGCAGCTAATCTTGCTTCCGAATCAATCGGAAGAGACAGATTTACGCAGATGCTTGAATCTGGATACTATGCGACCGGAAAGCTTATGGTATATCTGGACTTCTGTGCATCCCTCGGAATCGATGAGAATGACCGCGATATGCTTATAAACTCGATATCGACGATACATAAGATCTTTGCAGCTTCGGTTAAGACCGTAAGAAGCAGGACACAGATGAAGGCAGAAACTGCGAATGTAAACGTGTGACTTTTTTCCAAACTATCCCAATTCTATTGGCGGGTGAGGCTTTCCTCCCCGTCATTTTCAATTGTCGATAACAATATATCGTAAAACGAGAAAAATGTCTTGTATTACGAGATGCCTCGTGATATTATGTCCCCGTAAGGAGAGATGAAAATGGAATTGTTTTGGGAACACCCTCAGATTATATTCGGATATCTGATAATGTTTTTGATAGTCTTCGGCATTCCCGGTGGACTTACTCTTTGGAATATCATTAACTGCTTTGCAAAAAAGCCCAGGTTCGAGAAAGCCGTTTCCACAATAACGGTCATCGTCGGAGGTTTTTTCTATCTTATCCTTCTGGCGATATTTAATGTAAGAGGTGAGTGGTATGAGCCAATCTATCCTGATGAGTTACATACCCCGATCTCATCGGAATATTTTCCTGCTTTATTCTTCCCTTTGCTGATTGGATTTGCAGGTTACATAGTACTTCTTTATTTCAGAGCCGACAGACTGTCGCCGTTGTTTTCAGTGTTCCTGATAGCGAATCTTATACTGCTTAATATTATTCAGATTGCAGTAGCTGTTCAGCTTTTTAAGAATGCCAATAGAAATATTGGACTTCTGTTCTATGTTTACCACTTCAACATTCTTCTTTTGTCGGCACGCGTGATAGTGAAGCACATGAAGGAACAGGTGGCTTACTATAAGACTAGAGAAGATCAGATGAGCGGTCACTCAAAGTTCAAGTGGTTGTACTTTAAGGCGGTGAAGCTCTCGAGTTATGCTTTCCCTTTGCTTCTTATGCTGTTCTTCATCGTTGCACTTCTTGAGATCTTCTTTGTACTGGCGGGTCAGGGACTCGATGCTCCTGTTAAAGCCTTTACCGATACTGCTGACTGGACATTCTCAAAGCAGATACCGCCACCGCCACTTGAATACGAAGGCCATTATCTTTGTACAGTAGCTGCGGGCGGTCACGAGAAGGTTGTTAAGCCGATAAGACTCGGCAGTAGAAGAGGTGCGGTCATCGTTGTTAACCGTCAGCTTTGTATTGCCAATGCTTTCGAGGAACTTTTACAGGAGAAGTTCCCGGGATTACACAGACGCATAAGACATTTTTACGATACTTACGGCTACCCGGTTTCCAGGCACATCAAAAATCCCGGGAGCGCTGATGCGGTCTATATTCTTATGAAGCCTCTTGAGTGGTTCTTTCTGATGGTATTGTATCTTGCCGATTTAAGACCCGAGGTAAGGATCAACCGCCAGTACAAGATGTAACTATATATTGTCGGTGCCGGGACACGATTGATAAACGTACCGATTTTGTACACGAAAACAAGCATTGTGGACAGTTTGGTGGACTTTTTTCAAAACTGTCCACACTTCTGTCCATATAAGGCCGCGGTGGACAATTTTGTGGACAATTATAAAAACTGTCCACGTTTCTGTCCAACGAGTCGAACGCGTTGCCGTCCCACTGTTTGTGCACTTTTTCGTACCAAATCGGGCAATTTAGGTGCGATTTTGGTACATCGTGAATCTCTCCATAATTCACAAACTGTTTACCCCCCATACCGCAGTTTTCCCTCAAGTTCAAAAAGTACGAATGTCATCCTAATTAGGCGCCTTATGTGACGCTTAATTAGGATGGTTTTATTATGAAAAGAATACTTTCAACAGTATTGTTGTCATCTGTCATTTTGACAGGTTTCCCCGGAGTCGTACTTGCAGAAGAAATCAATAAGCCTGATATGTATAAGGTATCTGATTGCGAAGGATACTACTGTTTCAGTAGTAATGGAGTTAATCCCGACGATGCCAGATTCTTTAGTGATTGCCTTTCAGTTACAAAAGTTCAATGCTCTTTTGTTGAAACAGTTTTGGGGGAGGATTATTACTATTATGAAGCGATACATAGTTATGAATCAGCGGAACAATGAGCATTTTATTAAGAAAAGAATAACCATCATATCTTTGATAGTGTGTATAGTTATTGGTCTTTCTTTTGCTGTATATCGAGTAGGGAGAATTTATACTTTGTATAAGGCTCTTCACACCCATCATTGTGAGGAGGTAGACAAAACCGAAGAGTTTGATGGGTTCACGGATTATTGTCATGCTAATGGATTATCTGATTTTTACGTCGATTCTTTGTGTATCAATAGTGAGAGGGTATCGTTATTCCTTTATGGTGTATCTTCATTGAAAGAATCGAATGAGCTTGTAAGTTTGCTTTTGGATTATATTGAGGAGAATCCACAGTGTGTTATTCATAACAACGGACAGTTGGATGTTATCATTAGTAGCGGCACGCGCATAATCGAATATACGATTGATCTCGATTATGACGATATTGTAATAAGAATTCCCCCTAATATGCTTCATGATGAACTGGGAGATGCTTTTGAGAGAAATGTGAGTAAAGTAATAACATACCCTTCTTCTGACGGTGATATTGATATAAATTCTCTATATGAAGTATACCCGAATGCTGAAATCGAGGTAATCAGCTCTTATCAGGATTGAAGTGTATACAGATTATGTAGTTTGAATGTTGCCAATATCTCTTTGTTGTGGTGTACTAATAATTGTACTAATCATAAGAGAGGTGTTTATATGGCTAATACTGAAAAGTCCAAACTCAAACTTTTGTATCTGTACTACTACTTTGACCAATTGGGTGCCGACCCGAGTGAGACGGGACGCACTATGGGTGAGATACTGTCATACTTGAGTGAGAAGACGGGAAATGACTTCGAACGCAAGTCGGTATATGCCGATATAAACAGGCTCAATGAGTTTGCAAGAAGTGTTGATATGGTGGATACCGGCACTGACTGGATCACTCTCGAAAGCAGAAAATACTTAAGGGGAGAGATCAAAAATGAGCTCACCCTTGATGAGGCAAGACTTATAGTGGATGCCATTAATGCTACCGACTTTATCGACAGTGGTCTGTGCGGGAAGATAAAGAAGATGTACCCGAATTACTTTAAGAAAGACTATAATTCGGTCGTTCCTCACGATGACAGGAAAGTTCAGAGAATATCTTCTACTTCATCACTTAACACGATAAGAACAGCTATAGATGAAGGCTATGTACTGGGCTTTAAATACGGATATATCGTTGCCGGCGGAATAAGGGGCGACTCGGAACGTAAGGTCTCTCCAATTGCTTTGGACTTCGAGAATTCTCATTACTACATAATCGCTGTCGATAACGATGCAGTCGATAACGGTACTGACCCCAAGGCCGCCATTAAGCGTTACAGAATCGACAGGATGAAGGAGTTTAAGCTGTTAGGCCAGAAGGGGTATATTGGATTCGGAAAGGATAAGGACAAGATCCTTAACAAGTACCTTAAAGATTCTGTAGATGCTTTCGCTTCTTCTGCCAGCAAAGATTTCACGATCACACTTGAGAGTGATAACACCAAAGAACTTCTGAAAGCGTTCTCAGGTCTTGCAGAGGATGTGAAGGTCAGGATCATAAGCGATGAACTTAACAACGGAAGGATCAAATTCCTTGTGACCGCATCACTGGTTCCCCCATTCTTCAACATATTGTTCAGATTAAGCTTATACGATGGAATAAAGATTACGATAGAGGATCAGGAAGTCATAGATATGTATGAACAGTATCTGATAAAGGCAATGAGTTCTATTAATAAATAATAATATAAATTGCATTGAGGGTGTATTCGTTTTATAATTCATTGGTTTAAAAATTAAGGAGATAACGCACATGGAACCTCTCGGTTTAAATGAGATTAGAGAAAGATATCTTTCGTTTTTTGAGTCAAAGGGACATTTGAGACTGCCTTCATTCTCTCTTGTTCCGAAGAATGATCCTTCGATCCTTCTTATCAACGCGGGTATGACACCTATGAAGCCCTACTTTACTGGTGCCGAGACACCTCCCCGAAAGAGAGTTACTACATGCCAGAAGTGCATCCGTACTCCCGATATCGAGAACGTAGGTCACACTTCAAGACACGGTACATACTTCGAGATGCTCGGAAACTTCTCTTTCGGAGATTACTTTAAGGATGAGGTTATTCCGTGGGCGTGGGAGTTTTTGACCCAGAATCTTCAGATCGAACCCGAGAAGCTCTATCCTTCGGTTTTCCTCGAGGACGATGAGGCATATGCAATCTGGAGAGATAAGATCGGTGTTCCCGAAGAAAGAATAGTAAGACTCGGCAAGGAAGATAACTTCTGGGAGCATGGTACAGGTCCTTGCGGCCCCTGCTCCGAGATCTACTTTGACAGAGGTGTTGAGCACGGCTGCGGAAAGCCCGACTGTAAGCCCGGATGTGAGTGCGACAGATTCGTTGAGATCTGGAACCTCGTTTTCTCCCAGTTCGACCGACAGGAGGATGGCTCCTATCTTCCTTTGAAGCAGAAGAATATCGATACCGGTGCGGGGCTTGAGCGTGTCGCTTGCGTCATGCAGGGTGTTGATAACCTCTTTGAGGTAGATACAGTAAGAAAGATACTCGATACTGTCTGCACGATAGCGGGCAAGACATATAATGCTAACCACGATGACGACGTTGCCATCAGAGTTATCACAGACCACATGAGATCTTCCACCATGATGATCTCCGACGGCGTTCTCCCGAGCAACGAGGGAAGAGGCTACGTATTAAGAAGACTTATGAGAAGAGCCGCAAGATTCGGCCGCTTGCTCGGTATCGAAAAGCTCTTCTTAACAGATATCGCTGAAGTCGTTATCGACCAGAACAAGGATGCATATCCCGATCTTCTCACAAGACACGACTACATCATGAAGATAATCGCTCAGGAGGAAGAGGCTTTCCACAGAACAGTTGCTTCCGGTACTGAGATCTTAAACGGCATGATCGACGAGGCAAAAAAGAGCGGCAAGACAACTCTTGCAGGCGAGGATGCATTCAAGCTCCACGACACATACGGATTTCCGTTGGATCTTACCAAGGAGATTGCAAAGGACGCAGGTCTCGATGTGGATGAGGAAGGCTTCAAGGCTTCCATGAAGAAGCAGAAGGAGACAGCAAGAGCAGCGACCAAGGCCCTCGTAAGTACAGCATGGGGCGGCAATGCTCTTCCCAAGGAAGTAACTGACGATGCAGCTGAAACAGAATACTTGGGATACGAGTCACTTGACTGCGATGCCAAGGTTCTTCATATCGTTAAGAAAGACGAGGAGGGCGAACTTCACAGTGAGGATGAGGCATTCTCAGGTGATGAGGTTATCCTCGTTCTCGATAAGACAACAGCTTATGCCACTATGGGTGGTCAGATCCACGATGACGGTGTTATCGAAGGCGACGGCTTCAAGGCTGTTATCAAGTCTGTGGATAAGGAGAATTCCGGCAAGTATCTGCATACTGTCGAGATCGTTGAAGGCGGCATCAAGAAGGGTTCTGCCGTAACTGTTAAGGTCGACTCCAAGGCAAGACTCTCAATCGCAAGAAACCACACTGCTACACACATGCTCTTGTCCGCTTTAAGACAGGTTCTTGGAACCCACGTCGAGCAGGCTGGTTCATTCGTAGGTCAGGACAGATTAAGATTTGACTTCACACACTTCCAGGCTTTGAGCGCAGAGGAAGTAGATAAGATCGAGGCTATCGTTAACGACGTAATTTTGCAGGATCTTCCTGTCATCACCAAGGAGATGAGTCTCGAGGAGGCCAAGAAGGTCGGAGCTATCGCTATCTTCGGTGAGAAGTACGGCGAGCGTGTAAGAGTTGTTTCCGTTGGTCCTTTCGAGAATGCATTTGACCTCGAGTTCTGTGGTGGTACTCATCTTAAGTCAACATCACAGGCAGGTCAGTTCAGGATCGTTTCCGAGACAGGTATCGCTGCCGGCACAAGAAGAATTGAGGCAGTTACCGGTGCCAAGTGCTACGAGATGAGCAAGGCCGACAGAGCCCTCATTAACGAGACAGCTTCAGTTCTTAAGGTTAACCACGATCAGATCGCAGAGAAGAGCAAGTCTGTTCTTGCTGAGATCAAGGCAGCTAACAAGGAGATCTCTGAGATGAAGAAGGCTCAGGCAGGAAACTTCGCTGACGAGGCAGTTTCCAAGGCGATCGAGATCTCAGGCCTTAAGGTTGTAATCAGTGAGTGTGATGCAGAGGATGCACCTGCACTCCGTGATACTGCAGATAAGATAAGAGACAATATCGGGTCCGGTGTAGTATTCCTGGCAAGTGCGGCAGGCGGCAAAGTTCTGTTCACGGCTATGGCTACCAAGGACGCTGTCTCAAAGGGTGCCCACTGCGGCAACATCATCCGCGAGGCTGCAAAAATCTGCGGCGGCGGTGGCGGCGGAAGACCTGACATGGCTCAGGCTGGCGGTAAGGATGCTTCCAGGATCGCTGATGCATTGAAGGCTGTTGAGGATGCACTCCGCACTCAGATTGGAGGATAATATGTGCTTATTCTGTGACATCGTGGAAGGTAAGATCCCTTCAACAAAGGTTTATGAGGATGATAAGGTTCTGTGCTTCAGGGATATTAATCCCGTAGCGCCCACACATGTTCTCGTAGTACCGAAGAAGCACTTCGACAACATCATTGATATTTCTTCCCAGGAAGACGGCGCAGAGTATCTTCATGCTTGTTCCAAGGCTATAGCCAAGGTGGCAGAAGCAGAAGGACTCGGCAACGGTTTCAGAGTAATTAACAACTGCGGCGAGGATGGAGGTCAGACTGTAAATCATCTGCATTTCCATATCATCGGAGGTGTTAAGCTTACGGAGAAGATGATTTGAATTCAGATCTGACAGTACTCGAGAAAAGAACTCTCTCGTATCTGAATTTTAAGAATGAACCTGATGAAGAGCAGATCGGGATGGTAAGAAAGGCGATCGGTGAAGTAAAGTCGATAGCCCGTCCCGCATTTGCCTTCCGTTACTTTCCTTTGGACAATTGTCCTATAGATATCAACTATTCATCGCTGTCTGAATTGTTCAGGAAGAATAACTCGGACAGCGTTGCTGTCTTGGTCTCCACTTTGGGTCCGGCAGTAGATAACAGGATAGATAAACTTAAAGAATCTGACCCTTCAAGGATGATACTTATAGACGCGGCAGCAAATGCTTATATAGAAGAAGTCACGAATGAGTATCAGCAAAGGCTCGGTCTTAAAGGTCAGTCTTTCAGATTCGCCCCCGGCTACGGCGATGTGCCGTTAAGCGTTCAACAGAGTATCTTCGAGAATGTGCCCGATGTGAGGAGAATTGGAATCACTCTCGATGATGGATATCTCATGCATCCGTTTAAGTCTATGACAGGCATAATCGGATTCATAAGCAATTAAAACGAATAGGAGTTTTTCAAAATGAAGAAGTTTATTTCAATAGTTTTGGCAGTTTCAATGGGAGCAGCACTTATGAGTGCTTGCGGCGGTTCAACACCTGCAGAGAGTTCTGCAGCAGCTTCAGATACATCTGCCGTTGAGAGCGCTGCAGCAGCACAGGCACGTGAGGCAGCTGACTGCGAAGTAACGGATGATATGCAGAATCTTTTCGCAACTGCTATGCAGGGCTTTACAGGTGCAAACTATGAGCCTGTTCTGTTCCTTGGCACACCTGAGTCAAACCCACTCGGAAGCAGCTTCCTTTGCAGCTCTAACATCGTAGTTCCCGATGCAACACCTTTCTGGGCTATTGTAACGGTACAGGATGTAGGCGACAGCGTAACGGTTGAAGACATCAAGGTTCCTGACTTCGGCGCTTCTTCCACAAGTGAGACTGCGATCTGGGGTGACAACATGGATGAGCCCGTTCTCGGAGGATGGGAGCTCACAGAAGATATCTCTGTTCCCGCTGATGTAAACGAGGCTTACCTTGAGGTTACTGAAGGCCAGCTCAACTCCGAGGCTGAGGCTGTTCTCGCAACACAGGTTGTTAACGGTATGAATTACTGCATCCTGACATGCGACGGCGGTCAGTGGAAGTTCGTATTCATTAACGTTTCACAGTCCGGAAATTCACTTCTTAACATAGCATCTATTGATCTTTAATTAAGACGCATAGAGAATTCTTATGGCAAAGACTGACATCAGAGAATTATTAGGAAAGAAGATCGGCGGCGATTACTACGCTGCTGATGCGATGGAATCCGTGCGTATCTGCGAACTATTACAGGAGAAAAAAGAGAACACATGACACGACTTCGCACCAAGAGACATATTCCCGACTTCATTTCCATGCCATCGGAGGCGTTAAGCTTACGGAGAAGATGATTTGAATTCCGAACTGACGGCGCTCGAGACAAGGACTCTAAACTACCTGGGCTTCAAAGGCAACCCTGATGAAGAACAGATCGCGATGGTCAGGAAGGCCATTGAGGAAGTAAGAGCTTCCGCGCGACCTTCATTTACGGTAAAGTATTTCTCCATCAAGGATTGTCCCATTGACTTAAATTTTAAATCGCTGTCGGATCTGTTTATTAAGAGCGGATCTGACAGCGTTTGTTTTATGATCTCGACTTTGGGGCAAAGTATCGACAACAGGATAGACAGGCTTAAAGATTCGGATCCGGCCAAGATGGTGCTCTTTGATGCCGCTTCCAATGCCTATATAGAGGAAGTTACGAACGAATATCAAAAGAAGCTTCATTTAAATGAGCAGACTTTCCGATTCGCTCCGGGCTACGGCGATGTCCCCCTGTCTTTGCAAAAGCAGATCTTCGATAACATCCCCGAGATTTCACGTATGGGCCTTGTCCTCGATGACGGTTTTCTTATGCACCCGTTCAAGTCAATGACCGGGATAATCGGATTTAAGAGTTGTTAATGATGTGTTTTGATTCACAAACTCATTCACAAAATTTCAGTTTTTGGTGAATGATTTTGCGAATATGGGCTGATTTTCACAAAGTCGTTCACAATATTCCCGTTTTTTGTGAATGGTTTTGTGAATTGAGCGTTGTACATCTTCAAATACTGTTATTGATCGTGAACGGATTACAGGATAAATCTCAATCGAGTTCTAAAAAAACTGCCGACAGGATTAATTGTCGGCAGGTATGGTTGAAAAATGATCGTATAAGTTATGCGTTAAAGTTGTAAATCTTACAAATCTCTGTCCATTCCCGTGAACCTATGAAACCGTCTATGATTTCGTTCCTCGATGCTCCTTCAGAGAGCATATTCATCCAGTAGTTAAAACCATCTTCGTCTGCTTCTCTGTCCATAAAAACAGAATATAAAATATTAAGGTATTCTTCATCCGAATACTCTTTATCGAGAAATTCCTGAGAGTTAAGAAAGCCTCTTACACATTCACCTGCCGAATAACCGTTATCGGTGATCTCACTTATCCAGTGTTCTTTTCCAGCGATGTCAGAAGCGCGGTTGAGAATGACAGAATAAAGTCGCTCTACAAATGCACCTGCGTTGTCTTCATCAGTAGATGGGGAATGAGCCGGAAGTGAATATTGTGATTCTGTTGAAGAATTTGAAGTGGGTAGTATCGTAGGCTGCAAGGCGTCAGCGGATTGATCTTCGTTGCTGTCCGGTATCGAGGGAGCTTGTGCAGTAGATAAATTCGTTTGGACTGAAGGCGCTTCAACCTCAACAGGTGTACTTGCATAGTCGGTGTAGTATTCCTCGTTTATGTCTTCGGCGATTAGGTATACATGATAGGAGGTTCCCCAATTGTCCAAAGACAGTCCTAAAGAGGAAAGATTAAATGATCCGTCAAATTCGCTGTAATTGATAATAGAAGAACCCTCTTGATTCCAACTTCCATCAGTGATTAGTAAGGATATTCGGTCGTATGAACCGGTTACATTGAATGGAATTGTTACAACAGTATTGTCTATCGAAGCTGTACCGAGATTCGTCTCGATACTCTCATCTATAACGGTTAGCGTATATTCACCGCTTCTGGCTGTTTCTGTGGCGAAGATGATACTGTCAAGATTAATATTCATCGCCGGGGAAATATTGGAACTCAGACGGTTATTCGGTTGGACACTTCCATAATAATCAATGTTGATACCGGGATATTGGCTATCGGTTTCTGAAGTTCGAAGCGCCCAAAAAGAACCATAATGAGGCTCGACATCTACTGCATTAAGATTAAGATAATTATCCGGGAGAGTTCCGTAAGCAAACTTCTGCCTGCAAACCCAGTTTTGATTATCGCTGTCATCAGAATATGAACTGGCCCCCCAAGCATATCCGTAATCCGGATTGAAGCATTCCTCTGCATCCAGCAGGAAGATTCTATCGCCGGTCAAACCTGTAAATTCGCTAATATCTCTGGCTGCCCTATCGGGGTATAAATCAGTGTCAGCAACATGTGAATCGATTTGGCTGACAGCTATGCTGTTTTGTTCCTGCGTTGAAAATGAATTGACAAAAAAATCATTATTGAGAAATTGTCTTATTTCGCTTTCCTGCCAATTCAAAGAATAATCAGCTGATTCATATCTAAATAATACTGCATCACTGTCGAGGAAAATTGTAGTTCCTCCATACGCTGTTGTGTTCGGAGTAAGTACTCGAAATCTTATGGGGTTTCCGTCGTAAGTTCCGAAATAAACATAATTTCCTGACCACCAATCAATAGAGGATTCAGGTAATCTCGGAGCCTGTATAGCAGATACGCCGAGACTTGTATTACCACTCGTCTTTGTTTTGTCTGCTCCTGCAGCCAATGCCTGATTTGACAAACTAACTGCAATAATTGAAGAAGCCAGTATTGAAGCAATAATTCTGATTGTGTTTTTCATTAGACACCTCCTTTTAAGCACATAGTATTCTTTTAGGGTTAAGGATTTTTCCCAAAAACATATAAATTTTCCATTTTATAGACTAAAAATGATAAACTTACGCTATGGCTAAAGAAGATATCAGAGATTTACTGGGTAAGAAGTTTATTGTCTTTGACGGAGGGTTCGGGTCGCAGCTTCAAGCGAGAGGTGTGCCCGCTGGGACCAACAGTGCCGAGATCAATATAGACCGCGCCGAGCTGGTTAAAGCGATTCATAAAGACTATATAGAAGCCGGATCGACTTGTATTGTGACTAATACTTTCGGTGCGGACCGGTACCACATAACGGACACGGCTGAGCTTACGGCTCAGATAAAGGCCGCGTGTAAGAATGCATGTGAAGCGGCCGAGGAATCCGGTAAGGATGTATATGTGTTCTATGATATGGCCCCGACCGGAAAACTTCTTAAGCCGTTAGGTGACCTGGACTTCGAGGATGCGGTAGATACTTTCAAAGAGCAGGTGCTTCTTGCAAGAGACCTCGTTGACGGATTTATCATCGAGACGATGACCGATCTTCACGAAGTCAAGGCGGCGATGCTCGCCATCAAGGAGAATACGGACAAGCCTCTGTTTTGTTCAGTAACTTTCCAGGAGAACGGGAACATGCTGACGGGAGCTTCTCCCGAACAGGCGGTTGCTCTTATCGAAGGTCTTGGCGCCGATCTTGTTGCGGTTAACTGCTCGTTAGGTCCTAAGGAGCTCGAGCCTGTTATCATGCGCATGTTAAAGTGCGCGAGGATCCCCATGATGGTTCAGCCTAATGCGGGCCTTCCGAAGTTCAGAAACGGTGAGACTTACTACGATGTCGCCGCTGATGAGTTCTCTGATTACATTCGAAAATTTGCCATAGCGGGTATATCCGGATTCGGCGGATGCTGCGGAACTACCCCCGAGCACATAAGACTTTCCTGCGAGAAGACCGGGGACCTTGAAGTTAATTTCAACCCTGCGCCCGAAGTCACAAGAGTGTGCGGTACGACTACGCTCGTGGAATTTAAGAACAGAGTATTGAGATGCGGCGAGAGACTTAATCCTACAGGCAAGAAAAAGATGAAGCTTGCTTTGCAGGAGGGAAGACTCTACGACATTGTCGATGAGGGTATCGCGCAGGTTGAAGCCGGTGCCGATGTTCTCGACGTTAATGTCGGTGTGCCGGGCATCGATGAGACGGCGGTAATGACCGAGCTCATCACGAATCTTCAGGAAGTAATAGATCTTCCTTTGCAGATCGACAGCTCCAATCCCGAGACTCTCGAGAAAGCCTGCCGTATCTATAACGGACTGCCTCTTATCAATTCCGTTAACGGAAAGCAGGAGGTCATGGATGCGGTATTCCCGATCGTGAAGAAATACGGCGGAACCGTACTCGGTCTTTGTATCGATGAGGACGGTATTCCTCCTACAGCTGAACGCAGATTTGAGATAGCACAGAAGATCGTTAACGAGGCTTCTAAGTACGGCATCTCCAAGAAAAGAATTGTTATTGACTCTCTGGTTCTTACTGCAAGTGCGCAGCAAAAGGAAGTAATCGAGACCGTAAAGTGCGTAGGATATGTAACTGAGCGGTTAGGATGCGCGACCTGCCTTGGCTTGTCGAATGTCTCGTTCGGTCTTCCCAACAGACCTTTGATCAACCGCACATTCCTTGTAATGGCTATGTATGCGGGACTTAAGCTTCCTATTTTAAATCCGATGGATAAGGAACTGATGGGTGCTATTGATGCATTTGAGGTTCTTAATGCATCCGATGAGAACGCCGAGGATTATATTGTCCGTCACACTAATGATGTTGTTGCCAAGCCGGGTGCAGTCCAGGCTACACAGGCTGGGGATAAAGCAGGTGGTGCCGATCCCGAGATGGAAGGAAAGTCAGCTTTGTTCAAAGCAATCGTAAAGGGTCAGAAGCATCAGGCAGTAGATGCGATAAAGGGCATGGGAGATGAGGAGCCCTTAAGCATTGCATCTGATCACTTGATCCCCGCCCTTGATAAGGTCGGAAGAGATTACGATAAGGGAATCATTTTCCTGCCGCAGCTTATGGTGTCGGCCGAGACCAGCAAGCTCGTTTTCGATGAGATAAAGGATAAGCTTGTGTCCTCTGACGGCGGCTCCTCCAAGGGTCCCGTTATCATCGCGACGGTGCAGAACGACGTTCACGATATCGGCAAGAACATCGTCAAGGTCGTGCTCCAAAGTTACGGCTTCGAGGTCATCGACTTAGGCAAGGATGTTCCTCCCGAGGTTGTCTGCGAGGCCTGCGAAAAGTATAAGCCCATAGGTGTCGGCCTCTCGGCCCTCATGACTACTACCGTGGTGTCGATGGAGAACACGATAAAGGAAATGAAGGACAGGGGCATTACGGTTCCGGTCTTCTGCGGCGGTGCGGTTGTTACCGATGATGTCGTAAAGAAGATCGGCGGCGATTACTACGCTGCTGACGCGATGGAATCCGTGCGTATCTGCGAACTTTTACAGGAGAAAAAAGAGAACACATGACACGACTTCGCACCAAGAGACATATTCCCGAACGTATGGAGAGATGTGCCGGACTGTGGTTTGCTTTACCGGCGACTAATAAAGGCAAGTGGAGAGAGGTGTGCGGTTTTCCTGAAACTTCAAAGCTTTATCTTGAGATAGGATGCGGTAAGGGTAAGTTCTGTACCGAGACGGCTCTGGCAAATCCGGACGCACTTTATATAGCTCTCGAAAGAGAATCGTCGGTTATCCTCGCGGCTATCGAGAAAGCGAAGGAAATGGAAATTAAGAACCTTTTCTTCGTCAATGCAGATGCCAAGAATCTTATTGATTACTTTGAGGAGAATGAGGTTGACAGGATATATCTCAATTTCTCCGATCCGTGGACGCGTAAGAAGAAGCCCAAGAGAAGACTTACCTACAGAGACTTCCTTAAGGTCTATGAGAAGATAATGAAGCCGAAGGGAGAAATCCGTTTTAAGACTGACAACACGATGCTGTTTGATTTCTCTTTAACCGAGTTTAAAGAATGCGGTTTTGAATTGTCGGAAGTAACAAGAGATCTTCACAACAGTGAATACAATGAAGCTAATGTCAGGACTGAGTTCGAGCAGAAGTTCGCTGATGAGGGAATACCAATCAAGCGCTGCGTAGCGACATCAGGCAAGGTGGAAAAGTAAGCAAAATAAAAGGGAGTATCAGATCGATACTCCCTTTATTATCAAACTATATCAGTAGATTAGTTTCTTGTGAACTCAACTGTGCTTGAACCATCATCCATTGTGAGTGTGTCACCATCGACTGTGTAAGAAGCATCTTCTGAATCTATCTCACCAGCAAACTCAACTGAGATTGTGAGTGTGCCTTCCTCAGGAACATTGTAAGTGAAAGGAACATCCACGTCCTCACCCTCTTCAGTCATAGTTACAGAACCTGTAGCATCATCGTTGAATGTGTAAACAAGCTCCATACCCTCAACCTCACCAGACCAAGAACCAACGAGAGCCTCGTCGATTGTAGCCTCAGTAGCTTCTGTAGCCTCAGTCTCAGCAGCAGATGTCTCAGCAACTGTCTCAGCAGCAGATGTCTCTACAGCGGATGTCTCAGCAACTGTCTCTTCAACAGTTGTCTCTGTCTCTTCAACCTGTGTCTCCTCTGCCTGTGAAGCGCAAGCTGTCATTGAAAATGCCATAGCAGCAGAGAGAGCGATTGCAGCAATCTTTGATTTCTTCATGAAAGAAATCCTCCTTCTCAAATTCTAAAAAATATAATGATCATCGACGTCCCCGTCTCAAATCCTTAGGAATGATAGCATAATGCACATGTTGTGCAATCTGTACCAATTACATAATAAAAACACAACATATTGCATAAATAATGTTAATTTGACTATATACAACTACAACGAAAATCGTTTCCAAACGTTTTGGGCCCATTTAGCCGAATTTTGACGAAAAACGGCTAATAATAAGGTAATTTTATCTTTTATTTTGTTGTAAAGGTAAAAACTCCGTTGTATGATAGTTGAAGTGCAAAGCACAAAGTAACTAGTTATTTTCAGGAGGAAATTCAAAATGGCAGTTAAAGTTGCGATTAACGGTTTCGGTAGAATCGGTCGTCTTGCTTTCAGACAGATGTTCGGTGCAGAGGGTTATGAGGTTGTTGCTATCAACGATCTTACAAAGCCTTCCATGCTTGCTCATCTTTTGAAGTATGACACAGCTCAGGGTGGTTACGCTGGTGTAATCGGCGAGAATAAGCACACAGTAACATCTGACGACGATGCTAACACAATCACAGTTGACGGCAAGACTCTTCAGATCTATAAGGAAGCTGATGCTAACAATCTCCCTTGGGGTGAGCTCGGTGTAGACGTAGTTCTCGAGTGCACAGGTTTCTACACATCTAAGGAAAAGTCTATGGCTCACATCAATGCAGGTGCTAAGAAGGTTGTTATCTCCGCTCCTGCTGGAAACGATCTCCCTACAATCGTTTACAACGTTAACCATACAACACTTACAAAGGACGATAAGGTTATTTCTGCAGCTTCCTGCACAACAAACTGTCTTGCTCCTATGACAAAGGCTCTCAACGATTATGCTCCTATCCAGAGCGGTATCATGACAACTGTTCACGCTTACACAGGTGACCAGATGATCCTCGACGGCCCTCAGAGAAAGGGTGATCTCCAGAGAGCAAGAGCTGGTGCTGCTAACATCGTTCCTAACTCCACAGGTGCTGCTAAGGCTATCGGCCTTGTTATCCCTGAGTTGAACGGTAAGCTTATCGGTGCTGCTCAGAGGGTTCCTACAGCTACAGGTTCCACAACAATCCTCCACGCTGTTGTAAAGGGTGAGGCTACAGTTGAGGGTATCAACGCTGCTATGAAGGCTGCTGTTACAGAGTCCTTCGGTTACACAGAGGAGAAGCTCGTTTCTTCCGATATCATCGGTATGAGATATGGTTCACTCTTCGATGCAAACCAGACAATGGTTTCCAAGATGGACGA
>JAILNR010000001.1 GCA_024691325.1 Saccharofermentans sp. | reverse complement strand
CCCTCACCTGGCACGCAGTCTCCGATTTCATTTAATCCGATTAAACATCCTATTTCAGTATTAGGGTAAAGACCCTTGTGAGCGGACTTACGCAGACGCGAAGCGGCGAGTACGTAGCGAGCAAGGTCTTTACTCTAATTCAAATGCTCCCGTATAAAGCTGGTAGTATGTGCCCTTCTTCGCGATGAGATCATCGTGTGTACCACGCTCAATGATACGTCCGTGATCTAATACCATAATGACATCAGAATCCATAACTGTCGAAAGTCTGTGTGCGATAACAAATACCGTTCTGCCCTCCATGAGCTTATCCATGCCCTTCTGAACGATAGACTCTGTACGTGTGTCGATTGAAGATGTAGCCTCATCGAGGATCATTACCGGAGGATCTGCGACAGCAGCACGGGCAATGGCAATGAGCTGACGCTGTCCCTGTGACAGGTTCGCACCGTTATTGGTAAGCAGCGTATCATAGCCCTCAGGCAGTCTCGTGATGAAGTCATCAGCGCCTGCGAGTCTGGCAGCTTCCTTACACTCATCGTCGGTCGCGCCTAAACGGCCGTATCTTATGTTGTCCATAACGGTTCCCGTAAACAGGTTCGTCTCCTGCAAAACAAGTCCGAGAGACTTACGCAGATCTCTCTTCTTTATCTTGTTTACGTTGATTCCGTCATATCGTATCTTACCGTCTGCAATATCGTAGAAGCGGTTAATGAGATTCGTGATCGTGGTCTTGCCCGCACCTGTCGCTCCTACAAATGCAACCTTCTGTCCGGGCTTAGCAAAGACGCTTACATCATGTAAAACATCGTGTCCCTTCTCGTAAGCGAAGTCGACGTCAACCATCTCGACATCACCTTCAAGGAGCTTATAGGTAACGGTTCCGTCAGCCTGATGAGGATGCTTCCACGCCCAGTGACCGGTGCGCTCTTCGGTCTCAATTACCTCACCATTCTCATCGATCTTGCAATTAACGAGTGCAACATATCCGTCGTCGGTTTCCTTCTTCTCATCGATAAGAGTGAATACTCTCTGCGCACCGGCACCCGCCATTACAACAGAGTTGATCTGCATCGTAAGCTGGTTGATGTTACCCGTGAACTGTCTTGCCATATTAAGGAAAGGAACCAGTACGGAAATATCAAAGGCGAGCCCTGAGATAGAAAGGCTCGGTGCCTTAAACAGGATGAGCATTCCTCCGACGATCGCAAGAATTACATAAACGATGTTTCCGATATTTCCTATGATGGGAGCCAGAATGTTTGCATAAGCGTTAGCTCTCCAGGAATCCTCGTAAAGACCATCGTTGATCTTATTGAATTCATCGATCGACTTATCTTCGTGGTTAAAAACCTTAACGACCTTCTGTCCGTTAACCATCTCCTGGATATAGCCCTCGGTCTTACCGACCGCTTCCTGCTGCTTAACAAAGTATTTCGCGGAACCGCCTCCTACGAACTTCGTAAGGAAGAACATAAGGAATACTCCCGCAACGAGAACAAGCGTCATCCAAATGCTGAAGTAGAGCATGAGTCCAAATACACCCACTACTATAGTTGCGCATCTGATAAGGGCCGGGAAAGCCTGCGATACAAGCTGCCTTAATGTATCACTGTCGTTTGTGTAGTGAGACATGATATCGCCGTGCTTGTGAGTATCGAAGTACTTGATCGGGAGCCTTTGCATGCCGCCGAACATCTCTTTTCTTAACTTATCAAGATAACCCTGCGTCATGACAGCCATGATCTGTGTCTCGAATACAGACAGGATCAAAGCCAACACGTAAAGCACGAGCAAAGTAATAAGATTGCCGACGATCTCGGGACGCGCGGCATCCCATGTCACATTGTTGTCCACTCCGTCGGTTACTATCTTTATTACCTTCTGAAGGAAGATTGGCGGTATGGCAGATACTGCTGCCGAGAAAAATACGCAGAATACAGCGACAGGTGCCATAACAGGATAGAACCCGAAGAACATCTTCAATGCTCTTTTAAGTCCCGAGAAGCCCTTGCTGTAGCCTTCTTTGCCCTGACCTAAGCCTGCACCGGCTCCACCTCTTGGCGGCATTATTCCAATCCTCCTTTCGTCTGTTGTTCATATATCTCGCGGTAGATCTGCGATGACTTCAAAAGTTCATCGTGTGTGCCTGTGGCAACGATCTTACCGCCGTCAAGGATCACGATCATGTCGGCATCCATTACAGATGCAACACGCTGCGCGATGATTATCTTCGTCGTATCAGGAATAAACTCCTTGAACCCCTTCCTTATAAGAGCATCCGTCTTCATGTCGACAGCGGAAGTGGAGTCATCAAGAATGAGGATCTTCGGCTGCTTAAGCAGTGCCCTTGCGATACAAAGCCTCTGCTTCTGTCCGCCGGAGACATTGGTGCCGCCCTGTTCGATGTGCGTGTCGTAACCCTTTTCGAAAGAGCGGATGAACTCGTCTGCCTGCGCAAGACGGCATGCCTCCTCTATCTGCTCCTGTGTCGCATTCTCGTTACCCCAGCGCAGGTTCTCGCTTATGGTCCCTGCGAAAAGCACGTTCTTTTGCAATACAACCGAAACCGCATCGCGCAAGACACGGATGTCGTACTCTCTTACGTCGACGCCCCCGACCTTAACGGAACCTGATGTGACATCGTAAAGTCTCGGTATGAGCTGTACGAATGTCGACTTCGAAGAACCTGTTCCTCCAAGCACACCGACCGTCATGCCTGAATCGATATGAAGGTCGATATCAAACAGGGCCTCTCTTTCTGCGTGCTCGGAATACTTAAAGTGAACATCCGTAAAGTCGATTGAACCGTCCGCAACTTCCATAACGGGATTGTCCGGATTACTTATGGTAGGAGTCTCGTTCAATACCTCGGCAAGTCGCTTCATCGATTCGAGCGACATCGTGAGCATAACGTAGATCATAGAGATCATCATGAGTGACATCAGAACCTGAACGCCGTATGTGATCATGGCTGACATCTGTCCTACATCGATACTCGCACCGCCGCTCGTGATAACGAGTTTGGATCCGATAAGGAGTACGAACAGCATGTTGAAGTAAAGACAGAACTGCATCAAGGGCGAGTTCAGAGCAACTATTCTCTCGGCCTTTGTAAAGTCCTTCATGATATCTTCTGAAGCACAGGAGAACTTCTTGATCTCATAGTCTTCCCTTGCGAATCCCTTTACGACACGCATTCCGCGGACATTCTCTTCTATAGATTCGTTAAGCTTATCGTATTTTCTGAATACGGCAATGAACGCCGGCATCGCCTTTCTTGCAATCATGATCAGACCAAAAGCAAGAACAGGGATTATGACCGCGAATGTAAGTGCGAGCTGACCTCCCATGATCGATGCCATTACGATGGAGAATATGAGCATCATAGGAGCTCTTACCGCGATTCTTATGCACATCATGTAGGAGTTCTGAACGTTCGTTATATCCGTAGTCGTCCTCGTAACGAGAGAGGACGTGGAGAACTTATCAACATTGGCAAAGGAGAAACTCTGGATCTTCGCGAAAACATCGGCACGAAGGTTTCTTGCCACACCTGCAGATGCCTTGGCAGAGAACATACCCGCAAGAACACCGCATGCAAGCGATGCGAAGGCGGCCAGCACCATGACGCCGCCCATCTTCAGGATATAATCCATATCGATGCCGTTTCTTATTCGGTTAACAAGAAGCGCAGTAATATACGGTATCAGCGTCTCAAGGAAAGACTCACCGACTATAAATACCAATGCTAATATTGTGGCCTTCTTGTTATCCCTTACAGACCTTAATATTGTTCTCACATTACCCATGCAAAGGTATTATAGCACTTGGGAACTGCTTTTTCAGATTTCAGTAATTAATATAGCTGCAGGTTCTTTTTACCCCAAAACGATGTCTGTCATCTCATCGCAGGTGGGAAGGCCTAATTCTTCGCAGCGGTTCTTTATCCATTGGGGTATAACCCTTTTCCACAGCCTTCCTCCCTCGGAGCTTTTATGTAGTTTAAAACGATGGTAAAGGTGGTAATAGTGCGTAAACAACGGCACTTATTATCAAGCAACAAGGTGAAAATACTTGAAAAACAACCCATGGTAACTTCCTTTATGTTTGCGCATTAATAAGAAAGACACTAGTGAAATTAAAGAACATATAAAGGACAATATTATCAGTTGCGCCTGCATATGTTGGATTAAACATAATGACATAAATGATATATGCCAAAGGGACAACCAAAGAAATAAGACTTATTGTGAACTATGGAGAGATTTACGGTGTACCAAATTCGTACCAAAAATGCCCGTTTTTGGTACGAAAAAGTGTACAAACGATGAAATGTGCACTTTTTCGTACCATATATGCTTGTTTTCGTGTACAAAATCGGTACGTTTTATCAAAACAGCGGTCTAATGGGGTACAAAATGTAGTCTCTGTAATAATAATCTTCTAGTATTTTTCGATAAAACTCGTTACTAAATGGGGCCGACAATCTGCCTCCACACTCAATAAAGCTAAGGGTTCCATCTTCGTAATAAAAGGATATCCTTACGTGTTGACTAAACGGTTCTTTGAATCTCGGACCATATCCGCCCCAAACAAACACCCTAATAGAGATGCCATCATATTCCTTAGTCCCTTCATAGTTCAGTATTCTCTCATTTGGAATAATCGGTGTACCATTCAGATATACAGTGTCATTCTCTAATGTGACTTCCCCTTCCATTTCTTTATCTATCTCTACATTTGAAGTCAGGAAAGAATAAATACTATCTACACCCGTAATTCGAATCGTATATCTATCGTCATCAGAATTACGAGCATAACTTAACAAGGCTTCAGATACATGTACATCATCGGTTAATGTCACTCCAAACGCTTCGGCCAGTTGATTCTCCTCCTCTTCCGATTGAGGATGATAAACCATAAGATGGTTATGTTCATAAATGTTCACTGAAACAAAAAAGAATAAACCAAATAGTACAAATGATACTATTAACAATCGAGTTCTGTTCTTCACTGTATCACCTCCAATGGAAGTTTCAATTCATCAATAAGTGAACTCGGAACTGTAAAAGTGTTGGTGAACTCTCCATAGACATGATACTCTTGGGCCAAACCTGTCATATGCAATAAATTGTGCATATTTGAATCTTTTGGCAGACCACTACAAAAAGATTCATCTATTTTCCAATCATATGTATCATATAAACAATATCTGTATTCAACTATATAATCATCACCTTTTCTTGTTACACAGGCATTAATTGCGACCCAACTGCCGCCAGTTCCCAATGAACTCATGATCAATGCCGAAGCCGAGATGACACCCATTATTCTTTTTGTGTGCATAGTTATCCCTCCCGTTTATTGCCTGTCTACTATAGAACAAACAGGGATACTGATTCTATGCTGGCTCTTTGAAGAGGGTGCTTGGCTTAGAAAGTAGGCATAGGATAAATATAGCGAACATACTCACCTACAATCAATGTAACAATCACTAAAAAAGGAGGAAATAACTGAAATATAAGCCAAGGCATCTTCTTCTCTTTAGAAATGATTGACCATATAAGCGCAGCAACAGAGAACAAAGAGAAGAATACGGAAAGTAAAAACACGTTATCTAACCAATAATTAATCGACCAATAAAACCAGTACTCATCTACAAAGTAGGGTTCTGCTGCAATATAAGTTGGTTTTACCAAGATAACATATGCAATATACAACAATGGTATAGCCATTGAAATTACGCTGAGAACATTAATGATTTTTCTGTTTAAACTGCCCTTCATAAGAAATCCTCGCACTTTACTACTTAGTTTTGGATTTTAATAACATAAAAAGTGTAAGTGTACCGTCCTTCATTAACACCATCAGATAATTTTCTATCCTTACGGCTTAAAGAATGAGCAGAATAGTAAATCATATCCGATTCAATGGAACTAATAACAGTACCATGATTAATGCTGCCGTCTGATTCGGTATCAAAGTACAATAAATCACCGACTTGAATGTTATTGTCCTTTATTATCTGACCTAGATTTCCATTAACAACATCTTGTCCATCAAATTTAATAACATCAGAACAATAATCAGAATGAACGAAATATCTATATTGGTTTTCTACACGCCTCCACGCTGGTGAAACATCGAATTGATCATTATGTTCACCAATAATGACATCTTTCTTATGCGCATACCAATCTTCATTCATAGGCATTCCACAAGCATTCAAACATTGTGAAACAAAATTAGCGCAACAATACTGTTGAAAGTATTCTTTTCATAATAAAACCATCCTAATCAAGCGTCGCGTAAGGCGCCTAATTAGGATGACATTCGCACGATTTTAATTTGAGGGAAAACTGCGGTGCGGGCGTAAACAGTTTGTGAACTTATGACATATGATAGATCCTGCAATACTGGATCGATGTGCCTCTGTAGCTTCCCATGAACGAGATCGGTGTGTACTGGGCTCCATTTGTCTGCATGGAAGTGCAGTGCCAGACATATCCGTTGCCTGCGTAGATGCCTATGTGTGATGTGTGAGGCGCGTCCACTGCAGATGTATACCACAAAACTATATCTCCGGGCTTAAACTCTCTTGAGTTAAGCACTTCCGTAAGCTGATCCTGTGAATACGCATTTACTCTCCATGTAAGATAGGAGTTGCCGCTAAAGCCAAGCGAATCAAGATAGTAATGCCACTGGAATGTATTCATGGCATATCCCGTTGCTATACCGTATCTGTCCACATAGATGGGTCTGCCGCTGTCGCCGTTCGTGTAATACACACCCTCAGCCGCAGGCGGTGCACTTGTCTCGCCTGCTCCCCATGGACCCTGGTATGCGAGCGACGATGTGTAAATGCCGGCATTATAGTGATCAGCATAATCAAAAGTCTGTGTGCCGAACGCTCTCTTGTAAATTGCAGTAACAAAACCCGAGCAGTCGATGCCGTGGCCGAACATAAGGCTCTTTCCGCCGAATGTATAGTGGAGTGCATCAGGCGATCCCGAATACTCAAGATTCGTCCAGTAAGTGCACTGATCTACGATAGAACCGATAACGGCCGCATCGTCAATGGCCTGGCCTCTGTTAAGCCTTATAAGATTAAATCCTGTCGAATACGGGCCCCAGTAGGAAATGAAATCCGGTGCATCTATATGCTCGCCTGCGTTGATGCCTGCAGCCTCACATCTGCCTATGAACTCCTGCGAGTCTGCAAACCCTTCGAAAAGCTCATCAACACTGCCGCCTGACTTTAAGATCTGCTTCCAGTGCGATAGTCCTGCCTCATCCGCGCCTCTTCCGAGGAAGACATTATAGAACCTGTTTACAACCTGCTCTTCCGTCATCATGGAAGTCTTATTCAAAAACTCCTGGCTGAAGAAGAATCCATAGGCCGCCTGCTTTCCTGTGACCTCGCCTGAAATTATTCTTCCGTACCAATAATGAAGACCTGCATCATCCGCCTCGCGGTCAAGACATCCTGTATAAAGACCGCGAACAAAATTCTCAACATTGTAATTCCATGCCTGCTCACCATCAGCGTAAACAACATCGCTGTAGTTGATATCGTAGTAAGACGGGATCGCAATAACCATTGCTAAAGTAATTAAAAGTGAAATTATCTTTTTTCTCATGCGTTTAATTCTACCATATTAGTATCTTTTGCTAAAACAAAAGGCTGCCGCATCGGGCAGCCTTCTGAAATTTTCTGGTGACCCGTACGAGAGTTGAACTCGTCACTCCGCCGTGAAAGGGCGACGTCTTAGCCGATTGACCAACGGGCCTTAGAAAAAATGGTAGCGGCAGTGGGATTCGAACCTACGACCTGCCGGGTATGAACCGGACGCTCTGGCCAACTGAGCTATGCCGCCGTAAATTGCTTGAAAATTATATAAGCATTACCGGTTAAAGTCAATATCTAATTATAGGCCTGCGAACGCCAGCTAGAACATTTCTTTCCTTTAGTTTTACTGTCTGATTAATTCAATAGTAAAGTGATCATCTCCGTTAAAAGTAATTATCAAAGAATCGTTCTCACACTCACTTTTGATCGATGTATCCGTTATTTTCCCGCGTACCCCGGTACATACTGAAATCTCATTACCCCTGTTGTTCCAATGTATACCAACCCTGTCGTAGTAACCCGATGCCCCTCTTATATTGCTATTTGTTATCGAAACTTCTTCTGTAATATCATAAATAGCGTGCACATCGGCATTCTCAACGGATTTAACTATTCTTCTTGAGAAAAAAGGATAGATGGAAATGCTAATTAATGCCAAAAACAGAATCGTAAAACAACAGGCCCTAAAACGATTAACAAATAGTAAACATACCAATGCGAGTATTAGGGCCACTCCGGAAATATAAACATAAATCAAAAATACTCTCGGCAAGACCGAAGCTTTTAGGTCTCTCCCTTCGGCATCACTATAATTAACCCTCCAAGAATAATCATCACCAATAACATGAACTGTAACATCATCTTCATTCCACTGCACATCAACAGTGTTCTCATCAAATTGGGTTATCTTTGACGCGTAGTAGATAACAGCTATTCTGTTTCCACTGTTATCATTGATAGACATTTCATCCACACGTCCGTAAACAGACCCACATGGATGAATGTATTCATTAGCAACTGACAGCGTATAGTCCATATCAGGAGAAGTAAACTCAAACAAAGGATTTATCTCATATCTATCGTCATAGTCCCGCTTATAACCGTACATAAGAAACAGGACAGGGATTGATACAAGTATTATAGCTACAATATTTAGAATAATAGCAGATAATCTCATTTGTTCAGTCCTCCTCTAGAGATGATAATCTATCTAAAAAAGCATTACGAATGCCATTCCATTGGATACTGGTAATATGATGTGTCGGATATTGTATATCTCCATTGATGTCCTTATATCTAAGCAATGGCCAAACATTCAGATTTGTATAAGAAACAACTCCACCAGTATTTATACTTTCACGGCTATATAACAACAATTTCCCTTTCAGAACTACCGTATCAAACAACTCGATCCTTTTAGTGTACAGATCACTGTAATACTTTGTTAAAGCCTCGTAAAGACAATGCTTTTTATTAATCAATTCGCTTATATTTGCTGCATCAACATCCGCATAAAGATCTTGCATATCAAAATGAGTGTTATTTTCAAAAAACACACTTGATGCAAGGTCTTTGGCACCTTCTTCAGTAGTATTTGTTTCTATCAAAGGAGCTATATCGTATGCGATAGCTGTTTGA
>JAILNR010000030.1 GCA_024691325.1 Saccharofermentans sp. | reverse complement strand
TAAGAATCTTCAAACTCATCCATAGTAACAGGATCAGCATCACACTTTACACTTGTAACACTCGCTCCCGGATAAGCCTCAAGCAAACTCTTTCTTATCTTATTCTCAAAGATCTTATGCTTAATGGCTGGCACGCCCCAGGTCAACACCGCACCCAAGATAAGTACAAATGCGATAACCAACACTACCCACTTAATTGAATTCTTTTTCATCTATAATTCTCCACTTCACCATGTTTTCAAAGCCACTATATATAGTGTGCTCATTCCCACTTGCTGATTATGTAATCAGGTCTTACTGCTGAATCATCGATGCTCCAGACCTCATCAGACATGGTGTAGCAGATCAATCCAAGATCACCTGACTGAACCCACAGATTATAATTGTCGTTCTCCCAGCAGATACCCCAGAAATCACTCTTCCTGCAAGGCTCGAATGTGAACACTGTCGGTGTCATCTTCAGAATAGATATTAACAACTATCATCTGATCGTGCTGGGTCATATATGCATAATACTTTCCGTCATAACTTGAAGTCTTCACGATCGTAAAACTGCCATACTCTGTACCTTGAATGATACTCCAAAAATGGTGCATCGTTCAACGAAAAAAACCACGAAACCGCACATTGCCGGCAGAAAAATTATCGGGCTGTATTCTGATGAGATCATATAGTGATACTGACCTTGGTATACAGGAACATTCCATTCACCCGCAGTATCAAAGAGAGCGACAAATAAAAGAAGATAAAAGAATCCGCCGATAAAGATCGTTAACGTACCGGAGATCATTCTGCCGATTCGCTTTTCCTTAATACAGTTGACGATATTCCACACGGTAAATCCGCCGGGAATAAGGCCCACAACAATGATTATTATTGCATAGCCTATGAACAGCTGAAAAATCTCTTCCAAACTCGGACTACTCATATTTACCCCTCACTTATAACTTCAACTATTCTGCTCTCACCTGTACCTTCAGGCGAGTCGGAATTTCTCGCTCCTGCATATATGTAAAGTGCGCCTGTTCCTGCGGTAACAGTAAAGCTTCTGTTATCGTCAGCAATACTTATTCCGTCTGTGCTGCCGTCCATCCATGTAACCTCAAGAATGTATTCACAAGTCTCATCAGCACGATAGACATTAAACAGATCTTCGATTGCGTACGACTGTCCTTCGTCTATGAAACTGACTTCCTCTTTGACATCGATATGCACGCATCTGTGAACATAATCCCAGGCTCCGTAGACCATCAGCCCGCCGATGATCACGATGCCTGCTGTTACAACCGCAAGAATAATCTTAACTGCCTTTCTCATGTTTCCTCCCTATATCCATCCCTTATTCCACGTCTGCAGTAAACGAGCATATGCCGCCGTAACCCGCTTCACCCTCATTCCACACACACAGACGCACCCACAAAATGCCGTGGTCCTCTTCGACCGTAATATGCCTGCCGTCCTCGGAGATCTCGATCCCCTCATACATCTCATAATCGGGGACTGCGATCCATTTCGCATACAGCCTGATGTTCGCGTTCGCATCAGCACCTTCCGCATCGAAAAGATCTTCTGCATCATATTCGGTTCCGCAGCTTAATACGGTTCCGGCACGGTCAACAGGACTTACGAAAACAGACTTATCTGACCTCGTGCCGCATGCAGTCACAACGAGGATCATAATTGCAATTATCAAGATTAACGCCTTAGTCTTCCTCACAAAAAATCTTGCCTCCCTTGCGACGTCATAATAACACGTCACGAATCGAAAGGCAAGATATTTTTATTGTTATTCGATATTTGTTTATTGACTATCGGTTATTCCATATCTTGAATGATACTCCAAAAATGGTGCATCGTTCAACCAAACTCTGCTGCCTGATAGTTCGTTTTGCTGATGATTTTCTCGACTAAGGGATCGCTCCCTCAGACAAGGTAATTATATCATCCGGGTAAAGTTCTCTTGATAACTTTTGAGTGCTGCCAATCTAGTCCACCTATGGCTGCGGGCGGACTTCTCAAAAATACAAATCGCTGATTTATGTTGGCTTAATGTTGGCTTAAAAAACTGAAACGCCCTATTTACGGTGCTTTCTTGCCGTAAGGCAGTAAGACGCTTTTCTACGATTACGCAGTCTCTCGCTCGCTTTCCATGCGCTTCATGACAGCGTTAATCTCTTTCTCTGATGGTATATCGAACATTCCGATTGCGGTGAAGTAGATATCCACCTTAACATAAGTCTTGCCGTCGCGTTTCTCACTGTCATGAATCTCGATCCTCTTTATCAGCGTATTCACTAATACTGGATCGAGTTCTGTAACTTGTGAC
>JAILNR010000054.1 GCA_024691325.1 Saccharofermentans sp. | reverse complement strand
GGTGAGCCAATAATCGTTGAAGAGGTTCCGCCTGAAGAGGCGCCAGCCGAGTAGAGTTCATTTTGGCTTGCCAAAATCACAGGGTCTTAGGGTGTCCCCTAACAAGCTCTCCTGCCTTTGTACGGACAAAGGCGTTGCTTGCGACTTCATGGGACACTCAAAAATCGAACAAATATATCAGGAGAAAGGAGCCTCAGATGAGTGAGAAGAATCCAAGAAAGAGACCCTGCAGAATAGACCTTCACATAACTATTGATGAGCGGAATGATATCAGATCAAAGTCGGATGTGGCTGGGTTGTCAGTGAGTGAATACATACGAAGACTGTGTAATGGTCACTCAATAGAGGCCGCTCCTTCTCAAGACCTGAAGGATCTTATCTGGGAAGTCAGAAGGGTTGGTAACAATCTCAATCAACTGATTCGAAGATTTAACACACTGGGTATTGAGCCAGGGGAAGAACTGGTCCGATGTGTTAAGGATATCGAAGAGATTAAAAAGATAATCGAGTCAGGATGGCAATCCGGGAAAGGAGACGAAGATGGCAGTAACAGCAGTATGGCACATCGACAATCGAGTGGATAACGTAATCGACTACGTAAAGAATCCTGAGAAGACTACAGAAAGACCCGAGATGTCATCTGAGGCTATTGCTGCGAGAACTTCAGTAGGAGAGGTAATCGACTATGCTGAGAATGGTGATAAGACCGATAGGATGATGTTTGTAACAGGAATCAACTGTAATCCTGAGACTGCGGCCGATGACTTCATGAGTACGAAACTTGTGTGGGGGAAGACCGGTGGTAGGTTGGCTTATCACGGATACCAAGCTTTTCGAGAAGGCGAGGGTGAAATAACAGCAGAGCAGGCCCACGAGATTGGAGTCAAGATGGCAGAAGAGTTATGGGGGGATCGTTTCGAGGTTGTTGTGGCAACTCATTTGAATACCGGGCACTATCATAATCACTTTGTCTTAAACTCTGTTTCTCTTAAGGATGGTTACAAGTATCACAGGACTAAAGCTGATTATTGGCAGATGAAGGAAGTGAGCGACCGTCTTTGTAGGGAAGCTGGACTTCATATTGTTGAAGATCCTTCAACAGCTCGCCGGAAGAACTATTCCGAATGGGATGCTGAGAGAAGAGGACGACCGACTGTTCGAGGAAGGATCCGTGAGAATATCGATTATGCCATTCGGATGTCGCGAACGGAAAAAGAGTTCATTAAGACTATGAAGGCATTGGGATATGAGTTTAAGTTCTATAAGCCTGATGGAACAGAATATGTTCATCCGGGCATTAAACCTCCCGGTGCTAAGAGCTTTTTTCGATTCAGCAGTCTTGGTGAGAACTATGATCTTGATTCGATTAAGAGACGCATCATTGAGAACACGACAGTTCCGGGTGCGTCTCTTCTTATTGAAAAAAGACCGTATCGTAATTGGGAGCCGCCTGAAGAAGATGACCTGAAGGGACTGGCACATACTTATCGAAGATACTGTATACGGTTGTATTCGTATGTATGTAAGCCTGCCAAGAAGGAATATATCCCGATGGCCTTAAGAGAGGATATCGCTAAGCTTGATGACTATATTGAGCAAATGGATTTCTTATATAGCAGCCGGGTTGATGATCAAAGTTCTCTCCTTGCGAAAAGAAATGAGCTTCAAAGTCAACTCAATTCTTTGTATGAGGAGAGAAGAAAGCTCTATTCGTATAAAAAGTGGGCATCTCGTAACAATAAGGGTGCAATAGCTGGCAAGACGAAGATTGATATCAAAGAAGTCAGCAGGAAGATCCGAGAACTGAAAAAGAAGATAGCTCTCTGCGATAAGGTCTTTATTAGTTCTGAACGTGTCTTTAAGTGTGTCGATGCCCCTGATCATAATCCGGAAATGGGTCCTATTTTGAATGGGAAGGTTAGATGAAGTACATACAATGGGACTTTTATTCTTTACCTAAGGGGTACAATCAGAGGCGTATAAGCCTCAATTAATTTGGAGGATATACATGGAGCGAAGTTATGTTAATAAGTTGATGATACTCAGGTTTATTAATGATTACTATCAAAAGAATCATTATTCACCTTCGCTAAGAGAAATCTGCCAAGGTACTGGGCTTAGATCAACTAGTACGGTTCACAGGTATTTATGTGAACTTAGCAAAGAGGGAAAGTTGGTTTATATGAGAGGGAAGCGGCGAGCTTTGGTGCTGGAGGAAGATTCGGCTAAGGAAGCTGATGTCACTTTGAATGTAGCTGATGGATCAGATCCTAATTGGATAATGAGATTGCCCGAGGGGGATAAGTTTACCGTTAATATGAACGACAGTGGTATGATAGATGCACTGATCGAAGCCGGAGATAAGCTAACTGTTGTTCGACAAGACAATCCGGAAGTTGGAAGTATCGTGGTTGCGATACATGATGATTATCTTCTGATAAGACGGTTAGGTATTGTTAACGATAACTTCTATCTGGTTCCTGATAATGATGTCTACATCCCGGTGCGAAAGAAAGACGCAGCGATAGTAGGGAAGGTTATCAGTATGCAAAGGGATTTGTGATATGAATAAGAAGCAAAGACAATATCGAAGAGCGGTTGCTAATGGTGAGGTCTTTACTCCCAAGCGTAAGCCTGCCATGCCTTCGCCCAAAGTCATTGAGTTAAAGACTCGATATAGGCGAGTGAAGAGAGTAGATCCTGACAATGAGGAATAGTCCGTTCAATGGGACTCGTAGATTATCCTGCCGTGCTATTATCTAATCATAGTAATGATGACAGGAGGTAGTAACAATGCAGTACAAGTCATTACAGGTCGTTTTGAAGGAAAAGTTCATAGGTCATGATGCTAAGAATCTCGGAGCTCTTGATGATGCTCTTAACAGAATGGCATCTCAGGGCTGGTCTTTAGTAACCATGACTACTACTCTTGCCGGAGATAGGGGCATTGGTGGCGGAGATCGAACAGTCTTTACTTTGGTATTTGCTAAGTAAACCATTTTTCATACTTTACCTTATAACAGAGAAGCGTCACTTCGGTGGCGCTTTTCTAATGCCATAAAACGAAAGGGGTGATGAATATGGCAGTTGAG
>JAILNR010000038.1 GCA_024691325.1 Saccharofermentans sp. | reverse complement strand
CGCACACCAGCAACTAGTATGGAAGCTTAGCTCAGCTGGGAGAGCATCTGCCTTACAAGCAGAGGGTCACAGGTTCGAGCCCTGTAGTTTCCACCAAATGGCGCAGTAGTTCAGCTGGTTAGAATGCCAGCCTGTCACGCTGGAGGTCGAGGGTTCGAGCCCCTTCTGCGTCGCCATTATTACCGGTCATCAGGACCGGTAATAGTTTGCCCAGATAGCTCAGTCGGTAGAGCAGGGGACTGAAAATCCCCGTGTCGGCAGTTCGATTCTGTCTCTGGGCACCAAATAAGCTCCGCATCAGCGGAGCTTTTTGTTTGCTTATTTCTGTGAGTGTGTAATTATCAGTAGCGGATTCCGGAAATCTGCCACTGTCCGTCTATCTTCGTAAGATAGATATGGCTTGTTGTAGGAACTATCTCTGGATCAGGCCACATCTGCATCTCCTGCTCGATGTATACCTGCATATATACCGTGTTCTCGTTATATGCGATAAATTCCTGTACCTGTTCGTTCTGGATCGTAACAGCCCCGTGTCCCGTGAAGTAACGAAGGGCGGTATTTCTGCTTATATAATCAAGTGCAACGCTGTCGGGCGGGAAGTACGGATCAAGTTCAGATATATCCGCATCCGTCGAGATTACATTAGCAAATGTTGTCGTAAACTGAATGCCGAACTGCTCTAATGATTCTCTCTCTGCATGATTGGTTGAATAACCAGCGTTATAACGGTCAAATTCCGCGCTGTATTCAACCGGACACTCTATTCCGGAATAATCCTTAACTACAACCTGCGGCTCGTAATAAAGGCCTGATACGGCGTATGTGGTTAATCCCGGTATTGATCCTCCGTAGGGCTCTACATACTGAAGCTCATCCTCGTCGGGCGGTGTCTGTTCTGTTATGTAGTTCTCGTCCAGCTGAATGCCGTTTATATAGACAGTTGAATTTGAAGGAAGGGTTATCATTGCTCCTTCAAGAGGAAGAACCGGGAAAGATATACCTGCTAATCCCCATACAGGGTTGCCATACTCGTTTTGTGAGACTTTTGTAAGTGAGATGGTACTTACAATATATCCGTCCGCTTCTACCGCGTAACAGGGTCTGTCAGCCGTGTATTCACCCGATTCCACATAAGTCAGACTCTTGCCTTCGAGTAATGACAGCATATATGTTTTTACCGAATCCTCATTCTCAAATGAAGAAACCGTGGGGTGTTCGGTCATGTTCTGCCATATGTATTCGATGTCTCTTGATTCAAAATGAGTGAAAACATCATCCATAACTATCCTCGGGTCGGATGATTGATAGGAGTTCTCATAATCGATGAGGAAGGCATTAAACTTCCTGTATCCGTACAAGATGGTACAAGTAACCGCGATAAGCCATACAAAGAGTACTGCTACATATACATGGAACTGTTTTTTTCTGTTTCTCCTTTTCCGGGCAGGTCGTCCGTTAGATGACTGCGGCTGCTCATTTCTTACAACAGTAGATTCCATACGCGCAGATTCTCTTGAATATGAGTAACCGTTTTGATCATGCTTCTTCATTGGGCACCTCCGGAGAAGCGGCATTGTTTTGAGGAAGTACTACCCATGCGGTAGGTATCGCTCTGTCCTGCCTGATATTCGCATTATCAACGATTTCCTCGCCGTTATAGTACATAGAAGAAGACATTCCTCCGTCGAGGTTAAATGCATTAACAGCTCCGTATTCGACCATTATGTCTATAAGATCGGCCATCGTTGCTCCCATAGAAGAAGATCGCCTTCCTTCGATTGCAAGTAAAATAACAGCTCCGTCAGCTCTCTGACCTATAGCTGATCTCGGATTAAGACCTCCGCCTACGCCGCTGTAGTTCGCGGCTTCACCGTTGACGATAAGCGAAGGACCGAAGGAGACTGCATCTCTTAAGCCTATACTCTGTGCATAGCTTCCGCTGAATGTTCCGACCACCAGGATATTGTCCTGCGTAAAACCGACCGTAGGAAGTGATGTTACTGTCGAATAAATCGGGTCTCCGTTCTCATCTGTTCCGTCTTCGTGATATTCATCCGGGTTGTCGGCGCGAAGAACACCCTGGGACATTACAACGCCTACCGGCCAGCCGCCTATACCAAGACCGCTCTCGTCCTCATACTGACCACCGTTAATACCGGCTACGGCACCATACTTGTTTATGAGCTCCTCAAGTGTCATACCTGCACCTGAGTGTGTGTAATTATCTATAGTTGCACAGATTACTCTGGAAGGATCGTAAACTATCATCAGGTAGCCGTGATACATCGGGCCCGAGATCTCATGAAGCTCGATGCCGTCGCCGTCGGGATCGAGGTTGGTCTGCGCTTCGATTCCTGCCTGGGCAGCGGCTTCGGCAGCAGCTTCCGCTTCCTGTCTCATTACCGATACAAGCTCGGGATCCGTAATCTGGTCGAATTCGATTGTTTTATTGCTGTCTAGAATCTCGTTTATCTGTGCATCGGAAAGCACGAGTCTTGCTGCGATGGGGCCTGCTGAGGACTCCATCAAAGAGGAGACGAATATCTCTCTGAAGTGCTCTGACGGACCGTCAACGGCAAGCTTCAAACCGCCGTAAATGCCTGCGACAACAACCGCAAGTGTCGCGAAAAGATAAAGAAAAAATCCCCCAAGGATCTTCAAGAAAACTCTCATAAAGCAACTCCCAAATGTATTCAGATATCATTTTACAATTTTATTGAAAAATTCAAAATATATTTTATAATATGCTTTGTTATGAAGATTAATGAATTGTGGGGTAGTTATTTTGGAAAAGTCGTTTTCTATCAGTAATGAAGAAGTAATCAGCTCTTTAAAGACCGATGAGAGTAAGGGTCTGACCGCTGCTGAAGCAGCTTTAAGACTTGAGAAGAACGGACCTAATTCACTCGGCGAGGAGAAGAAAGTTCCTCTTTGGAAGAAATTCCTTGCTCAGTTCGCAGATGCGATGGTAATAATCCTTATTGCCGCTGCAGTTTTGTCCGCGTTCATGGCTATTAAGAGCAACGAAGGTTTTGAAGGCTGGATAGACGTTATTGTTATCCTTGCTATTGTTATTCTTAATGCTATCCTCGGTGTTTATCAGGAAGGTAAGGCTGATCAGGCTCTTGCCGCTTTGAAGAAGATGAGTTCTCCCCAGACTAAGGTTATCAGAGACGGTGAAGTCATCATGATCGATTCTGAAGGCATTGTTGAGGGAGATATCATATCGATAGATGCCGGAGATGCTATTTCAGCTGATATAAGACTTCTGTCATCAAGCTCTTTGAAGGCAGAGGAGGCTTCTTTAACAGGTGAGTCTGTAGCGGTTGATAAGGATGCTGAATTGATCCTTCCCGAGGATTGTTCTCTCGGTGACAGAAAGAATATGCTCTTTATGGGCACTTCCGTAACATACGGAAGAGCTAAGGGTGTTGTAGTAGGAACAGGTAAGAATACCGAGTTAGGAAAGATAGCCAATAAGCTTTCGAGCATTGAAGATGAAGTCACTCCCTTGCAGAAGAATCTCAATCATTTGGGTAAGATACTTGCTGTAGTTTGTATTTTCGTGTGCATTATTGTCTTTCTGGTTGATGTTCTGGTTCAGCATGATACTGTTACGGATGCTCTCATGACAGCCGTTTCTTTGGCTGTTGCAGCAATCCCTGAAGGTCTTGCCGCAGTCGTTACTATCGTTCTTGCTATCGGCATGACCAAGATGGCTGAGAACAAGGCCATCGTAAAGAGACTTCTTGCTGTCGAGACACTGGGATGCGTTGATGTTATCTGCTCGGATAAGACGGGTACACTTACACAGAATCAGATGACTGTTAAGGTCCTCTATGATGGCGAGAGTGTGGTTGATGTTGAAGGCAACGGTTACGCTCCCGAAGGTAAGCTTCTCGATAAAGAGGGAAAGCAGGTCGGTATTAACGGCAAGCTCGAGACTTTGATTAGAGCTTCTGTTCTTTGTAACGATGCGAGCATCGTAAAGAACGAGTCAGGTGAGTATTCCTGCATCGGAGACCCTACTGAGGGTTCCCTTACTACACTCGGAATGAAGTCGGGTATGCCCAGAAGCGAGACAATGGATAAGTATCCCAGAGTAACAGAGCTTCCTTTTGACTCTGACAGAAAGATGATGACCACTTATCATTCCGGTATCAAGGATGGTGAGATAATCTCTTACACGAAGGGTGCTCCCGATATTATTCTCGACAGATGTACTTCATATGAAAGTGCTGATGGTCCTGTTCCCATGTCAGATGAGATCAGAAAGAAAATCTTTGATCAGAACCACGAATTTGCATGCAAGGCGATCAGAGTTCTTGCTTTCGCTTACAGAGTTCACTACGAAGGTGTCGTAGCGGATTTTGAGCATGAGGAGCAGCTTATCTTCCTGGGCCTTATCGGTATGATCGATCCTGCCCGTAAGGAAGCTAAGGATGCTATCGCAGTATGTAAGCAGGCCGGAATCAGAACAGTAATGATCACAGGTGACTTCAAGGATTCCGCTGTTGCCATTGCGCAAAATCTTGAGATGATGGACGGAGATGCCAAGGCTTTATCCGGATCAGAGCTTGATAAGATCTCTGATGAGGAGCTGCGCGTAGCTTGTGAGAATACCAATGTATACGCGAGAGTATCTCCGGAGCACAAGGTCCGTATCGTAAGTGCATTGAAGGCTAATAACCACATCGCTTCAATGACAGGTGACGGTGTTAACGATGCGATGGCGTTAAAGTCGGCCGACATCGGTGTTGCAATGGGTATCACGGGAACAGATGTTGCCAAGAACTCGGCAGATATGATCCTTATGGATGATAACTTTGCGACTATTGTTAAGGCGGTGGAAGAGGGAAGAGTCATATATGCGAATATAAGAAAGTTTGTAAGCTTCCTTCTTTCATGTAATATCGGTGAGATCCTGGTTATTTTCCTTATCTCACTTATACCTAACAGCCTGGTTCCCGGTGTTGCAGCACCTTTGACTGCTATCCAGCTCCTCTGGCTGAACCTTGTAACTGACTCGTTCCCGGCACTTGCCCTCGGACGTGAGAAGGGTGAGCCCGGTATCATGAAGCTTCCCCCGAGACCTAAGGGAGAGCCTATCATCAATAAGTCTATGCTCGGACACATCTTCATTCAGTCTATTGCCATCTTTATCTGTGTTGCTGCGTCTTTCCTTATTCCTTTGACACACAACAACGGCTTCTTCTTCGCGAATGATGTTGATGCACTTGCCGGTGCAAGGACCGTAGCTTTTGCTACCTTGATCACGGCTGAACTTTTAAGAGCATATGCATCGAGATCTGAGAGAATGTCCGTATTTAAGCTTGGAATCTTCTCTAACAAGATGATGAATGCTTCTGTCGGAATCTCGCTCCTTCTCCTGCTTGCAGTAATTTACATTCCGGGTGTTAACAGCATATTTAAGAATGTAATGCTTAATCCTGCCGCCTGGCTCGTTATCATTCCTCTGGCTATCATACCGTTTGCAACAAATGAGATATTCAAGGCTATAAGAGGAAATAAAAAGTAAGGTTTGCACAATAAATTTCCTTGTGATATTATCTTACGGCTGAAAACATTAGGAGGCTTAGAATGAGCGCACTTGATATTTTATTATCTGTTCTTGATATCATTCTCGGAATAACGATGGTTGTTCTTTTCCTTGCGCAGGAAGGTAACGATCAGGGTATGGGAGCTATCACCGGTGCTTCTGCTGATTCATATTACAGCAAGGCTAAGGGTCAGACGCTCGAGGAGAGACTTAAGCAGGCTACTAAGGTAGTTGCAGTTCTTTTTGCTCTTGTTTCAGTAGTTCTTTACTTCGCAGTTACCAAGGGCTTTTGATATTAGAATTTAAAGATCAAAGATGAGGCCGTGCCATGAGGTGCGGCCTTTTATTATGCTATACTTGATGTATGGATATCAGACAGGAAAAAAGACGTGCGGCTGCTGAAAGCTTTAGCTACGATGAGCCGAGGAATTATGCCGATCTGGCTCCCCGCGGACCTTTGGAAGTTAAGAACAGGGTCGTGGGAGTTCTCCTTCCTAACGGGGAAGGCGGTATCGTAGTACCCGATAAAGCCTTTAAGGAAACCAACTTTGGTCCGGTTCAGATAGACAGAAATAATCTTAACGGTGCTCCGTTTAAGATGACTGTTGTCTGTGAGATATTAAATCCCGAGAACCAGTTTAAGGACTTCAGAGGCAAGATCGTTGAGGTTCTCGGCGATATGGGTAACGGCGATGTAAGAATGATGTCCGTGCTCCGCGCATTCGGTCTGTCTCCGACTTTCCCCGATGCTGTTATCGATGAAGTAAAAGATCTTCCGGTCAATCCGGAACCTTCAAAGATCGATTCAGAGATCAAAAAGGGAAGGAAAGATCTGCGTGATCTTCTTACCATCACGATAGACGGTGAAGATGCCAAGGATCTTGACGATGCCATATCCATAGAGACGCTCGATAACGGCTGTTTCAGGCTGTTTGTTCATATAGCGGATGTTTCAGATTATGTTAAAGAGAATACGGCATTAGATGATGAAGCCAGATTAAGAGGAACATCTGTATATCTTGTTGACCGTGTTATCCCGATGCTTCCGCCTAAGCTTTCAAATGGCCTTTGCAGTCTTAATCCCAATGTGGACAGACTGACTATGACGGCTGAGATGTATGTCGATCCGTCAGGCAAGACCTATGATGGTGATATCTATGAAAGTGTCATCAGGTCTGACAGGAGAATGAGCTACAACGAGTGCTATAAGATTCTTACAGAAGAGAGTCAAAAGGATCACGAAGAATATGGCGCGATAGTTCCGATGCTTATTAGCATGAAGCGCCTTGCCGAGATATTAAGGCGTATGAGGGCGGGAAGAGGAGCTATTAATTTTGATTTCCCGGAGACTGACGTAATACTCGATGAGAACGGCAAACCTGTAGATGTTATGCCCCATCAGATCACGTTTACCAACGGCATCATCGAACAGTTCATGATCTGTGCGAATGAGTATGTCGCTGAGAAGTTCGCTAAGATGAAGTCTCCTTTTGTTTACAGAATTCATGAGGATCCGGATCCCATCAAACTTGCAAGGTTCTCGCGTGTTGCAAGATCTTTTGGCGCTGTCGGAAGACTGTCTGGAAAAGTAAGTCCGATGGATGTGGTAATGTTCATGGATACAATTAATGACGATTCGGCTAAGCCCATGCTCGATCAGGTTCTTTTAAGATCTATGGCCAAGGCTTGCTATAGTTCACAGAATCTGGGACACTTCGGTCTTGCATCGCAGTTTTATTGTCACTTCACAAGTCCGATAAGAAGATATCCCGATCTTTATATTCACCGCATAATCAAGAGTTATCTTCACGGTGAGAATAAGGTCAGACACTACGCCGGCCTTGTACAAAGTGTATCCGAGCACAGTTCCGAGATGGAGCGCAACAGCATAGATGCCGAGCGTGTATCAGATGCCATAAAGATCTGTGAATACATGAAAGATCACATAGGTGAACACTATGAAGGCCAGATAACTTCTATTATTCCGGCCGGCGTGTTTGTTATGCTTCCGAGCACCATCGAAGGTTTTATCCCGTTCAGAACTATGAGCGATCACTATATCTTTGATGAGAGGATGTACCGTGCCGTCGGTGCACGCGGGGGCCTTAAACTGATGATCGGTATGAAAGTGCGCGTTGTTGTTGCAAGCGTGGATGACGAAGCCAACAAGATTGACTTTGTATTTGAGGAAGGGTTCGAGCGTTCCTTCGGTAAGATAAAAGATTCCGACAAGAAGCGTCAGCCCGGAAGAAGAAAGATAAAAAGAAACCGTAAAGGAAGGCGCTGATCATCAGCGCCTTTTATTATTCAACGATGAAAGCCTCGATTGACTTAAGAAAATCAGCACAGTCATCTGAGAATATCTGACACTCCAGCTTCTCCGAAGGAACGATGCTGAAAATACCCATAAGGCTCTTTGCATCCACATTGTATCTTCCTGAGATAAGGTCAATGTCGTAACTGCAGAAGTTAGCGGCTGTTACAAAATCCTTAACATCATTTATAGTCATGAGTCTCACATTAATCTTTGTCATTTGAAACCTCCATAAAGAAATCAGTATATTTTCTTGTAATTACATCCCATGTGAATCTGTTAAGTACATATTCGCGGCCTGTCTTTCCCATCTGTGCGGCAGTCTCGGGGTTCTGAAGATAGAACTTTACCGCACCTTCGAAGTCAAAGTAGTCGTTAAAGTAAAGACCTGAATTGGATTCCTTCGCGAAAGCTGTCGTAACATCACATCCTTCGTGTACCAGTACCGGCCTCTGGGCAAGCCAGCTTTCCATAATAACGATTGAGAAACTCTCGTGCGTAGAAGGCTGACACAGGCAAAGGGAAGCTGCGCATGCATCATATTTGTCAGCTCTGTCAACAAATCCTAAGTCGATTACTTCGGATGCGATGTCTGCGGGTATATCGATAGTACCGCCGCCGATAAGAATAAGCTTCAATTTGTCATACGACGGGTTGCGTCTTCGAAACTCCCTGAAGTACTTAATTAGAATATCCACATTCTTTCCGGTATCCTTACGTCCCGCATAGAGGATGAAAGGGTCGTCAATCTTGAACTTGTCCCTGAATCGCTGAGCATCAGCATCAAAATCAGAATCAACTCCGGCCCCCAGAACTTCCTGTCTGACATCATTAAGATCATAAAGCTCGTTAGCAAGCTTCATCTCCGGACTTGAAAGGTAGATCATTCCCGCAAGTTTACTGAAAACCTCATTCCAAAGGCTTATGTGTGCATAAGCTTCTTCGTGAAGGCAGGGGATGAGGACGGATTTTTGGGGACAAGCCTTTATACCGTAATAAGCCGTACCGAACATATAAGGGATATGAACGAATAAAGAGTAATCATCCTTATGTTCCTTGATGTAATCGTAAAGCGCAGGTGAATTGACCATCTCGGTCATGAATGTCTGCTCTTCTTCAGGTGTAACGGGAATGCCCTTAATAAACTTGATGTTTACACTGTCAAATAAAGCAGTATCTCTTTTCCTTGCTGGGAAGCGGATTACTTTAATACCGCCTTCATCGGATTGTCCTGCTTTATGATAATTTACCGACCAGTCTGAGGAGAATTCCTTTACACACGTTGTTAATATCTCAAGCTGTACTCCGGATGCCTGTAAATGTTTGGCTATTCCGCGAAGTTCGGCTTCTGCGCCGCCCGGAATCTTATCTCCGTACCAGGGTATAACGAAACCTATCTTTTTCATGGCGCTATTATAATAAAATAAAGCGTTGTTTGACAACCCGTGAGGATTGTAATAACATTTTCGGGTATTTTTATTTAAATGGGGTTATTTGCTATGGCAAACATCTACAGGGACAAGTGTATTAACGAACTTTCCGAGAGCGATGTCGGTTCTACCGTCAGAACCTGCGGCTGGATTGAGAATATAAGAGACCACGGAGGAGTTTCCTTTATTGATCTTCGCGATCAGTATGGTGTGCTTCAGGTGGTAATGAGAGATACAAGCCTTCTTGACGGACTTGTAAAAGAGGAGTGTATCTCGGTTGAAGGTCTTATCGACCACCGTGATGAAGAGACATATAACCCTAAGATCGAGACAGGTACCATCGAGCTTGATTGCAAGAAGGTAGATGTCTTAGGTAAGGTTTATTCCCAGCTTCCCTTTGAAGTTCAGACTTCTAAGGAGATAAGGGAGGATGTAAGACTTAAGTACAGATACTTGGATCTTCGTAATAAGAAGGTTAAGGATAATATCCTTTTCCGTTCCAAGGTTATCTCTTATTTGAGATCAAAGATGGAGGAGATGGGCTTCGTCGAGTTCCAGACTCCTATCCTTACAGCTTCTTCACCTGAGGGTGCAAGAGACTATATCGTTCCTTCAAGAAAGTATAAGGGTAAGTTCTATGCCCTGCCTCAGGCTCCCCAGCAGTTTAAGCAGCTTTTGATGGTGTCCGGTTTTGACAAGTACTATCAGATCGCACCCTGCTTCAGAGATGAGGATGCAAGAGCAGACAGATCTCCCGGAGAATTCTATCAGCTCGACTTCGAGATGAGTTTTGCTACACAGGAAGATGTATTTAAGGTTGGTGAGGAAGTCCTTACGGCCACATTTAAGAAGTTCGCTCCTGAAGGTGCTGTTGTTACTGAAGGACCTTATCCTATCATTTCTTATAAGCAGGCTATGCTCGAATTCGGTTCAGATAAGCCCGATCTTCGTAACCCTCTGAGGATCATTGACGTTACAGAGTTTTTCTCACGCTGCACATTCAAGCCTTTTATCGGCAAGACTGTACGTGCCATCAATGTACACGCCAAGCTTTCCAAGGGCCAGCATGAGAAGATGCTTAAGTTTGCTCAGGATGAACTCGGAATGGGCGGCTTAGGTTACCTTGAGGTTCTTGAGGATATGTCGTACAAGGGACCTATCGATAAGTTCATCCCTGATGATATGAAGACCGAGATCAGAGATCTTGCAGGTCTTACACAGGGCGATACGATCTTCTTTATCGCTGATACTGAAGCTAAGGCTAATGAATATGCAGGTAAGATCAGAAATGAACTCGGTTCAAGACTTGATCTTCTTGAGAAGAACGCTTACCGTTTCTGCTATGTAAATGACTTCCCTATGTATGAGTATGATAAGGAGACAAAGAAGTATATCTTTACTCATAATCCTTTCTCCATGCCTCAGGGCGGTCTTGAAGCTCTTAATACCAAGAAGCCCGAGGAGATACTTGCTTACCAGTATGATATCGTTTGCAACGGTATCGAGTTGTCTTCCGGTGCTGTCCGTAACCACGATATCGAGATCATGAAGAAGGCTTTTGATATCGCAGGCTATACTGAAGAGGAGCTTGAGGTTAAGTTCGGAGCTCTCTATAATGCATTCCATTACGGAGCACCTCCGCATGCCGGTATGGCTCCCGGTGTTGACCGTATGATCATGCTGTTGAGGAACGAGGAATCCATCCGTGAGGTTATCGCATTCCCTATGAACGGTAATGCACAGGATCTTCTCTGCGGAGCTCCCGGAGACGTTACTGAGCAGCAGCTTCGTGAGGTTCACATCAAGGTCAGACAGTAATGTCTTCAAAGGGTAAAGTTTGGTTTTCTACGCTCGGGTGCCGCGTCAATCAGTATGAGACTGATGCGGCGCGCGAGCTTTTTATATCTTCCGGTTATGAGATCGTTGTTGATCCGTCACAAGCCGACATTTGTATAGTTAACACATGTACGGTGACAGGAGAAGCGGACCGTAAGTCAAGGCAGCGCCTGCGGGGAGCCGCGAGGCTTAATCCTGAGGCTTTGATCGTTGCCATGGGCTGCGCATCCGAGATGGCATCAGGGGAACTTGATGCTGATATAGTACTCGGCACCCGTGATAAAAATGATATCGTAACACGCGTAGAGAAGTTTCTTGCTGATAAGAAGGTGTTGACACACAAGTCTTTACATGCGCGCCCCGCTCTTTCGAAAAGCGATGTTTTCCACGACTTCGGAACAATAATCTCACCTGAGGGAAGCCGCGCGTTCATGAAGATCGAAGACGGCTGCAATAATTTTTGCACATACTGCATTATTCCTTTCGCGAGAGGACGTGTTGCCTCAAGGTCACGGGAAAGCATAACAGAGGAAGCGCGTAATCTTGCATCTTTGGGTTTCAAGGAGATTATTGTCTCGGGTATCGAGGTGTGTTCTTACGGATCTGACAGGGGCGAGGGGATAGAGTCGTTCCTGGGTGTTCTTCAGGATATAGCAGCCGTGAGCGGCATAGAGCGCATAAGATTGGGTTCCTTGGAACCGTCAAGCTTAACGGACGAGTTTATTGAAGGAATGTCAGGGATAAAGCAGATGTGTCCTCATTTTCATCTGTCTTTGCAAAGCGGGTCGGATACAGTGCTTAAGAGGATGAACCGTAAATATGATACAGCTTTATATCTTGATAAAGTCGGTCTTCTAAGAAAGGCTTTCTCTGGAATGAAGCTTACTACCGATATCATCTGCGGATTCCCGGGTGAGACAGATGAAGAATTTGAACAGACTTATGAGTTTGTCAATAAATGCGGTATTGATAAGGTACATGTATTCCCGTACTCGGTAAGAGAAGGTACAAAGGCGGCATCAATGAAGCAGGTTTCCGGTACTGTTAAGAAGGTCAGGACAGACCGCCTCCGCAAATTATCTGATGAACGTGAAGTTAAATATGCGGGAACACTTACCGGGAAAAGACTCGAAGTCCTCGTGGAGAACTTCAATGAGTATAATGATGGAATCTATGGTGTAGGGTATTCCCGCGAATATGTTTATTGCTTGTTCAAGGTGGAGGAAGTAAACAGACCTCAAGTGGGCTCAATAGTTGAAGTAGAGGCTTGTGAACCTTATTCCGCGGGCCTTTTGTGCCGTCTTTTGTGATGATTAAATTATCCTTACTATTTTCTATGTGTTATGGTAGAATGAATCATAAGTAAAAATAGTGGGGGCATTACAGTTGAATTCTGAGACTACCAAATTCAATTTTTCGGCCGATAAGTCTGCTAATGTAAGAGAACTTATGACTTATGTTCTCAATGCGCTTAAGGAGAAGGGATATAATCCGATTAACCAGTTGGTTGGATATTTCATTTCCGGTGATCCTACTTATATCACGAGTTATAAGGGCGCAAGAGGTGTTATCAAGAGGATCGACAGAGACGAACTTCTTGAGGTTATTATCTCAGAGTACTGCAGCAAGCTTTAAGTAACAGTTTTTATGGATTATAAGCGGCACATGGTATGACTGTGCCGCTTTTTTGTTAAGAGAGGTTAGTATGTCAAAAGGAAGAATAATGGGTATCGACTTCGGTATGAAGCATATCGGTGTTGCCCTGTCCGATGAGCTGTGGATAACGGCAAGCGGATTCGAGACAGTAAACTGGAACGGACAGGATGACTCATGGGCAGTCTCAAGGATTGCCGAGATCGTAAAGCAGAAGAATGTAACCGGGATAATTCTGGGTAAGCCGTCAAGAACTGACGGAACGGTATCCCATACCGAAGAGGCTGCGATAGCATTCGGACAGAAGATAGAGGATGTCACGGGAATAAAGCCTGTCATGAAGGATGAGCGCTTTACCACGGTGCTTGCATCAAGGTTTATGCATGATGTGGGAAGATCATCAAAGAAGCAAAAGAGCGTCATTGACCAGGTAGCCGCAGAGATTATTTTATCGGATTATCTTGAGACACTGCGTTAAAATAAACTAATATGCTATAATTTTTAAAAATAAAAGGGAGATACTAATATGGATGAAGATATCATTACTTTAATCGATGAAGAAAGCGGTGAGGAAGTTAAGCTTCGTTTGATCGACCGTTTTGATAAGGACGAGAGGTTCTTCAGCGTTCTTCTCACACTTGCTGAGAATGACGATGATGCACAGCTCGTTATCCTTGAGGAACTCGAGGAGGGCGAGGATATTCTTCTTCAGTCCCTCGATGAGAGTGAAGAGGATGAGATATATGATTATTATGATGCTCTGTGTGAAGCAGAGCTTGATGAGGACGACGACTCCGAAGCATAATGAAAACCAATCAACGGAACGGTTTTATAAGAAGTATCCTCGGGATCAGAGATAAGACTCCTTTCATAACCCGTAAGAAGACCGGAGCATCTGATGAGCTTATCGCTATTCGTGATGTATCCACCAACAAGGATTACTTTCTGTCTGTTGTTGATGACTTCTTCTATAAGGAGAAGGAGTATATTGTTATGAGCAATTATGCTCCTGATAACGGTAATCATGATAACCCTGAACTTGTTATCATGGAGACCCAGTTCAATGAGAAGGGAGATCAGATATTCATCTCGATAAGAGATAAGAATGAGCTTGAGGTTGCTTTCTCAGTATTTATGCGCCGTTATTATGATTCGGATGCACCTGGAAGGCAGCGCAGGGTTGGAGTGAGATAAGAATCCATGGATAAGGCCTTTGATTATCTGGGTGTTATTTTCAGAACCTGTCTTGCTGCATTTCTATTCGTAATCGTTCAGTTATCGTTTGAGATTATTTTCTTTGTATTCTCGATTAACAGGGATGTATATGACGGGCTGTTCACTACAGTTTGCTCTGTTACCTGCGTAGGCGTATTTGTTCTTTATCACTTTATACGTTCATACAAACGGGAAAAGCTTGTTAAGTTTAACCGCCCTGAAGGCACACATCTTTTAATTGCAGTTGTAATAGCGTTCGGCTTGTTGGGCCTTGTAACGCTTTATATGATCGCGGCACAGCAGATATCGCTTGTGTTTACTTCTGTACAGGATGAACTCGTGCAATACGATGAGCATATGGACAGATTCACTGAGGTTTCCAAGACTTCAGTACCTTTATGGGATATTGCACTTGATTTTATAGGGTCATCTTTAATTGCCCCGTTAGCTGAGGAGTTAGCTTTTCGCGGGGCTGTTTACGGTGAGCTTAGAGGAAGGTTTAATGTAGTTGTATCCATGGTGGTGTCCTCGTTGATATTCGGCATACTTCACGGGATATCGATCCATATAGGATACGCACTTATCTGCGGTATGGTATTGGCGCTTGTATATGAATTCTCGGGATCTGTGTGGGTGTCGTATCTTGTGCATGCGGTATTCAATATTATGGGATCGGGTTTATTCAGTCTTATTGACAGCGGTATGTTCGGCAATAGAGGCTCTTTCCTTAGTGATGCTATAGGTGTGTTCACTTTAACGGAATTCGTATGCATACTTCCTGCAACAGCGGCCGTAATACTTCTCGGGAAGTCTTATAAGCAGAAAAGAAGTGAAGGGGAAGTAGCCGTATGAATAAGCTCGACAGATTCAGATACGGTGACCTTCATAAAAGACGTATTGTATTTGTCATTGTATTGGTCGGTATTATTTTTTCCGTCTCGCTTTTGCTCCTGTCTTTGCTCGGAGTCTTTGGTGCAAGATCCGAGCTTCCCAGAATAAGGATATCTGCTGATGTTACAGCCGGAAGGACAGAGGGTGTAGGTATTAATATTCTTGATATTCCTGACGCGAACCTTATAAGTGACCCGTTCTTCAGTAATCAGGATATATGTCTGTCTGCCCAGGTCAAGGAAGCATCGGGTAATTACATATATTTTAATCCCGAGGACGCTGCGGTCTTTTCTGATATTCAGACCGGCAGTGTCAATGTCCTTAATATCGATGCGGACGGGAATATGGGCATACGCTACAGCGGAAATGTAATGGGATTTGACTACACCAGATTCTCTAATCCGGTTTTTTTGGGTGACTCCAATGCCTATTGGCTTAACGACCCTGTTGTTAAGACTCTCAATAATCAGGGAATTCTTTATTTCCTTACGCAGGAAGGAAAGATTATCGCGAATGCGTCTGTATCTCCGGAACTTGTTCCGATAGAAGAAGTTGTCTCGGATATCTGCATTGACGGGATCAATATTTACGCTGTTACAACTAACGGCAATATCTATGTTTCCGTAGATAATTCATCATTTGAACTCATGGTGGAGCTGTTTCTTCCTACAGAGATTACTGCCAACTTTATTTCTGTTATCGGGGGTACGACAGATGTTTTCCTGTCAGACGGCACCGTATATACGATCGGCAATCAGACTCTTTCGTTTACGGCTGACATCAACGCCGATTTTGTCGTTTCAGGACACGGATTTACTGTTATTGCTGAAGGTAACCGCGTCTATACAACAAGAAACAATATCTTCGTTAATGAATTAACAGATGTTCAGGATTACATGGTAGAGGGTGACAGAATAATTGATGTAAAAGCGTTTTCAGATGTATTCTATATTCTCACAGGTTACGGCAGAATTTTAAAAGTTGAAATGGATTATGGCGGTACGGTTACTTCATGTGATGTCTCATCGATTGAGCCTATCAGTATTTGTCCGTGCGGAATAGATAGCGTATTGGCTGTTGCATCTGACAAGCAGGCTTACTATGTATCATTTTCAGATTCATATGTTGATTCGCTGGGATACTCAAGTATAGCGACTGAGGAACTGCTTTCTTATGACGATTCCCGTTTTATTATCAAAAGCGGAAATAATCTTTATGTCTCATATCTTTTATCCGCTCTTGAAGTGGATACTCCGATTGCTGATGAGACAATACTTGAAGGTGATATCTGTCAGTTTAAATATTCTACCGTTGATGTTGATTCATGGCAGACCGTTGGCGATACGAATATGATCTCCCAGTTTGCGGGAGTAAGTGTTATCGGAACGGGTGAAGAACAGCACGCCGTATCACGTATTCTTCCGGGCGCGACGTCAACTTTGTTCGAGAGAAATCTTTTCTACAGAATCGAAGTCAATATGTCGTCATCTGTTGACGGGCTTCCTGTCAGCATATGGCTTGAAGGACAGACATTCGGTTCTGTCGGTATGAACAATTATGCGGTACCGGATAGAGATGTTACTTTAACTTATGTATTTGCCGTTACTGAATCTATGCTTTCTGACGAATCTATAAGGCTTAATATAGCGTTCTCAGGAGATGCCGTTGTTAATATCAACAGCATATATGTAGGTCTCGACAGATATGATATTAATACGGTGCAGCCCGAGTTTATTGAAACGATTGCTTCAAGTTCTCCTTCGGCATTAAGGTTTGAGAACATGAATCCGGGAATCAACGGTTTCAGTAATGATGTGTACTATGGCGTCAGTTCTGATTCGCTTGAGAGTGCGCTGCAGCTTTCAAAGAATTCAAATGCTAATCCGTGGATCGTGTTCGGTCCTTCCATAACTCAGAGTGATGTTGATAATTTCCTCGGATATTTGTGCGGTTCTGTATCGAACGAATATGGAAAGAGGAGAATAGATAACGGTACTGCGCTCCCTTGGAACAGGCAGTTTGATACTATCTATCTCGAGATATGTGATTCTGAAGGAATGTTCCCGACTGACTTCCAGAAGGGTGCGTATGTCACTTATGTTATGGGGCTTTTCGCGAAGTCGCCTTTCTATATCGATATTAAAGACAGTATCGTCTTTGTTGACGGTATGGAGTACACAGGCGGAGTTATGTTATCTAATGCCGACAGGCATGCATCTTCTGTTATTGTCACACCGGACACGGTGGAGCTTGAAGACGGAACTATTGCATCTTTGCCTTTCGCACAGTGCGCTTACAATGCATTTGAGGCTGCAAGATACGGTGTGCCCAGGTCTGCTTCACGAGGCGGAACGGATGGAGGCGAGTTCATCTGTTCTTTATCGTTTGATTTTGACAGTGTAGATTATGATGCAGCGGATATCGTATCTGCTATTATCAACAGCGAGTCGGAATTCTCAGATCTCATCATGGTCGACTCTGATACGGATATCGGTCAGATCATATCTACACTCCGTCCTTTGATGGGTGGAAGCATTATGTATTGCGAGACTATGGATCCGGTTGATGCGAACTCAGCACAGACTGCTGAAGCTTTTAACGAGGCATGCGACACCATACTGATAGACGGTGTTAACAGCATCTACCTTATTGTTTCCAACCACTCGGATTCTTTCCAGCAGTTCATGACACAAAGCGATGCCTACGATACTTCTGTCGGTACCTACAGCAGATATTCGGCAGACGGTCATCTTCTGATTCAAAGAGATTTGAACTATCTTGGACTCCGTCAGATCCTGCAGCCCGGCGAATACATGATCATCGAGATTCCTAAGTAATTACTTAATACCTGTTACTTTATATTCAAGATCAGTTATTGTCTTAGTAAGCATCTCGTCCGAGACATCTCCGTCGAGTTCCACCTTTGCGGTTCCTTCTTCATGTGAAGCTTCTGCCGTTACAACTCCAGGGATATCCATAAGCGCATTTCTAACTGCTTTCTCGCAGTGCTTGCACATCATGCCTTCGATACTGATTGTCTTTGTTGCCATAGTGGTTCCTCCTGATATTTCCTGCGGTAAATCCGCTGTTTTGCTTAAACTCTTATCGCGTCTTGTTGAGAACACATCGAAAAGGTTGATCCTTAAAGCATTCATGCATACCGTTAAGCTTGAGATGCTCATCGCTGCCGCTCCCATTACGGGCTTCATCACTATGTTAAGTCCATAGAGTGCGCCTGCAGCAACCGGTATAAGAAGAATGTTATATATGAAGGCCCAGAACAGATTCTCGTGAATTATAGTAACGGTTCTTCTTGAAAGTCTGATAGCAGCAGGCACGTCAGTAAGTCTGGACTTAACGAGTACCACATCTGCGGCTTCAATAGCCACATCTGTTCCGGCTCCGATAGCAATACCTATATCGGCACTTGTGAGGGCAGGGGCATCGTTGATTCCGTCACCGACCATCGCGACTTTACCATATTTCTTAAGCTCATTGATCACTTTGTTTTTGCCTTCGGGAAGAACTCCGGCTACTATCTGATCGACGCCTGCTTTGGAAGCGATAGATTTTGCAGTTCTTGCATTATCTCCTGTAAGCATAACTGTCTTAATTCCCATGTTATGAAGTTCTTCAATTGCCTTAGCTGCTTCATCTTTAATCGTATCGGCTACAGCGATCAATCCCATAAATTTACCGTCATAGGCAAAGAACAGGGGAGTCTTACCTTCATTCGCAAGCTTAACTGATTCATAAACTGCATTATCGGGAACAGTTACAATACCGGTTATGTAGTCTTTGTTTCCACCTGATACGTTCGCGCCGTTAATAGTGCCCGTAAGTCCCTTGCCGGGAATTGCAGTAAAACCGGTACATTCAACCGTTTCTTTGGCATAAGAAACTATAGCTTTAGCAAGCGGGTGTTCTGATTTGCTTTCAAGACTTGCGGCTATCTTAATCATCTCATCCTTATCAAATCCTGAAGCGGGGAGAACGTCTGTAACTGACGGTTCACCTTTTGTTACAGTTCCTGTCTTATCCAAAGCTACTATCGATATCTTTCCGGTCTGCTCCAATGCTTCGGATGTCTTGAACAGTATTCCGTTCCCGGCACCAAGACCATTTCCTGCCATGATAGCAACAGGTGTTGCAAGACCTAACGCACACGGGCAGCTTACGACCAGAACAGCAATGCCTCTGGTGAGTGCAAAGTTAAGATCATGTCCTGATATAAGCCAAATGGAAATTACAATGACAGCGATGACAAGCACTGCCGGTACGAAGATGCCCGCTATCTTATCGGCAGTTCTTGCTATAGGTGCCTTAGTTGCGGCTGAATCGCTTACCATTTTTATTATCTGCGATAGAGTCGTATCTTCACCGACTCTGGTTGCCTCGCATCTTAAGTATCCTGATGCATTGATGGTTGCCGCAGATACTTTGTCTCCGAACTCTTTATCTACAGGAATTGATTCACCGGTAAGTGCTGATTCGTTTACAGCGCTCATGCCTTCGATGATAACCCCGTCAACGGGAATCTTGTCGCCGGGTTTAACTATAAATATATCTCCGGCAGCAACTTCATCGATTGGAATAGTAACTTCAGCTTCGTTGCGTATAACTGTTGCACTTTGCGGAGCAAGATCCATAAGAGCCTTAAGGGCGTTGGTTGTGCGTCCTTTTGATATTGATTCGAGAAGTTTTCCTATGGTTATCAGTGTGACGATCATGGCGGCTGATTCGAAGTACAGAGTCTCCATAGAAGCATCGCATTCGGGATCACTCATAATAATGAGATTGTAAACACTATATAGGAAAGATACGCCAGATCCCATTGCAACAAGCGTATCCATATTAGGGGCTCCATGTATTGCAGCCTTAAATCCGCTTATGAAAAACTTCTGATTAATTACCATGATGATTCCTGAAAGAAGCATCTGGACAATACCGGATGCCATCATGCTGTGCCCGATGATGGTAGGGGCGGGCCATCCCCACATATGTACTCCCATGGAGAAGTACATAAGGATAAGAAGTATCAGCACGGAACTTATGAGTCTGTTCTTAAGGACAGGTAATTCCTTATTCTCAAGAGATGTTTTCCGGGGTGTGTTTACAGCTTCTGCCAATGAGGCTCCGTAACCCGCACTCTCGACCGCTTTAATGATGCTCTCGCTTGAAGCACTTCCTTCTACTGTCATCGAGTTTGTAAGAAGGGAGACAGAGCAGGAACTTACGCCGGGAACTTTGTTCACCGCCTTCTCGACATGTGCCTGACACGCGGCACAACTCATGCCTGTTACATCGTACCTGGCCATAACTTACTTCATCATCTTCTGCAAAAGCGCAACGAGCTCATCTATTTTTTCCTCGGATCCGTTCCTTACATCATCCTTTACACAGGACTTAATGTGACTTGCAAGCAGCACTTTCGAAAAGGAGTTAAGAGAGCATCTTGCGGCATTAACTTGATTTAAAACATCGACACAGTAGGCACCATCTTCGATCATCTTGTGTATGCCCCTTATCTGACCTTCTATGCGGTTGAGGCGTGTGGTTAGGTCTTTGATTTCCTTCTCACTTCTGTCTTTATGAGAGCAGTGAGGGCATGATTTATTTGCTTTGGGCATATGATCCTCCTTTTCTCGTATACCCTATGGGGGTATATAGGAATGGTATACCTGCAGGGGGTATATGTCAATGTTGTAATAGTAATTCCTATATTTTTACCTCGTTTTCACAACAGATATAACAGATAGGTTTGTTATACTTGCATGCTATGTTCAAAGGAGCAATTCTATGAAAAATCTTGTAAAGAAAACAGTTACAGGAGTAATAATTGCGTCTATGACATTATCGATGCTACTTCATGTGTTAATACAATAGTTTATCAGGATGACGGTTTTATTGATCTGGGTGATGGAAAGATATTGGCATGTCTTCTTGATGGTGATGGTAAAGTCTATGTTGAGCTTGATACCAACAATATGACTGCATCAGTTCCTTCTCAGGATTATAGCTGGCTTGATAACTACGATGTGTACAATGTTGATGGATATGGTCTCGTGGCAATGGGTAAGTATTCAGTCTCTTCAGCAGATCTTTCAACGGGAAGTTTGACGGAGATCATGTATTACTCACAATCCAATGCCAATAAGGCTGTTCTTTCAGATATGAAGCCCTATATGATTTCAGATGGCAGCATTCTCCTTGCAGGTGAGACACGAGTTCCTGCTGTTAATCCTTATTTGGGAGAAATGCCCCAGTTTTACATAATCCATCTGGACAAGGCGGAATCAAATCCTAATGTCGGTAAATCTGAGATTAAGATTGCAAGTCTTAACGGCTCTTTTGATTTTGTTATGTGTGAAGCTGTAAGTAAGTTTAATGAGAGCAGCAGTCAGTACTTCATCACATATGATTCAAGATATGATTTATCTAATTTCGGTTATCAGGAATACAATGTTAATAGCAATACAACTTATGAGGAGTATGAAGTAGCAAGTAATAACGCATCAGCCGAACTTACAACCCAGCTTACAATGGATATAATGACTGGTAACGGTCCTGATATTATCATGAACGGAAACGATGTATCGGCTTTGAATAATCCCGAGTATCTTTTGGACTTAAGTGATTATATTCAGAACAATGTAAGTGAGACCGATTATTTCAGAAATGTAATTGATACCTATAGTAATAACGGAACTGTATGTCAGTTGCCTCTGTCATTCGACATATCCGGTATATGTGCTCAAGCCGGTTCATTTGCAGCGGATCAGGAAGGATTTACTTTCGAGCAGTATGCGGAATATGTGAATGGTTCTTGTAATGGATTTGACCCCAATGGAAGCTTCGACAGATTGAGTTTGTGCAAAAACTTGATAGATTCATCATCTGATCAGACGATGTCCGGTACTGATGTTAATTTTGATAATGCAGCATTCAGAGCTATCGCAGAATATACTAAGAATATTGCGGCACAGGTGTCAGATGATTCGTCGGATACTGGTAATATATCTGCGTATGTTGAAGATAATACTTCTGTAAATATAGTTGTGAACATTAGTAATGCATATTACTACAACCTATACACTCAAGATGACGCCAGAATTCTCGGATTCCCTTCAGTAGACGGACGTGGTCCTGAAGCTCGTGTTTGTGAGACTGTAGGAATATCCGCACAGTCAGCAAACATTGACGGTTGTAAAGAGTTTGTTTCTTATCTTATAGGTGATGAGTGTCAGTATATGTTTGGCTGCTACCATTTCCTGTTAAAGAATCAGCATTTACATTAAACGCCCAGGATATAATTGCCCAAACAAATGAAAATATCCAGGCATATTATGCAGATCAGAAAACACTTGATGAGACTATCAGTATCATTAACGACCGTGCAAATACAGTGGTCAGCGAGAGAGGCTGATCAATTACCGGCAAGGAGGATCAACAGTTTAAGTGATTTAGTCATCTCCTGAACGGATGCAAATTCAAACCTGCTGTGGTAATTGTATCCGCCGGTTGAAAGATTAGGGCAGGGAAGTCCCATTGAACTTAAGACGGCACCGTCTGTTCCACCTCTGACAGGTTGGGAAGACGGATTGCCGTCTAATTGTTTTATTGCTTCGTAAGCACGCTCAACAAGATACATATGATCTTTTAAGAATACAGACATATTGGGGTACTGATCCTCAATCGTTACTTTACAAAGATCATCGTTGTACCGGGCGTTAATAATGGATGCTGCATGTTCCATAAATTGCTTGCGATTATTAAACTTTGCTTCGTCATGATCTCTTATCAGAAACTCCATTGAAGCACTCTCGCAATGCGCGTTAATCTTGTCCAGATAGTAAAAACCTTCGTACCCTTCTGTTGTTTCCGGCCTCTCATCCTGCGGCATAAGATCGATAAACTCGTTTGCAACGAGTGAGGCATTTATCATAATACCTTTCGCACTTCCTGTATGAACTCCTTTACCGCGTATTGTTACTGTTGCTTTGGCAGCATTAAAGCATTCATATTCGATTATCCCGAATTTACCGCCGTCAACGGTATATGCCTCACTTGCATGGAATCTTTTAAGGTCAAAGAATAGTGTTCCGTTGCCGATCTCCTCGTCCGGCGTAAATGCTACGGCAATTCCCCTGTGTTTAATCCCGGGATTTAACTTAAAGTACGACAGCATTTCCATAATCTCGGCTACTCCGGCCTTGTCATCAGCTCCAAGCAGAGTCGTTCCGTCTGTTCTTATAAAGTCTTCTCCTATGTGGTTTTTAAGTTCGGGAAAATCTTCCGTGTGAAGCAGTTCGTCGTTGCCGTCGTAGGAGTTAATAATATAAGGTTTTACATCCTTGCCTGATACTTCAGGAGATGTATCAAGATGGGCAATGAATCCTAAGTCTTCAGTGCTGCTTTCATCGTTGGATTCAAGGTAAGCATATATGTAGCAATGATCTTTATCATAATCAACGGTAAGACCAAGCTCATTAAGTTCGGAAACAAGAAGCTTGGCAAGGTCATGCTGCTTTTCTGTAGATGGGTGAGTGTCTGACTCATCGCTTGATTGTGTATCGATTTTTACATATCTTAAGAAACGTTCAATGAGGGATGATTCAGTATTCATAGTGAGTCCTTTTCTAATACTTGATTTCTAATATAGGATACACCGTTGGTCTGACTTGTATTAATATCCAAAATCTGATATTATCTTCACCGCTGAGGATGCTTAGCTCAGCTGGCTAGAGTACCTGCTTGACGTGCAGGGGGTCACAGGTTCGAGTCCTGTAGCATCCACCATGAGTACGGTCAGACTTCGCGGTCTGACCGTTTTTTTGCCTCAATTTAACACCAAAGATACTATACTTCATTATTAACAACATTCTTATTTTCAGAATACGTAAAGTAACGCCTGCGGAGGTGCTTAAGAATAGAGAATAAAATGGTATAATTTCTTCATAATCAGTCGAACTGATAATTTAAGGAGGTTATTATGGGTCTTATTATTTCACTTGTTATTGCCGGTGTCTGCGGATGGCTTGCAGGTATGATCATGAAGAGTTCGTTCCCCTGGTACATCAATGTAGTCATCGGACTTGTAGGCGGTGCAATATTCAGCTTCGTCTTCGGCAGCTGGCTCATTTCAGGACTTATCGGAAACATTGTTGGCGGTGTGATCGGTTCATGTCTTGTTATCTTTATCATTAAGATGATCAAGAAGTAATTTATCATTTGCGACATTGTTGTTGTTATCTGTCGTTTAAGCAACAGAAAGCAAACAGATTAGTCATTGGATAGAGACCTTACTATTGTCATAATAAAGATGTGATCACTGATCACAATAATCAAAAGGAGGGCAATAGTTATGGCTATGAACTTGGACGTAAACAGTAAGAATGATTTGAAAGAGAAATATCAGTCTCACTGTATAGCTTTTATAGTCGCATTCATAATAATGACTTATCTCGGTTTCTTCTATGTTACCGAAGGCGGACATCCTCTTATTACCGATAATGTTATCTTTATGTTAGGAGCTCTGTTTGCCCTCGTTGCACTATATAACAGTCAAAAGTACAGAAGCTGTATTTGATACTGTTTGTTAGTATTAAGCAAAATCCCTGGTGTGTAATTGATCTGTTTTACAGGTCAAAGCATCGGGGATTTTATTATGCGAAGATTAGATAAATGGCCATTTTTGTCCGCTGCTCAAGCACTGTTGTACGCGTGTTAAGGATAATTGACGCGTAACTTGACAGAGTGTTAAAATTTTAACGATTTTTAATTATGGAGGTCTTAAAAATGGCTATTTTTGAAGGTTCCGGCGTAGCAATCGTCACACCATTTACTAATGACGGAGTTGACTTTTCTAAGCTTGAGAAGCTTATCGAGTTCCATATTGCCAATAAGACTGATTCCATCATAATCTGTGGATCAACAGGTGAGGCAGCTGCGATGAGTGATGAAGAGCATAAGGCTGCTATCAAGTGTGCTGTTGATACAGTTGCGGGCAGAGTTCCGGTCATTGCTGGTACAGGTTCCAATGATACTAATTACGGTATCCAGCTTACAAAGGAAGCTCAGAAGCTTGGTGCGGATGCCGCTTTGGTTGTAACACCTTACTATAATAAGTGCACACCTGACGGACTTGTAATGCACTATAAGGCAATCGCCAACAGTGTTGACATTCCTCTTGTTCTTTACAACGTTCCATCAAGAACAAATGTAAATATCAGCCCTGAGGTCCTTTACAGGCTTGCTGATCAGGAGAATATCGTAGCTGTTAAGGAGTGTAATCTCGGTCAGGTCCCTGAGACATACAGCAAGTGTGGTGACAGATATACTCTGTATTCAGGTGAGGACGGACTTGCAGTTCCCATGCTGTCACTCGGTGCAAAGGGTGTTATCTCTGTTGTTGCTAATCTCATACCGGAGTTTACTCACACAATGATAAGATCCTACCTTGATGGTGATATTGATAAGGCAAGACAGATGCAGATTGAGGTTATCCCTCTTGTTAAGGCTATGTTCTGTGAGGTTAATCCTATTCCGGTCAAGGAAGCAATCAATATCCTTGGTATCGATGTAGGACACTGCAGACTTCCTCTTTGCGATATGAGCAAGGCAGGTCACGACCGTGTTGCCCAGACATTAAAGTCTTACGATACTTCTGCACTTACTTCATTCTTTGCCTGATATTAACCAGAAGGAGTTTCTTATGACCAGGATATTACTTAACGGATGTTGCGGCAGAATGGGCCGCGCAATTTCAGCTATGGCACTTGATAACACGGAGTTTGACGTTGTTGCTGGTGTCGATATCGTTGATAACAACGGTTTTGCTTATCCGATTTATAAGAGTGTTTCTGACTGTGAAGTCGATTATGATGTCATAATCGACTTCTCTAATGCAGCGGGAGTTCCTGCTCTTATCGATATTGCAGTTGATAAGAACAAGCCGCTCGTTTGCTGTACGACTGCTCTTACAGAGGATACGGTAGCCAAGCTTCATGAAGCTTCAAAGAAAATTCCTGTATTTAAATCTGCCAATATGAGCGTAGGTATGAATGTTCTTATCGGCCTTGTTAAGCAGGCGACCAAGATACTTTATCCCGGATATGATATTGAGATCGTTGAAGCTCACCACAGAAGAAAGCTTGATGCACCTTCGGGTACCGCTCTTATGATCGCTGATTCCATTAATTCCGTCGCAAAAGATGATCTTGAGTATATCTTTGACAGGCATAAGGAGAATAAGGCAAGAGGCGATAAGGAGATCGGATTCTCAGCTATCCGCGGCGGTAATATCGTAGGTGAGCATGAAGTCTACTTCATAAGTGACGAAGAAACTGTTAAGATATCTCACAGTGCAAAGACGAGAGATGCTTTTGCACGCGGTGCACTTGCTGCTGCCGCATTTGTTGCAGATAAGAAGCCCGGAATGTATGCAATGGATGATATAATCTCCGGTGCTTTTAACTGATTAGGAGGAAGAATTAATGACAAACGAGTTGATCGCATTATTTGCGGATGTTACACAAACCCCTGAGACACAGCAGGCTGCTCAGGCCGAATGGATCATGATGATCGGTATGGTCGTGCTGTTTGGTGCGATCTTCTACTTCATGGTATACCTTCCGCAGAAAAGAAGAGATAAGAAGCTTAAGGAACAGATGGATAAGCTTTGCATCGGAGACAAGGTAGCTACGATTGGAGGCCTTGTCGGTGTTGTAGCTAACATGACAGATGATGAAGTTACTATCTATACTTCCGCAGCTAATACTCCCGTTACTTTTACCAAGGCTGCTATCCAGACAGTAGTACCCAGAAATCCTGAGAATACTGATTCCAAGAAGGATAAGAAGTCCTCAAAATAAAATATCTTTGGACAGAGCATGGCGGGGATACCGAATGACGTAATAGAGGAAGTATTGTCCCGGGCAGATATCGAGAGTGTCGTCGGACAGTATGTAGCATTTACTAAGAGAACAGGCCAAAATCTTTTTGGCCTGTGTCCTTTTCATTCGGAAAAAACTCCGTCATTCACCGTAAGTACAACAAAGCAGATATATAAGTGCTTTGGCTGTCAGAAATCCGGCAATGCTATCGGGTTTATCATGGAGATGGAGAAGTTGTCTTTCCCTGAAGCCGTTAAGTACTTAGGCGATAAATACGGAGTTGAGGTTAAATGGGCAGAAGACGATAACGCTGGATCCAAGGATCTTAAGGACCGTAAGAAACGTGTCATGAATATCCTTACTGAGACAGCCGGATTCTATTACAAAGCTCTTAATTCCAACGAGGGAAAGGCTGCACGGGATTATGCGGCAAAAAGGCAGCTAAGCAAGGATACCTTGACCAAGTTCGGTATAGGATATGCTCCTGACGGCTTCGATAATCTTTATAAGTTCCTTAAAGCAAAAGGATATAGTGATGAAGACCTTAAAGACTCGGGATTGTTTACTGTATCTAAGAAGGGAAACCTAATCGATCTGTTCAGAGGCCGTTTGATCGTCCCGATATTCGATTCGTTCGGTAAGATAATAGCTTTTGGAGGCCGTAATCTGGGTCCTGAACTTCCAAAATATGTAAATTCGCCTGATTCGCTGGTCTATAAGAAACAAAACCATCTTTATGCTTTGAATTTTGTTCCAAGAAGTTCTAAGCAGCTGATAATAGTGGAAGGCTATATGGATGCTATCGCCATGCATCAGGCGGGGATCGATAATGCCGTAGCTGCTCTGGGCACATCATTTACGGACAGTCAGCTTCGTCTTGCATCTAAGTTTGCTGAGGAAATTGTATTCTTCTTTGACAGTGATAAAGCCGGAAAGGCTGCAGCTATAAGGGCAACCAAAATGATGCTTTCCTACCTTAAGAGGATGACGGGCATAAAAATAAGGATCAGAATAGCTTCAGTTCCGGAAGGCAAGGATCCTGATGAATACATTAAGACCTATGGTGCCGACAGCTTCAAGTCTGTAGTTAAGAGTGCGAAGGATGTTAATGATTATCTTTTCGACAGGGCTTATGACGATAACTATGATGAGGGGTCGGGTCTCGATCTTACCCGTTATCAGGAAGATATAACCACGTACGGCTCCTGGATATTTGACCCCATTAAGCGTGAGAAGATGGCTGTACTTGCGGCACAGTACCTTAGTGCAAGGGCGGAGACTATCTTGTTTGCCATGGAGCATGCTGAGAAAGCTTCCATGGAATCAAGCCGCAATAATGAGCAGCGCGAGATGGAGAAAGATACGAAGAACGAGGTGGAGAGAAGGCGCGGGAATACTCCCGTTAAGGTGCCTGATGCCGACCGTGTTACCCGTGACGAGATAGAATTGTTTGTCCGCTGCGTAAGACTTCGCGGCGCGCTTGCCGATGAGACGAAGATAATACGTAACGATGTCATCAGAAAGAATGACTTCTCCGGGGCGAATATGAGAGAGATCGTGGGCTTCTTCCTCGAGCACTTTAATGAGAAGACGGGTGTAAGCGATGCTCTGCTTATAACCAGGATGAACGATCTTCTTCTTAACGGGCTTAAGGCGGAAGAATTCTATCTTAAGGCGTGTGAGCAGATAAGACCTGAGTCCAATATCAATGCCGAGATAGATATGTATAAGAGGAATCTGTATACCGTGCGCATTAAGAAGTGCAATGAAGAGTTAAAGCTTGTCGATTCCATGATCCAGACGACCGAAGATAAGGAAAAACTCGATGAGTACATAAAACTTAACGATAAGATAGAACTGTACAGACAAAAACTTATAGAGAAGAGAAATAAATTGTGATAAGCCCTGTAGATGATTTTCTTCCCGTAAGACTTAAAGCGGTCCACGATATAGCAGTTAAGGGGGCGGATAACCTCCCTTCGAGGCGTATTATTGATGTTGGTTCCGACCACGGGCATCTGTCTTTGTATGCATTGGTTCACGATAACTTTGAAAGTGCAGTCCTTACGGATATTCATGAGGCACCTGCAAAAAGATCGGAAGATACACTGCGTATGTACGGGTATGCTGACAGATCGAAGGTATACTGTACTGACGGTCTGGACGGTGTCGGACTTAAGACAGGTGATATCGTCGTCATGGCAGGGCTTGGCGGCAATAACATGATCGATATACTGGGAAGGGTGGTAAAAAGAGATGAACCGGAACTTCTTAAGAGTATAGTGTGGTGTCTTCAGCCGCAGAAATCGTCAGATAAGCTTCGTGAATACCTTTTTACATCAGGATTTGATATTACGGACGAGAATGCCTGCGAGGACAGAGGAATCAACTATATCATCCTTAAAACTGTATATACGGGAGTACCGCATGAGTTTACTTTGAAACAGAAGTACTACGGTCCGGTTCTCCTTCAAAGAGCCGCTTCGGGAGAAGAAGATGCAGTAAGATATAAGAGCAGACTTGACGAGAGATTTGCTATAGCCCAAAGGGGCGATGAGGAGATCAAACGCATGATGGAGGAACAGTAATGACAGCAATTAAAGACATAACAGATTATCTTGATTCGTTGTTTCCGCCTTATACTGCAGAAGAGTGGGATAATCCCGGACTTATGACAGGGAAAAGGAGCAACACTGTAACTTCTGCTGTTTTAACCCTTGATACAACTGCTACTGCGATAAAAAAGTGCGTTGATACGGGTTCATCACTTATTATTTCACATCACCCTCTGATCTTCGGAGGAATCGACACGGTGTGTGAGGAGGATACAAACGGACGTCTGCTTTCTGCGATGATCAAGAATGACATTACATGCTATGCGGCTCACACCAATCTTGATAAGGCATCAGAGTATTCCAACTTCGTGCTTGCCCGCAAGCTTGGTGCAGTACCTGATTCGATCCGCGAACTTGAGGGAGTTTCCTACGGTGCCTACTATGAGCTTGATACGGAAGTAACACTCGGTGAATACATGAAGACCATAAAGGAAGCCCTTAACGCATCCGGCGTTATCAGCATTAACGGTGCGGACGAGACCGTGCGAAAAGTTTTCGTGCAGGGTGGCTCTTTTGAAGAGGATTTCATAGAGAATGTAAAGGAAAGCGGAGCTGATCTTGTTATCTCAGGTGAGATCAAGCATCATGTAACGCTCCTTCTTGCACATATGGGGATTTTGTCTGTTATAGCGGGGCATAACGCGACCGAGCGTGTGTTCATGGAGAACCTTAAAGGTGTTCTTGAAGCTAAGTTTCCGGATGTAACCTTCTATTACGAGGAAGGCTACGAGAAAACTTTATTTTAAGAGCTTTTTTATTTATAATAGCCTTGTTTTCCGACCGGCCGAGGCAATCGCGGGCACCATATGCGAAAGCGGGTGCGTGAGGAAAGTCCGGGCTTCACAGGACAAGGGTGCCGGGTAACGCCCGGTGAAGGTGACTTTAAGGAAAGTGCAACAGAAAAGAAAACCGCCCGGCTCTCCGGAGCCTGGTAAGGATGAAAAGGCGAGGTAAGAGCTCACCGGCGATGTGGAGACATATCGGCCTTGTAAACCCCACCTGAAGCAACGTCGTGGAAGGCAACCGTGGTCCGCGGGCCTTAGGAGACGGCTTGAGCCTGAGAGCAATTTCAGGCCACAGATAGATGATTGCATTTAACAGAACCCGGCTTACCGGCCGTGTCGGAACTAATAAAAGTAAGGAGAGACATCATGGGCGCAGAATCTTATTTGAGCAGAGGCGTATCACCTACAAAGGATGAGGTAAAGGCAGCAGTTAAGAATCAGGACAAGGGAGTTTTCCCCGGTGCTTTCGCGAAGCTGATACCTGATATTGCCGGTGATCCCGAGTACTGTACAGCTATTCATGCGGATGGTGCAGGTACAAAGTCTTCTGTAGCCTACCTGATGTATAAGGAGACCGGCAACTATGACTGGTTCAAAGGTCTTGCACAGGATTCCCTCGTAATGAATACGGATGATCTTGCTTGCGTTGGAGCATACAAGAATCTGTCTTTGTCGAATACTATTGGCCGTAATGCCCACCGCGTTGACGGTAAGGCGATCGCTAAGATCATCGAAGGTTACGACGAGATGATCGCCAAGCTTTCAGACCTTGGCATCAACATCACTATGTGCGGCGGCGAGACAGCTGACGTAGGAGACCTCGTACAGACTTTGATCGTTGACTCGACTATCGTTGCTCGTGCTGAAAGATCTGACATAATCAATGCTGCTAACATTCAGCCCGGTGATGTTATCGTAGGACTTGCTTCATTCGGTCAGGCAACATATGAGGATTCTTATAATTCCGGAATGTCTTCTAACGGTCTTACGGCTGCAAGACATCTTCTGCTTTCCCATTATTACTACGAGAACTATAAGGAGTCATTCTCATCAACTATCCCTGAGGATAAGGTTTACTGCGGTAAATACAGATTGACGGATAAGCTTCCGGGCTCCGAGCAGACAGTAGGTGAGGCAATTCTTTCACCTACAAGAACATTCCTGCCTGTTATTGCGAAGGTTCTTGATAACTACAGAGGCAACATCAACGGTATCATCCACTGCACAGGCGGCGGACAGGGTAAGTGCGGAGACTTCGGTAAGAACTTAAGATATGTTAAGGACAACCTTTTTGAGTTTCCTCCGTTGTTCAAGGCTATCTATGAGTCCGGTGATATCCCTATGAAGGAGATGTTCCAGGTATTTAACTGCGGTCACAGGATCGAGTTCTACTGTAACTCCGAGGAAGCTGCGGCAGGTATCATCGCTATTGCGAAGTCCTTCAATATCGATGCACGCATCGTAGGTCATGTTGAAGGTCTTCCTGAAGGATCTCATAACGAAGTAATAATTCGTCACGGCGGCGAAGAATTTGTTTACAATTATTGATTGATTAATAGTAAAATATATTTATCTATTTCCCATAATAAGGAGGGCGGATTATGGATTCAATTAAGAAATATGTTGCAGAGTTTATAGGTACGTTTGTCCTTGTCTTTGCTGCATGCGGCACAGCGGCTGCAGTAGGATGTACGACAACTGAAGCTAATGGTGCTTATATCCTTACAGCATTGGCTTTTGGTCTTGTCATCGTAGCTATGGCTTACTCTATCGGTAATATCTCGGGCTGCCACATCAATCCTGCTGTTTCTTTGGCTGTTCTTATATCAGGTAAGATGAGTGCAAAGGACTTCTGCGGATATGTTATATCCCAGTTCCTCGGCGGTATCGTAGGTGCAGCTTGCATAGGTGTTGTTTTGGGATTCGACTGCGGATTCGGTGCTAACGGCCTTTATAACAACAACATCACACTTTCCATATTTGTTGAGATCCTGCTTACATTTATCTTCGTTCTTGCGATCCTCGGTGTTACAAGCAAGCCCGAGCTCTCGAACGTTGCAGGTCTCGTAATAGGTCTTTCACTTACATTGGTACACATCTTCGGTATCCACTTCACAGGTACATCTGTTAACCCCGCAAGATCATTTGCTTCCGCAGTCTTTGCAGGCGGCCCCGCTCTTGCAAATTGCTGGGTATTTATCATCGCTCCCTTGATTGGCGGCGCTTTTGCAGCTTTGATCTGGAAGTTCCTTTCTTCTCCCGAGAAGAAGTAATAATAGGTTAAAATCTTAATGGAAACGCCCTTGTTTAAAATACAAGGGCGTTTTATTATTGCGATTTTTCTTTATTACAAGTATCTTAAAGAAAAAGAAAAGAGGTATCTCATATGGGAATGACCATGACACAGAAGATACTTGCTGACCATGCCGGACTTAAAGAAGTTCATGCGGGTGATCTAATCGAAGCCCGTCTTGATAAGATCCTCGGCAATGATGTTACTACACCTCCTGCTATCAAGATCTTTGAGCAAACAGGTTCAACCCGGGTCTTTGATAAGGACCGTGTTATCATGGTCCCCGATCACTTTACCCCTAACAAAGATATTAAGTCAGCTGAGCTTTCAAAGTGTATGAGATGCTTTGCAAAGGAACAGCAGATCACCAATTACTTTGAACTTGGACGCAAGGATATGGGAATTGAGCATGTTATCATTCCCGATAACGGATTGATCCTTCCGGGTGATGCGATCATTGGTGCTGATTCTCATACATGTACATATGGTGCTCTGGGTGCATTTGCCACCGGTGTAGGTTCAACCGACCTGGCCTGCGCTATGATATCCGGAAGCACATGGTTTAAAGTTCCTGAGGCTATCAAGGTTATTCTTAAGGGCAAGCCGGGAAAGTATGTCACAGGTAAGGATATCATCCTTCATTTGATCGGAATGATCGGTGTTGACGGTGCACTTTACAAGTCTTTGGAGTTTGAAGGGGACGGCGTAAAGCATTTGTCTATGGACCAGCGTCTTACTATCAGCAATATGGCAATAGAGTGCGGAGGCAAGAATGGTATTTTCCCTGTTGATGAAGTGACGCTTGCCTACATTGCCAAGACTAATCCCGGCAGGTTTAATGCTAAGGATTATAAGGTTTATACCGCGGATGAGGATGCCGTTTATTCAAGCGTCATCGAGATAGATTTGTCACAGGTGCCTTTAACGGTAGCGCTCCCTCATCTTCCTTCAAATACAAAACCCGCTTGTGAAGTTAAGGACATGAAGGTAGACCAGGTTGTAATAGGTTCATGCACGAACGGCCGTGAAGAGGATATAAAGACAGCGGCTGAGATTTTCGCAGGGCGTAAGGTTGCAGACGGAGTAAGATGCATCGTCATTCCCGGATCGCAGCGCGTTTACCGTAAGGCACTCGATGAGGGATGGCTTAAGATCTTTGATGACGCCGGCTGCGTTATCTCGACACCCACCTGCGGCCCGTGTCTCGGCGGTCACATGGGTATCCTTGCTGAAGGAGAGAGGTGTGTATCGACCACAAACAGAAACTTCGTAGGAAGGATGGGTCACGTTAAGTCTGAAGTCATTTTAAGCGGAGTTCCTGTAGCGGTATCTTCTGCGGTAATGGGACGTGTTGCAACTCCCGATGAGATCTGAAAGGAGATAGTATGTCTGTAAAAGGAAAAGTTTTTAAATACGGAAACGATGTTGATACCGATGTCATTATCCCTGCAAGGCATTTAACTTCCGCAGATCCCAAGCATCTTGCGTCACACTGCATGGAAGATATTGACGCTGATTTTGTTAAGAACGTTAAAGAGGGCGACATTATAGTCGCAGGAAGTAACTTCGGCTGCGGTTCCTCAAGAGAACACGCACCAATAGCGATAAAAGCAAGCGGCATTACGCTCGTTATCGCTGACAGCTTTGCAAGGATATTCTATCGAAATGCCATTAATGTTGGACTACCCATCATGGAGTGCCCTGAGGCTGCTTTTGCTATCAATCAAGGGGATGAGGTCGAAGCTGACTTTGATACCGGTGTAATTACTGATCTGACTACGGGAGAGCGCTTTAAGGCAAAGCCTTTTCCTGAGTTTATCAAAAGAATAATTGATGCAGGCGGACTCATTTCTTACACAAAGATGAAGTCGGAGGCTTGATATGAAAACATACAAGGTTGCAGTTATAGGCGGAGACGGTATAGGTCCCGAGGTCACAGCATCTGCTGTTAAAGTTCTTAAGAAGGCAGGGGATAAGTGCGGATTTGCATTTGAGTTTACAGAATGTGATGCCGGCGGCTGTTCTATCGACAAGTATGGTGTCCCTCTTACGGAACAGACTCTTGATATCTGTAAGTCATCGGATGCAGTTTTATTAGGTGCTGTAGGAGGACCTAAGTGGGATGGTGTAGATGCTTCAATAAGGCCTGAGAGAGCTTTACTTGGTCTTCGTTCCGGGCTGGGGCTTTATTCTAATTTAAGACCTGCTCTTATGTTTAAAGAGCTCGCGGCTGCATCTCCTCTTAAGAATGTGGAATCAATAGATATTCTTATCGTCCGTGAATTAACGGGAGGAATATACTTTGGTAAGCACGGCCGTGCTGAACTGTCTGAGACTTTATCTGACGGTTCTGTTAAGGGGCTTACGGCATACGATACTGAAGAGTATTCAACGGCGGAGATCACACGTATTCTTAAGGAAGGTTTCCGTTACGCACAGGGAAGGAACAAGAAACTTACCCTTGTTGATAAGGCTAATGTTCTCGAGTCTTCAAGACTATGGCGTGAGATTGCTTCGGAATTGGCTCCTTCTTATCCTGATGTAACACTTGATTATCTTTACGTGGATAACTGTTCCATGCAGCTTATCAACCGTCCTTCAACATTTGACGTTATTGTCACATCAAATATGTTCGGCGATATTCTTTCTGATGAGGCAGGCATGATCACGGGTTCTATCGGCATGCTTCCTTCAGCATCTTTAGGTTCTCCGGGAACACCCGGAATGTACGAGCCTGTTCACGGTTCCGCTCCCGATATCGCGGGAACAGGTAAAGCCAATCCTTTGGCAACAATACTTTCAGCTTCCATGCTGCTTCGCTGGTCTTTAGGAGAAAGTGAAGCATCTGATCTGATAGAAAAAGCCGTCCGCGATACATTGGCAGACGGCTATAGGACTGTTGATATTAAGGGAGGTTCTTCTGATATCACGATTGTTGATACGGAAGGAATGACCGCCGCGGTACTGAACAGGATCTGATTACTTGCTGATTCCTAATTCCTGAGCGATCTTCGCGAATGCCTCGCGGGAGTTTCTGATTGTCTGCTCGGATACGCAGAATGCGAGTCTCATATATCCGGGTCTCTTGAAAGATGCTCCGGGTACGAGCAGGAGATTATACCTGGCACAGACATCCTGGAACCCGGTGTCGGTGAGGCCATCCGGAGTCTTCATGAAGATGTAGAGAGCGCCGTTAGGTTTAACAGCCTCGAATCCTGCGTCAACGATATTGGAATAAAGCAGGTTTCTTCTGTGCTCGTAGTTTGCAACATCGACTTTGGCATTAAGTGACCTCTCTACGACCTTCTGCCAGATGGCGGGTGCGTTTACGCTTCCTAAGATCCTGTTCGAAAGGACTATCGCGCCTGTAAGATCTTCGTAGTCTTCGTTCTTAGGGGAGACGAGTGTGTATCCGATTCTCTCGCCGGGAAGTGAGAGGGACTTGCTCCATGAGAAGCATATAACTACATTGTCGATGTACTTAAGAACGGAAGGAACAGTAAGTCCGTCGTAAACGAGGTCGATATAAGGCTCGTCGGAGATAACCTGTATTACATGATCCTGTGCCTTAAGAAGTTCATTAAGCCTTGTAAGCTGATCTTCACCGTAGACAACACCGGAAGGGTTGTTAGGTGAGTTGATTATGATAGCCTTTGTCTTAGGTGTGATGGCTGAAGCGATAGCATCGAAGTCGGGCATAAACTTATCGTCAGTCTGAACTATGACGACCTTGCCGTTATGATTCTCGATGTAGTTTACGTACTCCATGAAGAAGGGAGCGAGTACTATAACCTCGTCGCCGGCATCAAGAAGGGAGTGGAGGACGTCATTCATTGCGGAAGCTGCACCTACAGTCATGCAGACAGCACCTGCATCGATAGAAAGTCCTGACTGAGCTGCTCTCTGTGCTGCGATGGCCGCTCTGGTTGACTCATAACCGGAGTTGCTCATATAGCCGTGCATTCCGGGAGTGGGGTTATCAGCGAGTTCTCTTAAAGCGTCAGAGACTTCCTTCGGAGGCTCGAGATCGGGGTTGCCGATAGAGAAGTCAAATACCTTATCATCTCCATAGAGCTTCTTAAGTCTGTTTCCTTCCTCGAACATTTTTCTTATGGCAGAACCGGAAGCGAGCTTTTCTTTGATCTTAGCTGAAATCATAGTAATACCTTCTTCTTAATTAATACTAACTGATTATATTTCAACTTTTGTCCTCTGTGAACAACTCAGTTTAAGGTGTTGACAGCGGGAGTGGGAGTGATAATATATGAGCGAATACTCATATGAATAAATACTCATACAAGGTGGTGTGATTGTGAATACCATTAAGATACTTTTGCTTATTGCTGCTGCAGGTCACATACTCTGCGGATTTTGTGACTTACTGCTTACATATGTGCCGGGCGGTAAGAAGTTTGACGTCAAGGCGATGTCTGATAATGGGAAGATGGCGGAAGTGTTCGGCAGTATGCCTTTGAAGAATCCTCTTATGTCTATGTTGTTAGGATGTCTCGCATTGTTTATGTGCTCTGCCGGCTATTACGGACTGTATCTTTGGATGAAAGAGTATTCTGAAGTAACAGCTGCAGTTATGCTTGTATCTGTTGCCTTGTTTCTTATATTCGGTGTGGCACACCATGTATTGTGTGGAGTTTCTGAATGGATGTATATCCGTATGGGCATGACAGAAGAGGCAAGAAGTGCCGTGGTCAAGCTGTTCAAGGATACATCCATTACTATGATAGCTTGTTATCTCGGATGGGCTGTGTTCGGTATAGCACTGCTGGTGGCGGTGGTAACGGGCCGTACAGATCTTCCTGCCTGGGCTTGTGTATTCAATATTGTCCCGCTGTTTATTGTGACGTTACCGCTGCGTATAGGCGGCATGGGTAACTGGTGCGGCGCTGCGATGTTTCTGGGACTTATGATAATGATCTGAAATGGATACCGTTCACGGGAGTTGAATGACGTAATAATCAGATATTGCTTGACATTCCAGGTGAGAATCAGTATTATATTTGAGTCAATTAGGAAGCAGAACACCGTGTTCTCACCTCGAGCATAGGCGAAGAGGTCCATATTATAAGGCTTTAGGGCCGATATGGGAATGAACGGTAATCTGCTTGACCGTTCTTTTTTTATGATTGGAGGTGTTACACATCGCTAAAGCAAACGGAAATCAGATGGTGAACGACAACATCAAGTTCAGCAAGGTAAGACTTATCGATGCTGAAGGCAACATGGTTGGCGTAGTATCAATCGAGGAAGCCATGAATGCAGCTGAAGAAGCAGACTTAGACCTTGTGTGCATCTCAGCTAATCCGGATAATCCCGTATGCAGGATTATGGATTACGGCAAGTACCTTTTCGAGCAGAGTAAGCGTGAGAAGGAAGCCAAGAAGAAGCAGAAGGAAACCGAACTCAAGGAAGTCGGAATGAAGCTTACGACAGATACACACGATATCGAAGTAAAGCAGAGAATGGTTATTAAGTTCCTTAAGAACGGTGACAGAGTCAAGATCAACATCAGATACCGTGGCCGTGAGATGGCGTATCAGCAGCAGGGATATGAGGTTATGGAGAAATTCATGGAAGGTATCGCTGAATACGGACAGATTGACAAAGAACCTAAGATCGAAGGACGTAACATGGTAATGTACGTCGTGCCTAAGAAGAATAAGTAATACATGAAGGAGGTCATGATAACATGCCTAAGCAGAAGACACACAGTTCATCTAAGAAGAGATTCAAAGTAACGGGTACCGGTAAGGTGTTAAGAGCACAGGCTTTCCGCCGCCATATCCTCAGTAAGAGACCCACAAAGAGAATGCGTCACTTGCGTCACAACATTCTCGCATCTGAGCAGAACAGAAAAGTAATTCGTAAGATGATCCCTTATATGTAATAGGAATGGATTGGAGGAAGTAATATATGTCTAGAGTAAAAAGAGGAGTTCGTACAAGAGCTCGCCACAGAAAAGTATTAAAGCAGGCTAAGGGTTATTTCGGTCATAAGAGCAAGCTGTTCAAGGTTGCTAACCAGGCTGTCCTCAAGTCCGGTAACTACGCTTACAGAGACAGAAGACAGAAGAAGAGGGATTTCAGAAAGCTCTGGATCACAAGAATCAATGCAGCAGCTCGTATGAATGGTATGTCCTACTCAAGATTCATGGACGGTTTGAAGAAGTCCGGTGTTGAGCTCGACAGAAAGGTTCTCTCTGATATCGCTATCACAGATCCTAAGGGCTTCACAGCACTTGTTGAGAAGGCAAAGGCTGCTCTGTAATTCTTAAGATTAATAAGATCATTAAAGGCTGTCCGTGTGGGCAGCCTTTTTGTTATCAGATTTTTCTTCCATAAGGAATATCGTAGTTCCACGGAGATATTTGCTCGAATGCATGGGAAGCCGCGAATACATCTTCATCTTTGTATTTTTGACCTATTATCTGCATGCCGACAGGAAGACCGCTGCTAGTAAATCCGCATGGAACAGAGGCCGCCGGGTTACCTGTGAAGTTCTCAAGCAAAGTAAGGCAGAAGCCGATAAGAGGCTCACAGGGCTTGCCGTTAAGTGTTTCAGGACCTTTGGTGTTAAAGTCGTCCGTATTCTTAACCGGGGGACAGGTAGTTACCGGTGAGATGATCAGATCATACTTATCAAAGACATTCTGCTGCTCGTCTAATATCTCGGTTCTAAGCTCATTGAAGAAGCGGTAGTCGAGGACCGAAGAATTGAATGCTATGTCATTCCAGTAGATAAACTCTTCGGGTAATTCGTCAGCATGATCACCGATAAGGTCAAATCCCTGCCTTTTCCATAGTTCTATATCAATTGAAGTATCAATGCTGATGCTTCTGCACCATAATTTTGCAAAGTCATCCTGGCTGTGTTTGAATCCGAAATGCACCTCGTCTACATGTGCGCCGGCCTGTTCAAGAGAGAAGGCAGCTTTGAGTACTATGTCTGATATCTCTTTGTCCACTTCAAACAGATCGAAGTCAGGAGTGAATGCTATTTTCCAGTCCTTAACGGGTTTCTTCATAAGTTTTGTAAAATCACGGCCGGGCACCGGCAGACTGAAAGGATCACGCGGATCGAACTTAGCCATGTAGTTCATGATAATTGCACTGTCTTCCACTGTCCTTGAGATAGAGCCGTTAAAGCAGAAAGGGTGAGTAGCTGTCCACGCATCAGGACGGCATATGGATGGCGCAGATCCTACTGATCCTTTAAACCCGAAGCATGAGCACCAGGATGATGGGATTCTGATAGATCCTCCGCCGTCAGAACCTTCAGCTATTGGAAGCATACAATCGGCAACTGCTGCTGCCGATCCTCCCGATGAACCGCCTGAATTGTATTCGGTGTTAAAAGGATTGCGGGTAGGGCCGTAAAGCTTGTTATCGCATGTTCCTCTGAATCCGAATGCAGGTGAATTTGTCTTACCGACAGCTATAGCTCCTGCTTTTGAGGCGGCTTTATAAAAGTTGGAATCAGCATTATCCGTGCGGATCAAAGACTTTACGCCGCCGTGGCTGTTAGTCCAGCCCTTCTTTGACGGAAGGAAGTCTTTAAGCCCTGTCGGGACACCGGCAAGAGGCCCGGGTTGCTCTCCTTTAAGAATCTTAGCCTCGAGTTCACGGGCTTCTTTACGGGCTTCATCGAATTTGGTGTAAACAAATGCATTGAGGGAAGGATTTCTCTTATTTATCCTTTCCTCATAATAGTCGATTACTTCAACAGGAGATATATTCTTCTTATTTACTTCGCGGCCCAGGCCGACCGCAGACAACTTCTCTATTTCCATATCTGTATCAGCTTATGGCGTTAATGTATTCCTGACCTATTCCGTTTTGCTCCCAGTTTCTGGATACCTTAAATCCGATAGGTGAGAAGACAGCTTCAGCAACAAGTTCGATCAACATGGATGTGGTGGCGCAGATGAGAACCTGTGCCCAGTTCCAGCCGAAGAATACATGTGAGACCATCGCCGAGAAAACAAAGTTATCAACCCACTGGCCTAATGCTGTTGAGATGAAACTTCTAAGTGCGAAGTTACCATAAGTTCCTTTATCGGTCATTTTCCCGATGAACTCATTGGTGTATGAGTTAACTACAGATGAAAGGAACATTGCAACAGCAGAACCAAGTACAATGTACCAGGCGCTTCCGAAAGTGCTGTTGAGTCCCGAGTTAACGATTTGTGCACTTGAAGCATCGGGAGCGGAGTAGTAAGCAGCCCAGTGGCCCGGTGTCATCGAAAGGAGTTTAAATACACCGACGGTGACGACGTTGATCATCATGGCGAGTATAGAAATCTTAACGGCAGCCTTCGCACCGAATCTTTTACAAATACAATCCATGCAAAGGAATGAGATCCACGAGAGTGCAAGACCGCTGTTAATGCAAAAATACTTGGAACTGTAAAGCTCTTTGCCCGCCATAAGATTCATGCATACGACAGACAGAACAAAAATAGTAACGACCATGGAAGGCACATTACGCAGAAGGACCTTGTAGTCCCTCAACTCGTACTTGAGTGTATTCATATAAGCTCCTTTGGTTTTAATATTTTACAAGCAGGATATCGGACCCGAACTGCTTGGCATAAAAGTGCATGTTTATTATAATAATTTTTGTATAAAAAACAATGGTTTTTGGAGGCGTTTATGGAATTCATGAAACTTGCAAAAGAAAGATATTCGGTAAGAAAGTATAAGGATACAAAGCTTACACAGGAACAGATCGACAGACTTTTGGCAGTTTCCAATCTCGCACCCACCGGCAAGAATAACCAGCCTCACCGTATATATGTACTGCAAAGTGAAGAAGCACTTGCCAAGATAAATGAGATTACCCCCTGTGCTTTCCATGCACCTGTTGTATTCATGTTTACCTACAACAAGGATGAGGACTGGAAGAATGCGCGTGAAGAGGGAATACACTCAGGTATTGAAGATGTATCTATCGTAGCTACTCATGTTATGTTTGAGGCAGTCGAGATGGGCCTTGGCACCTGCTGGGTCAATGCATACCCTAATCTTGAGGCTGAGAAGGCATTTAATATACCCGAGAATGAGAAGTCGGTACTGCTTTTGCCTATAGGTTATCCTGCAGATGATTCAGAACCTTCTGAGCGTCATGAACTTAAAAAAGATATTAGTGAGATAGTGCGATACCTGTAATGAAGACAGAAAGACCTTATATAAAAGCCCGGATAACTTCCAAAGCCGAGAAAGCCGTTAAGCGCGGTCATCCGTGGGTATACGGTGAAGAGATAACATCTTTATCAGGCGAGCCCCAAAACGGTGACATCGTTGACGTATTTGCGGGTAACTCATGGCAGGGGTCCGGCTTTTACAACAATAATTCCAAGATAACGATCCGCATATTCTCCAGAAACAGTAATGATGTCTTTGATTACGACTTCTGGAAGCGCCGTATATCTTATTCTGTGGCATACAGGAAGACGGTAATGCCGGGCGCTGACTTTAAATGCTGCAGGTTGATTCACGGCGAGGCCGACCAGATGCCGGGTCTTACCATAGACCGGTACGAAGACCTTTTGTCAGTTGAGATAACAAGTCTTGGCATGGAGAAGATAAGACCAGTTATATATAAGGCGGTAACAGAGGTTATGGCATCTGAAGGCGTTGATATCAAGGGGATATATGAACGCAATGAGCTCGCTTTAAGAACCAAGGAAGGCCTTGATCTGTATAAAGGCTGGTTCGACGGTATCCCTCATGCGGATTCGCCCGTAACAACTATTACTGAAAATGGAATTAGGTATCTCGTAAATGTGGAAGAGGGCCAAAAGACGGGTTTCTTCCTTGACCAGAAGTACAACCGTCAGGCAGCCGCCAGGATTGCTTCCGGCAAGTGCGTTCTTGACTGCTTTACACATACAGGGTCTTTTGGTCTTAATGCAGCCGCTGGTGGAGCTAAGAGTGTAACTTCGGTAGACATCTCTGACGCTGCAATAAAAATGGCGCATGATAATGCGGTCCTTAACGGTCTTGAAGGCAAGATTACTTATGAGTGCGCAGATGTGTTCGAGTATCTGACAAAGCTTAAAGAGATCAAGAGCCGTGAGTTTGATTACATAATCCTGGATCCGCCAGCTTTTACAAAGTCGCGTGACACCGTAGGTTCTGCAGGAAGAGGATACAAGGAGATAAATCTTAAGGCCATGCAGCTTCTGCCGAGGGGCGGTTACCTTGCAACATGCTCCTGCTCACACTTTATGACAGAGCAGCTTTTCGAAAAGGCGGTAGCGAGTGCCGCTTACGATGCGGGAAGGAGTTTAAGACAGATAGAAAAGAGGACACAGGCTCCGGATCATCCTATACTTTGGAATGTTCCCGAGACTTATTACCTCAAGTTTTATATCTTTCAGGTATTTTAGTAAACTCGGTATTGTTATTTCTAATTCTTTTGAAGTAAAATACATTCGCGAAAATCTATATCGAAGGAATAGGTAATGATAGTAGGTATTGTGATGCATCCTGCACTCGTTTTTGTCTTAGCCGGCCTGTTGCTGGTTGTTGCTATCATATCTTTTTACTTTTTTATCAAGATCAACAGAACTGACAGAGTCGAATTCGATAAGAAACTCGAAGCTTACAAAAGGGAAGTTGAGCAGATTAAGTTAAGAGAGGAAGAGAGGCAGATTCAGTTAAAGCAAAGACAGGAAGCTGCCGTTGCAGCCGCTACTGATAAAGCTTCGCAGGACAAGGTCTCCAAGTACGAAAGAAGCGTTCAGTTTATGGCACCGAATGGGGCAAGTTACGATGTTCCCATGATCGATACCATTACTATCGGCAGAAACCCCAGATGTAATTTGTATGTGAAGGATCCCACAGTTGCGGATCTTCATTGTAAGATACTTTACTCAGACGAGGGTTATCTTATCCAGGACTTAGGAACGGAAGGCGGAACATTTATTGACGGTATCCGGGTTCCTATTAATTCCGTTCAGGAACTCAAGACGGGCGTTCTTCAGATGGGTAAGGTAACATTCTTTATTACAGTGGATTCGAATAAGAAGTGATTTAAGGAAAGACATGAGAGTTAAGGTTTGTACAAGCTGTAATGCCGTAAATGGTGAGAAAGCAACATACTGCAGAAAGTGCGACAGTTCACTTGAAGGTGTAGCAATAGTTGACAGCAAGGTCGTAGCACAGGAGCGTCTTAATAACGCAGTTTCAAAGAATAATGCGAAGAAGGATGAGAATCCCGTTGTTATGCCGCGTAAGCCTGTTCCGCCTACACCTATTTACTGGCCCTTCGCAGTATCGATGCTCTCGCTGCTTGGCATGTTCATCCTGATAATCTCGTTCGCTTTAAGTTCAGGCAATACTGATGATCAGGGTTCTGCGGGCCGTTTTTCCGGTGGCGGAGCCACTCCCACGGCTGCTACTGAGACAACTTCGAGTGCGATTAACATATCTGATGTTGTTATAGGAGATATTGCTGATCAGACTTACACAGGTTCCGAGATAACAATACCGTTCTCCATAAGTTATAACGATGTCGTTCTTGAAGAGGGGACAGACTATACGGCTACTTATTCCGGTAATACTGCTGTTGGCACTGTAACGGTAACCTTTGAAGGCATAGGACCTGATTATACAGGTTCATTCCAGACGACATATAAAATCGTAAGCGGTGATCCTGTCTGTGATGATCCTGCTAACGGTGAGATAGTTAATTTTGTAATTCGAATGAATGCAGCGATGCTCGGAAGAGCTCCGACTTTGGAAGAACTCGTGGATGAGGTCAACCGTTTGGCATCAGGTGAGTCTACAGGTCTTGTCTTTGCCGATGAGATAATGTTCTGTGAAGAATGTGAGGCAAGAAACCTTACGGATGAGGAGTTCCTTAGCTGGTTCTACTTGGGTGCGCTGAACAGGGAGGCTGATGAGGCCGGACTTCAGTATAATATCAATCTTTTGTCCGGCGGTATGACAAGACAGGATCTTGTCGATAATATTATGAGCGCACCGGGCGGAGAATTCGAAGCTTTCTGCAATACCATAGGCATTGCACCCTTTTAATCCCATAGTAGGATAAATTGTAATGATAATATCTGTCACAAGAGTGATAGACTTTATTTACGCACTTAAAAAATGAAAGGAACTAACGATGACTAAGGTAGTAAATGTCGGCGGAGTCTTGTTGGGCGGAGGCAATCCCGTAAGGATACAGTCCATGAATAATACTAAGACTCAGGATGTAAAAAGCACTCTCGATCAGATTTTTGCACTGTATGAAGCCGGTTGTGATATTACCAGAGTTACGGTTCCTGATATGGAGGCTGCCGAGGCTTTATCTCAAATCACTTCCAAGTCACCTATTCCTGTAGTTGCGGATATCCACTTTGATTACCGTCTCGCTATAGAGGCAGCAAAGCATGGTGCTTCAAAGATCAGGATCAACCCCGGTAATATCGGCGGTCCTGAGAAGCTTCGTCAGGTGGCTGATGTATGTAAGGAAAGAGGTCTTCCCATAAGAGTCGGCGTTAATTCCGGTTCGATTGACAGGAAGCTCGTCGATGAGTACGGCGGTGTGTGTGCCGAGAACATGACAAGAAGTGCCCTTGATGCGGTAAAACTACTTGAGGATGTGGATTTTGACGATATCGTAATATCTATCAAGTCAAGCAGCCCTAAGCTTACTATCGATACGTACCGTCTTATGAGCAAAGCTTGTGATTATCCTTTGCATGTCGGTGTAACCGAGGCGGGAACACTTAAAGAAGGTGCAATAAAGTCCGCAGTCGGAATCGGTGCACTTCTTGCCGAAGGCATCGGTGATACGATAAGAGTTTCTTTGACAGGTGACCCCGTAGATGAGATCTATGCGGCTAAGAGCATACTTAAAGCGTTGGATCTTTATAAGGGCGGAATTACTTTTGTTTCCTGTCCTACATGCGGAAGAACCGAAGTTCCGCTTATTGAGATTGCCGAGCAGATCGAGAAGAGAATTGAGAAGTTCCCCTACGATCTTAAAGTATCTGTTATGGGATGTGCCGTAAACGGCCCCGGTGAGGCTAAGGAAGCTGATATAGGACTTGCAGGCGGTAAAAATGAGTTTCTTTTGTTCGAGAAAGGTCAGATCATCAGAAAACTTAAGGCTGATACAGCTGTAGACGAGTTTGTTGAAGAAGTAAGGAAGCTCGGCGAAGAGAAATCTAAGACATCAACTAAAGAGGGATAAATGAAGAATCTTATTGATAAGCTTGGGCTGGGACCTGAATTTTTGGAAGGTCTTGGCGGGTTAAATGTCGGAAAAATCGATTATTACAAGAATGAGAATCTGATAATAATAAGGATTGAAGGTTCTGATCCCGGTAATGTCGGTACACTTCTTGATGCGCTTAAAAATGAGATCACAAAAAGAACCGGTTCTTCCGTAAAGATCGAATTCATGGAACGCAAGCCTGATCTTAGTTTGTTCAGTATTGATCCGTCTATTCTTCATAAGATGAAAGTTCAGGAGCAGGAAAAAAGGGAGAAGGAAGAGGCTAAGAAAAAAGAGAAGGAACCCGCTGATAAAAAGAATTCGTGGGTTGCAAAGGCGAAGGAAGTTCAAGGTCAGGCTCCTGATAACGGCGGTAAGGGTAAATTTAAGCCCCGCAAGAATGCGGATTCTTTGTTCGGACGCGTAAAGACAGGTTCTCCGAAGGTTGATATCAAAGATCTTGATGATTTAAGCCAGGATGTAAATATCGAAGGTTACTTCGTTTTGATGGATGATCAGAAGATGGCCGATATCCTTAAGCTTACGAAGGCTGGAACATGGGTAATTGCCAAATTCTATATTGTTGACAGCACGGGCGGAACAAATGCAGTTATGTTCTTAAAGCCTGAGGAAGCTGATGCTTTCGAGAAGATGTTTGATGGAGGCGGTTACGCAGGTTTCCAGGTTTCCACTAATTATGACAGAGGCGAGAAGGGCGTTAAGGTTAACGGTATATACGAGGCCCAAGAACCTAAGTCACGCCGTGAGGAGTGTCAGTATCACAGGGTAGAACTTCATGTCCACTCGAAGATGAGTGAGAAGGATGCCATAAGTAACCCCGGGGATATCATGAAGCTTGCAGCTTCCTTTGGCCACAGAGCGTGTGCTATTACCGATCACGGTGTAGTTCAGGGATTCCCTCAGGCTTTAGATGCCGTGGGTAAGATAAACAAGAAAAAAGAAGAGGGTGAAGAGAAGTTTAAGGCTATCCTCGGATGTGAGGGTTACCTTGCGGATGATGGTCCGACTATCTTCTATAATCTGCCTTTTATTCCAAAGGTGAATTCCGGAGAGCCTAAGCCGCCAATGGCTGTAGGCGAGTTTGTTTCTATAGCTATTGAAACTTGTGGAGACGATCCTTGCAAGGATACCTTTACGCGTGTTGCGGCAAGTAAATACAGACTTAAGGGATACAAGGGGATACGCCCCGAAGTGGAAGGAGAGACTGATGAACAGGCTCAGGAGTTCGCATCCCACGATATAGACAAGAGTTTGTGGGATCCTTCCGAGATACCCGATAACTTAAAAGATGAGAATCTTCCGGGTATTCCGTCTTATGGTGAGACCGGTGCCAATCACAAGATAAATGTTGATGAGGATATCAATACTCCTTATTCAGATGACGGAACTATGGTTGTGCCGGCAGAAGTTATATATGAGCATGTAGCAGATTTTTATGCTGATGTTGAAGATATTATCTATGAAGGCAAGGGAGAACCTTGCGATTCATACTTCCGGATGGGAGAACTTTGTGAATTCATAGGTGAAGCTTATGTAACGGGTGAAGATATATTCAAGACTTTGGGATTTCTGCGCCGTGCCGGATTCGGGATCAACATAGAGGATCATAAGTATTACAGAAACAAGTTCCTGACTCCTGCTATATCTATTGAAGATATAAAACGTTATGCGGCACCCGCGGTAAATAATGCTGCAGAGGCTTCAACCGGTAATGAACTCGTTGATAAGACACGCTCTGATGCGCAGTTTGTTATTGATTATTTAAAAGCTGAAGGAACAGTCGATCCCGAGGCGTTGAATCTTAAGATCGGCCATAAGACTACGGATACTTTGTTGTCTGCCGATACCAAGGCATACCATATAATCTGGCTCGTAAGAAATAACCTTGGCCTTTATAACATGTACAGGCTGGTTTCGGAGTCTAATGTACATTATTACTACAGAAGACCCAGGACGCCCAAGAGCTTACTTAAGTACTTTAACTCTTCGATAATTGTCGGAGGCGCCTGCGAGCAGGGCGAGATCTACCGCTATGCGATGATCAAGTATAAAGAGGGTGGCAAGGATGTTGCCAAGGCTCTCGAGTTGCTTAAAGAGGATCAGACTTTTAAGGATATTATCTCGCTTTATGATTACGTGGAGATACAGCCTCTTTGCAACAACATGTTCATGACCCGTAACCCTGATAAGGCTTCGGGTGAGTCTATGCTTCTTAACGAGAACGATATAAGGAATGTAAACATTCTCCTTGCAGACGTTGCTGATGCATTCGATCTGCCGCTTATCGCGACTACAGACTCTCACTTCCTTAATAAGGAAGATGGTATGTATAGAAAGTATATGCTTATGGATATGGGATTTGCTGACGCGCAGATGCAGTCTGACCTTTATTTCAGAACCACGGAAGAGATGCTTGATGAATTCTCTTACTTAGGAGAAGACAGAGCGATGAAGGCGGTTGTTACCAACACTAACATGATCGCCGACATGATCGAGTATGGCATCAAGGCGTTCCCGGACGGCACATATCCGCCTATGATCCCCAGAGCCGCTTCTGATGTCAGAGATATTGCATATACGAGAGCAAACAAGCTTTACCGTCATAATGGTGTGCTTGATCCGGTCGTTAAGGAGAGACTCGACAGCGAGCTTACTTCGATTATAGGTAACGGCTTTGCGATTATGTACTATATCGCTTACAGACTTGTTAAGAACTCGAATAATGAAGGCTTTATTGTAGGTTCGAGAGGTTCAGTCGGTTCTTCGTTCACTGCTACGATGCTCGGTATATCGGAGGTTAATCCTCTTGCTCCCCATTACAGATGCCCCAAGTGTCATTATGTGGAGTTTAATAATACAGGTGAATACGGTTCAGGATACGATCTTCCTTTAAAGAATTGTCCTGAGTGTGGTGAACAGATGAAGCGTGACGGACAGGATATCCCTTTCGCGACGTTCCTGGGTTTCTACGGCGACAAGCAGCCTGATATCGATCTTAACTTCTCGAGCTTAAACCAGGCGTCTGCACATAAGTATGTAGACTATCTGTTTGGTCCCACGCATACTTTTAAGGCAGGTACCGTCGGTACTATTGCGGGTAAGAATGCTCTTATGATAGGAAGGAAAGTCGGTGAGATGAATAATCAGACTTATACTACCGGCGAACTTCTTTACATGACAAGAGGACTTCTTGGTGTTAAGAGAACAACATCACAGCATCCGGGAGGAATCGTCGTTGTTCCTAAGGAGATGGATGTTTATGAGTTCACACCTATACAGTATCCTGCGAACAAGACTGACTGCGGTATTATAACGACTCACTTCGACTTCCGTGCGATGCATGATACTATCCTGAAGCTTGATATTCTCGGACACCTGGATCCGACAGTTCTTCGTATGCTTCATCTGCTAACCGGGGTGGAGATTACTGATATTCCTGTTCCTGAACCTAAGGTAATGAGCCTTCTGGAGTCGACGGATGCGTTGGGCTTCCCGATTGAGCAGTCGGAGGCGGGATCTGCCACGATCGGTCTTTCAGAGCTTGGTACTCCGATGGCGCGAGGCATGATCAGAGAGACAAAGCCTACGAGATTCTATGACCTTGTCCAGCTTATGGGTCTGTCGCATGGAACCGACGTATGGAAGGGCAACGCGCAGGATCTTATTAATGACGGCATATGTGACCTTAACTCGGTTATCGGATGCCGAGACTCTATCATGACAAGACTTATTTATTGGGGACTTCCGAATAAGGATGCCTTCGATATCATGGAGAATGTCCGTAAGGGTAAGGTTGCCTCAGGTAAGTGTGATAAATGGGAAGGCTGGAAGGCCATGATGAAGGAGAAAAATGTGCCGGATTGGTACATCGGCTCCTGTGAGAAGATAAAGTATATGTTCCCTAAGGCGCACGCTGCAGCTTATTCGATATCAACTTTAAGAGTTGCATGGTTCAAAGTGTACTATCCGGAAGAATACTACTGCGCTTACTTTACGGTTAGAGGTGAGGAATTTGATGCACAGTATATGTGCCGTGGAATGGATGTTCTTAAGAACCGTATGGAAGAACTTAACCAGATAATGCACGGCAGGGAAAGTTCGGCTAAGAAGGCTCAGGATGAGTATTTCCTGTGCGAACTTGTAGCGGAGATGTACCACAGAGGTATCGAGTTTGTTCCGATAGATCTCAAGACCAGTCATGCGACAGATTTTACTAAGGTGGGTCCCGGAAAGATTCTTCCTCCGCTTGACTGTATCGATTCCATTTCTGCTTCTATGGCAAAGGGTATAACTGAAGCACGTGATGAAGAGCCCTTCAAGAACAGAGATGATCTTATGCAAAGAGCTAAGATAGGCCAATCGGCTATAGATACTTTAGCTGCTTATGGTCTTATAGATGACCTTCCTAAATCTGCTCAGATAGACCTTTTCTCGATGATAGACGGTGCGATGTAATCCATGAAAGTCTGTAAGGTCCTTTTACGTGAGTCTGTAAGACAGACTGATAAGGCTTATACCTATAAGCTCCCGGAGGACCTTGAGGACAAGGTTGTTCCCGGGTCGTATGTTATAGTTCCGTTTGGATCAGGAAACAGGACATCGATAGCTCTGGTAACAGAAGTTACTGATGATGTGAGTAATCTTGGCTTTGCGCCTTCAAAGCTAAAGAGTATTAAGTCTTTGATCGATCTTTATCCTGTCATGAATCCCGATCAGCTCGCACTTATCGAGCCTTTGAAGAAGAAATTTCTGTGTACATCGGGAGATGTTATTTCTATGATGATCCCTGCAGCTGTAGGGAGTGTTTCAAGAGCAAAGGCTAAGTTCGTTGAACTAACCTCGAAGGAGGAAGCGGTTGCAGCATTGGAATCAGGCAAACTTCGTTCCGTTGCACATATCAGTATTCTTGAATATCTCTTATCGGAAGGTGTTACAGAACGTAAGAAGCTCCTTTCCGCTGCCAAAGCATCTGATGCCCAGCTTCGTTCCATTAAGGAAAAAGGCCTCGTCAAAGTAACCCAGAGAATGCTCACAAGAGAAGAGATGGAACAGGAGTATGATACCGATACTTCCTGTGATGGCGAATCGTTCCGCGTTGTTCATGACCTTAATGATGAACAGCAAAAAGCTTACGATAGTGTTAAGGAAGATTTGGGAAAGCCGGTAGTATTCCTACTTGACGGAATTACGGGAAGCGGTAAGACCGAGGTCTATCTTAAGTGTGCAGGAGATGTTCTCGAACGTGGCGGATGTGTTATTTACCTCGTTCCTGAGATTTCTCTTACGCCTCAGACCGTAAGCTGGATACGCGGCAGGTTTGGTGATACCGCTGCCGTAATGCACAGCAGGCTTACCGACAGGCAAAGATATAACGAGTGGGACAGGATAAGACGGGGAGAGGCAAGGATAGTAGTCGGCCCAAGAAGTTCTGTTTTCGCGCCTGTTAAGGATCTTCAGCTTATTATCATTGATGAGGAGCACGACTCTTCTTATAAGTCGGAGTCATTTCCCCGTTATAACACAAGGGAGATTGCTTTCCTCCGGATGAAGCAGAGCAGCTGCCCTCTCGTGATGGGCTCGGCCACTCCATTGGTGTCATCTTATTATGCGGCATTGAATGGTGCTTATAAGCTTTTAAGACTCAATAAGCGTGCTTCTTCTAATGCGACCTTGCCCGGGGTTACTATTGTTGACATGAAAAGGCAGATAAAGGAAGGTTACGGTGACCTTCTGTCAGCCCCCCTTCGAAATGCTATGGCAAAGGCTTTCAGTGAAGGCAACCAGGTAATGCTCTTCCTAAACAGAAGAGGATACTCAAGAACTATAGTCTGCAGTTCCTGCGGCGAGCCTGCCGAGTGCCCGAACTGTTCTGTGGCGATGACACTTCATAATAACTTGAGGTCAGCGGGGCGACTTCTTATCTGCCATTACTGCGGCTACACGATACCTGCAAATGAGGCCAAATGCCGCGTCTGCGAGAATACAAAGTTTAAGAAAGCCGGTATCGGAACACAACAACTCGAGCAGATGCTTCAGGAACTTTATCCTCATGAGAAGATACTTCGCATGGATCAGGATACAACGATGGCTCCCGGTGCACATGAGCAGATCTTAAGTAAGTTCAGAAATAAAGAGGCATCTATTCTTGTCGGTACTCAGATGATCGCCAAAGGTCATGATTTTCCTAACGTAACCGTTGTTGGTGTTCTCGGTGCGGATCTGATTGCTTTATCTTCTGATTACAAGTCTTCGGAAAGAGCATTCGAACTTATCACACAGGCTGCCGGAAGGGCGGGAAGAAGCGGTTCGGAAGGAAAGGTTTTCCTTCAGTCTTTAAGGCCTGATAATCCGCTCCTGCTGTTCGCTTCCAAGCAGGACTATGAGGCTTTTTATGAGTCTGAGATTGAATACAGGAAGGCACTTAAGCTTCCGCCTTTTTATGCTGTCGGCGAGATTGTTCTGTCTTTGCCTGATGAGGATATGCTTGTAAAAAGAGCTTCTGATGTTGAGAAGTATCTTAAGGATTTCCTTTCTTATCAGGATCCCAAGTTCGGGTTCGAGTTGTATGGTCCGATACAGGCGCCTATATATGAGCTTCGCGGCAGATACAGATATGTCTTTATGATAAAATCGAGGAAGAAATCTTATCTTAATGAGGTTTTCAGACAAGTGATGGAGGATTTTGATCCTAATATCTATCCTTTATCGTTTGACAATGATGCCGGAGGCAGCTGATCTATGAATACCATCATTGATTACCTTAAGTGGAGAGGTGATCTTACTTTTGATAAAGCCCCGTTTAATGAAGTTGATGCGGGGATTCTTGCCAGGTTCTCGTATGAACCGTTTGACGGAGTGGTTTCTTCCAATCTGAGGGAACAAAGGAAGGTAAGTGAGGTCTGCGAGGACCTTATCAATCTTCCGAATCTTAACGATGATGTTCTGAATGAGTCCCGCGACTTCGAGTTTATCAGGTGTGTAGGGACAAGCAAGAGATTCGGGGATATGCTTATCTCAGGATATGTGAATGATATCGATGAAGAAAGACAAATACAGTTCTCTGCATGTGTCTTTGATATCGATGAAGAAGAGAATTATTTTGTCGCTTTCAGAGGTACTGATAATACTATCATCGGCTGGAAAGAGGACTTTAATATGGGATTCGAATTCCCGGTTCCCGCCCAGCAGAAAGCTCTTGCTTACTTTGAGAACGTGGCAGCAACTTTTAAAGACGGAACGTTCATTATTGGAGGTCACTCCAAGGGCGGCAATCTTTCCGTATATGCTGCGACTTTCTGTGATGAGAAATTCAATTCTCCAATAGCTGATGTCTATAATTTTGACGGTCCCGGATTTACCGAGAAGATCATGCAGATGGATGAATTTAAAAAGATAGAACATCTTATTCATACATATGTACCCGGATTCTCGGTTGTCGGCATGATCCTCGAGCATCTTGAGGATTACTGTGTTGTTCATTCTGATGAGAACGGAATCATGCAGCACGAGATACTGTCGTGGGAGACTGACTATAACGGGTTTATTCATCAGGAGGAGGTCAGCGCAGGCAGCAGGTTTGTGGATAAGACCTTCAAAGAATGGATCTCAGGACTTGATAAGAAGCAGCGCGAACAGTTTGTTGATACTGTTTTTAATCTTATGATGAGCGGGGATACGCATACTCTGGCCCAGTTCTCGCAGAACCGCGTAGAGAATCTTAACGCGATGATCAAGACATACAACGGGATCGACGATGATATGAAGAAAGGTTTCCTGGCATCTGCAAAGAGATTGTTTGGCAGTGCAGGTACCGTTCTTAAAAGCACAACTGATAAATCAAAGAACTGATTGTGGTAAAATATCTGTCGGAAAGGCAGAAGAGGTGTAATATGGCGCTCAGAAATATAGTTACTGAAGAAGATCCGATCTTAAGAAAAAGATCCCGTGAGATAGAAGAGATTACTCCGAGGATCACAAAACTTTTAAATGATATGGCAGAGACCATGTATTACGATAACCGCGGAATCGGTATCGCAGCAGTACAGGTTGGTGTATTAAGAAGAGCTTTTATCGTTGATATCGGTGATGAGCATGGAAGAATCGATTTTATTAATCCGGAGATAACATATAGGGAAGGCGAGCAGACTTGTTCTGAAGGCTGCCTTTCAGTACCCGGTAAGAGCGGTGAGGTTATCCGCCCCGAGAAGATTCATATCAAGGCTTTGGATATTAACGGCAATCCTTTTGAGATGGACGCTGAGGGTCTTCTTGCCGATTGTATCTGTCACGAATATGATCACTTGGACGGTATTCTCTTTATTGATAAAGCTATTCCCGGTTCAATCGAGGTAGTAAATGCCGAATCCTGATATACGTGTGATTTTTATGGGTACACCGGAGTTCTCGGGCACGGTGCTCGAAGGGCTTTGCGATGCCGGGATGAATGTTGTTTTAAGTGTTTCGCAGCCGGATAAGCCGGTTGGCAGAAAACACATTATCACTCCCCCGCCTGCGAAGGTTTATGCACAGTCTCAGGGGATAGAGGTCTATCAGCCTGATTCGCTTAAGACCGATGAGGCATATGACAAGATCCTGTCGATGTCCCCGGATCTTATAATTACAGCCGCTTACGGTAAGATACTTCCCCAAAGAATGCTTGATATTCCCAAGTTCGGCTGTATAAATGTTCACGCCTCTTTGCTCCCGAAGTACAGGGGTGCTGCTCCTGTTCAGTATTCGATACTTAACGGCGATGATGTTACAGGTGTAACTATCATGAAGATGGATGCCGGAATGGATACGGGCGATATGCTAAGACAGATTGAAGTGCCTATAGATATCGATGATACAACCGAGAGCCTTATGGGAAAGCTTGCGGTGTCAGGAAGAGATCTTCTTCTGAATACAATAGATGACTATATAAACGGGAAGATTGAATCTGTTCCTCAGGACGGGTCGAAGGTATCTGTATCTCCACCCGTTAAACCGGAGGATGCGATTCTTGATTTTAATGATTCCGCAAGGAGCGTCCATGACAGGATAAGAGCTTTATGCGGATGGCCGGGAGCTTCTACGACTCTTGATGGAAAGAGAGTAAAGATCTATGCGTCAAGGCTTGAGGAAAAAAGTGATGATGATGCTTTGCCCGGTGAGATAACTGTTGCACGTAAGGGTGACCTTAAGGTCAGATGCAAGGAAGGTTCTATTTATATTCTTGAGCTTCAAAGTGAAGGCGGTAAGAGGCTGAAAGCTATTGATTGTGCCCACAACTTTAAGCCCGGTCAAAGATTCGGAGTCTGATTTGAACGACAGAGAGCTTTGCTATTCCATACTTTATGACTGTTATGAGAAAGGCGCTTTTTCCAATCTCTCTTTAAACAGAGATGATGTTAATGACTTTGTCCGTGCTGCGGTTTACGGAACACTTACTTATACTTATTCGATAGATTACTTCATAAAGAGCACCTCTGATAAGGATGTATCCAGGCTTGATCCTGAAGTAAGGACTATCTTAAGATTCGGCGTCTGGCAGATCATTTATTCGGATAAGGTGCCTGATTATGCGGCCGTTAACACTTCTGTTGATCTTGCAAACAGACATGCAAGAAGCGCATCAGGCCTGATCAATGCCGTTCTCCGTAATGTTGCACGTTTAACAGATACACAGAGGAATCTGAGCTCTAATAAGAGTCCTGAAGCCGCTTTCTCGTTAAAGCCGGAGATATATGGCGTTATAAAGAAGTCATACGGTAAAACTAGGGCTCCTGCCATAGCCAAGGCTTTGTTAAGTCCTACTCCTCTTGCTGTGAGAACAAATACCTTAAAGACTGAAACCCCGCGCTTACGTGATAAGCTTATGCTTGAAGGCTTTGATGTGAATGAGTCTTCTCTTCTTAAGGATTCACTCATAATAGGTGTTAACGCGGATTCTCCTTCCATAACCGGAAGCGAAGCTTTTCGCGCGGGAGAGTTTATGGTGCAGGGAGAGGGCGCCCAGTTGGCATCAATCCTCGCACAGCCGAAGCCGGGAATGAGTATACTTGACTGCTGCAGCGCACCGGGAGGTAAAACGACGCACATGGCAGCACTTGCCGGAAACCTCGCGAAAATAACAGCATTGGATGTTAACGCATCAAGGCTTGAACTCGTTATGCAAAATGCCGCGAGACTCGGTGCGGAGAATATTACTGCAATGGTTGCTGACAGCACGGAATTTGATACGGAAGACAGATATGATCTTGTTCTTGTTGATGCTCCTTGCAGCGGGCTTGGAATTATGGGAGGAAAGCCGGATATAAGGCTGACTATAACTTATGAGCGTATAGAGCAGATACGGGATAAGCAAAGAAATATCCTTGATAATATGAGCAGACTTGTTAAAAGAGGTGGCGTCCTTGTTTACAGTACCTGCACCATAAATTCTGCGGAGAATGAGGAGCAGGTGTCGGATTTTCTGGAAAGACACGGTGACTTTGAGCCTTTTGGCTTTGACAACATACTGACTGAAAGTTTAAAATCACGCGGCAATGGTGGAATGATAACTCTTCTTCCTGACGAGGACGGATGTGAGGGTTTCTTTATATCAAGGATGATGAGGAAATGAGCGGGTTAACAAAGAAGTACTGTCTTGATCTGACTGATGAAGAGATTCTTAAGTGGTGTCTTGATAACGGATATCCTAAGTTCCGTGCGAAGCAGATTCGTAAATGGCTAAGTTCAGGAGTTACAGATACTTCCCTGATGACTAATATTCCTAATGATATGAGGAACAAACTTGAACAGGATTTTATTTTCTCGGGGATGCGTGTTATCGAGGAGTTTAAGTCGTCTATAGATGATACGAGAAAACTTGTATATCTGCTTCATGACGGCAATATCATCGAGACCGTAATTATGAGATATAAGACAGGTCTTTCTGTTTGTATCTCGTCACAGGCCGGCTGCAAGATGGGATGCGCTTTCTGTGCATCGGCAAAAGCCGGATTCGGAAGATCCCTTACAGCAGGTGAGATGGCTGCCCAGGTGCTTTTGTCCCAGCAATACATCAATGAGAAGATAAGAACGGTTGTTGTAATGGGAATCGGCGAGCCTTTTGATAACTACGACAATCTTATTAAGTTCATTAATATCATGAACGACCCTGACGGTGTTAATCTCGGTGCAAGACACATCACAGTATCAACATGCGGTCTTATACCGTATATCGAGAAGTTCACAAGCCAGAAGCTTCAGGTCAATCTGGCTATCTCTTTACACGCACCTAATGATGAATTAAGAAGAGAACTGATGCCTGTTGCATCAAGATACGGTCTTGGAGATCTTATGAAGGCCTGCCGGGATTATGTAGACAAGACAGGACGCAGGATTACTTTTGAATACTCGCTTTTTGATCAGATCAACGATACTTTTGCTTGTGCCGAAGAGCTTTCCAGGCTTCTTAAGGGCTTAAACTGCCATGTTAATCTCATAGCAGCTAACGAATTTCCGGGAAGTCCTTATAAGAGATCAGCTCCCGGGAGAGTAGCAAAATTCAGGCAATACCTTGATGAAAAGGGTATAAATGCCACATTGAGACGTGAGATGGGAAGCGATATAATGGCTGCCTGCGGTCAGTTAAGAAGAGGTATTGAAGAACAGCGGAGCTGATAAGTGTAATCAACTTGTAAGTAAGTATCCGTCTGTATAATATATAATATTAAAAAATATCGTGAGGAGTAGTACTTAATGAGCACACAAGGCCCTGAAGGCATGATATTTGCCGGCAAGTATAAGATAATCAAGCTTATCGGCCGCGGCGGTATGGCTAATGTATATCTTGCTTCAGATATGGGAACAGGTGTTAAGGTTGCTATTAAAGTATTAAAGCCTGAATTTTCTTCGGATGAGGAGTTCATCAGAAGATTTGATACAGAGGCTAAGGCGGTTTCCTCTCTTAATCACTCGAATATCGTTAAAGTCTTCGGCGTAGGACGTGAAGGCAATTACAGATATATCGTTCAGGAGTATGTTGACGGTATAACGGTTAAGGACCTTATCAACCAGAACGGACATCTTGACTGGAAGGTTGCCGTTCCTATCGTTATTCAGGTTGGTATGGCTTTGGAATACGCACACCGTAACGGTATAGTTCATCGTGATATAAAGCCTCAGAATATTCTGATTTCAAGAGACAGGATCGCTAAGATCACTGACTTCGGTATAGCAAGAGCTGCCACGGGCAACACCATTACAATGGCTTCCGGCGGAGCTTTGGGTTCAGTTCACTACTTCTCACCGGAGCAGGCAAGAGGTGGTAATGTAGGACCTTCTTCCGATATCTACTCGGTTGGTGTAATGCTTTTCGAGATGGTAACGGGAAGAGTACCCTTTGACGGAGATTCTAACGTTGCAATTGCTGTTAAGCACTTGCAGGACAGACCTCCGCTTGCTTCTTTGTATGCTCCTGACATTCCTCAAGGTCTTGATGCAATCATTGTTAAGTGCATGCAGAAGAATCCTGATAAGAGATATGTCACCATGCGTCAGATGGTTACTGAGCTTGATGCTTTGATGCTCGATCCAAACGGCGTATATGGTGTTATCAACAGCGGAGATGAAGTCGAGAGAGTTCAGGCTCCCGGCAATGTATCCTTCAGACAGGATCCCAGTTATGACAAGATAAGCGATCTTGAGAAGTCCGCTGAAGCCAGAAGATTGTCGCGATTAAGGGATAATATCCTTCTTATATTTGTAGTTCTTCTTATTGTCGGCGTGCTTGTTGGTGTTTCCATTCTTATCGTTAATTCGATTACGGCTGCTACTCACATCGAAGAGAAGCATGATTACACGGTCGGCAATTATGTAGGCAGGAATATCGATGAAGTTGTAGTAGAGCTTGATGCAAACAGGATCGCATATGAGATATCGCCTCAGGTATCATCTGACTACGCTCCCGGCACTATCATTGAGCAAAGCATCGGTGAGGGTGTTGTTATTGCATCCGGTTCTGATATTCATAAGATCGTTCTTACAGTTGCAAACGAGGCTGAGACGATAACACTTACGAGTTATGCAGGTCTTGAGTATCATGAAGCATACTCGATGCTTGTATCTTTGGGACTCCAGGTTAGTGTGCTTGAGGAGACGAACTCCGACTTCGAGCCCGGTCAGGTCATCAGAACTGAACCTGCTGCCGGTTCTATCATTGAAGTCGGTTCACCTATCGTAATTGTTTATGCGAAGGCACCTTCGAGTTCGACAGTTCCTGATCTGCACGGTCTTACTCTTGAAGAGGCAAGAGAGATGCTCGGTGAAGAGGAGATCAATATCGCTCACATTGAAGGTTCAACGGATGTTCTTGTACTTCCTGAGAACCAGCAGTACATAATCCTTACTGATCCTGTTGCGGGTATTACTCTTCCGAGAAGATCATCGATCACTCTTTATATCGGTACAATGGAAGACGTACAGAGAGGTGGAACTCCGACTCCTACACCTTCCCAGGTTAATGTAACAACGAGTGTAAGCGGTCAGGGTACTGCAGAGGGCGGCGGAGCTTATGATGTTAATACATCCGTTACTTTGACAGCTACACCTGCAGAAGGATACAGATTCGCAAGATGGCTTGATCCTTACAACAATGTGGTAACAGAGTCTAATACTTATCAATTTGTTGTATATGATCCTGACGGAGATCCTCTCACGCCTACGACGATCAACTATACTGCGGTATTTGAACCTATCGATCAGCCGCCTTCGCCTCCGGAAGGTCAGCCTCAGTTCTGATATTCATGTCTAATCAGGAACAGGGAATCATTACCAAAGGTGTCGGCGGCACCTATACGGTCAGATGTGACGACGGAAGTATCAGACTTTGCCAGATAAGAGGCAATATACGACTCAAGAAGATATCACCTCTTGTCGGAGATAAAGTGCTTACAGGGGAGTCGGGTGATCCCGACATCCCTTTTGTATTGGAAAAGATATTGCCCAGGAAGAACAGTCTTATCAGACCTCCGCTTGCAAATCTTGATAAGCTCTTCCTCATCTTCTCGTGTACGGATCCCGTTCCTGACCTTAAGCTTCTTGATAAGATGCTTATTATTTGCGGCGTTTTACACATAACACCTGTAGTCATCTTCTCGAAAAGCGATAAGGACCCGGATACCTGCGATGGTTTGGTTTCTGTCTATAAGAACGCGGGTTTCCCGTGCTTTATGATAAATAAGGATGAAAAGATACCTGATGAGATACTTAAGTATCTTGAAGACGGACTTAACGGCCTTGCAGGACCTTCAGGAGTGGGTAAGAGTACGTTTTGTAACAAGCTTCTTGGCGAATCCACTATGATAGTAGGTGACATATCTGACAGGCTTAAGAGGGGAAAACATACAACAAGACATGCCGAATTATTCGAGTATAAAAACGGTTTCATAACTGATACTCCCGGATTTACATCTCTCGATCTGTTTGATGTTGGTGTATTATATACAGATGTATCGGGTGGTTTCCCTGAGATAGTTGAAGCTTCCTCAGGCTGCAGGTTCGCTGACTGCAGACATATTGCTGAACGTGACTGTGCAGTACGCGATCTTATCGGAAACGGAATTGATGAGGGAAGATACTCAAGATACAAGGAATTCTATGAATACTTATACAGTAAAAGACCTAATTCTGCTGGAGGATACAAATGAGAGAATACGAGCTTTCACCGTCTTTGTTATCGGCTGACTTCGGATATGTTATGAGAGATGTTGACAGCATATCTTCTTGCTGCAAGTTCCTGCATCTTGATGTTATGGACGGTCATTATGTACCGAATCTTACTATAGGTGTTCCGGTAATCAAATCTATAAGAAAGCATAGTGATCTGATCTTTGATACTCATTTGATGATCACTAATCCTGAAGAGTTTATTGAACCGTTTGCCGAGTGCGGTTCCGATTATATTACTTTCCATGTCGAGTGCACTGATAAGCCTTTTGAATTAATAGAGAAGATCAGAAGTCTTGGTAAAAAGGCCGGAATCTCGATTCATCCTGATACACCTGAGGAAAAGCTTTATCCGTTCCTCGAGAAGGGCGCAGCAGATCTTATTCTCGTAATGTCGGTGCGTCCCGGTTTTGGCGGACAAAGTTATATACCTGAATCGACAGCAAGGATCGCTTCCTACCGCAAGAAACTTGACGAGAATGGTTCCGGGGCAATCTTATCTGTTGACGGCGGAATCAATGTTAAGACAGTTAAGGAAGCCGCTGATGCAGGTGCCAAGCTGCTTGTAGCCGGAAGTGCCGTATTTGGCAAGGAAGACCCGGGTGCTGCCGCACGCGAGCTTTTCGAGCTGTTGGGAGAGTGATTAATGAGGACGGCTGTTATTGCAGGCGGCCCCGGTATTGATAAGGATACCGTAAATGCGGTTGTATCCTCCTGTGATAATGTAATCGCGGCTGATTCCGGTGCTGCTGTTGCGGTTTCATGTGGAATAGTGCCTCAAAAGGTTACGGGAGACATGGATTCGCTTAATGCGGATATAGCCGATTTTCTTAGAAACCGCGGTGTTGAGTTTGAAGTCTATCCTGTTGAGAAGGATATGAGTGACTCTGAACTGTGTTTAAGGTCTGTACCCGAAGATGATGAGATAATCTGGGTGTGTTCCATGGCAGGACGGCCTGATCACAATCTTGCTAATCTTATGCTGGCGGTTAAGCTTCACGAAGAAGGAAGAAGCATTACGGTTACCGATGGAATTAACGATTTTATTCCACTTTCAGGACCTGACGAGATCGAATTCTCGGGAGTATTGAATGATGATGACCTGGTGATATCACTTATACCGTTTACTAATGTAACAGGTGTTACCAGTGAGGGGCTTTACTATAAACTTGATAATAAGGATCTTGTGCCGGGATCCACACTTTCCATAAGCAATAAACTTGTTGAGGGCGCAGACTCTTTCTCGGTTAAGATAAAAAGCGGTAATCTCGGTGTATTGCTCGTCCGTTCTTAACACAGAAATCACTTAATTCCTTTACATTTGGCCACATCCGTTTTGTTATAATCAAGTCGAGGTGGTATTTATGAAAACAGAGTTTGATGAATTTATCCAAAACGATCTTGAGAAGCAAAAGGGTATTTATATTCCTGTTAAAGCAGGAATATTGGAGCGTTTTCTCGTAAAGAAGACCGCTATTTCCAATCTTCATCCGAATGCTGAAGATGAGTTTACTTTTCCTACTGTAGGACCAAGTTATAAGATCATATCTGAGTATATGGATCAGATAAGAAAGAACCAGAGGCTTGATCAGCCGATCTTTGATGAGCCGTTGATCGTAGAGAAGGTTAGACCTCAAGGATATCTTCTTCTTAACGGACACCACAGATGGGCTGCTGCTTTAAAGCTTACTATCAAGTCGGTTCCGATTAAGATCGTTAATGTTGCTCAGGAGTCTGATATCAGAAAGATGATCGAGCGTTCTAATCACGATAAGAGAGTCACACTCGACCTTGAGGAGATCGTATTCAGAAACACAGATGATCCTCTTACTGAACCCATTCCGGGATTGAGTAAGAAGATTCAGCGCATAAGATTAGGTATACCAGGACTTTTCCATTATCTTACCAAGCACGGGTACGATATTTGGGTTTATTCTGAGAATTACTACTCTATTGATGATATCAAGCGGTTATTTTGGCGCTATTCTGTTAATGTTGATGGTATCATAACAGGTAAGAAGAAGTTTGAGAAAAGGCAGAGCGAAGCTGCGATTAACATGCGCAAGCTTATTGCAAACAAGTATAAGGAGACCATCCATATAGATAATAAGATGGTCATCCATACACATAGAGATGATCCGGAGTTTATCGATTACAAGATCAATGGACCAGATGAGAAATGGTCTGCAAATGTAATTGATATAATTGAGACTATTAAAGACTGAGAATGAGTATTAGAGATGAAATGAGGATGAGGGTTTCGTTTGACCTCGATGAGGTCTTGTTTGTAAACCCTAAGACTCATAAAACAGAACCGCCGCTTAAGTTTCCCCTGAATAAGATATTCAGGGAACGTTTGCGTTATGGCGCTCCTGATCTCATCAACCGTTTACAGCAATTAGGATTTGATGTCTGGGTTTATACATCTTCATACCGTACAGAGAAGTACATAAGGACGTTGTTCAGGCTTTACGGTATTAAGTTTAACGGAGTTGTTAATGCTCAGAGACATTTGAAGGAAGTACAGAAGAATAACAAGACTATTTTTCCTCAGAAAGTTCCCAGTAAATACCGCATATCACTCCATATAGATGACGAGACCGTTATTTGTTCTTCAGGAAGAACTTACGGTTTTGAAGCATATCAGCTTGATGCACAGGATGACGACTGGGAAGAGAAGATCATAGAAAGAGCTGAAAAGATCAGAAGAAAGCAGATCCTCCAGAGGAAACTTGAGAATTGAGTTTAAGGGTGGGATTTTTTCGCCATTTTTATGATAGCCCGTAATATAAGAGTTTGTAGAGGATAAGAATGGATGAGTGTACCATTAATGGAACTGAAAAATGAGACAGATTTGGTATTGAAGTCTTAACTTATCGCATATAAGATATACTCACAAAAGCATGGACAAAGCACCGCGGTAACCCCGCGGTGCTTTTATATGCAAAAAAAACATGGAGGAGACAGATATGTTGACGTATGAAGAGTTTAAGAACACATTCAGTTCAAAGTTCCCGGAGGTAATGGGAGCTGAATTTCAGGGTTATGAACTGAAGATGATGCCTGTTGTCAAAAGAGGCAAGAGTCTTGACGGCTTTACTTTTTGCCCGAGAGAGAAGGAAGAAGGGATATCGGTAATGCCGACATTCTACTTCAACGATATCTATGAGGCTTATTGTGTTGATGAGGATATAACAAGATCTCTTTATGAGATCTCATCGACTATGAAGAAATCCATAGAAACAGGGCAGTTCATGTCTCAGGATATCGACTTTACTAAGATTAAAAAGAATGTGATTGCTGAATTAGTAAATACTGAAAATGGTACGGATTATCTGTATGACTATCCGCACAGAGACTACCTTAATCTTACTATCGTTTACAGATGGGTTGTTAAAGCTGATGAGACAGGTATTTATAGCTCTATGATCGACAATTCTTTGATGGAAGTTGCCGGACTTACCGAAGAAGATCTTTATAAGTATGCAATGAAGAATACGAAGAGGATCGTTCCCCCGAGTATAAAGACATTTGACTCCGTAGTCAGAAAAATGATGAGACAGTCGGGTAAGACCGATTATGAGATACGTAAATGTATCGGCAGTACGCCATCTGATCAAAAGATATATGTGATAACGAATAAACACAGTTTCAGAGCGTCAACGGCTCTGTTATTTAAGGATGTGTTATGTTCGATTGCCCAGAAGGTTGAATCTGATTACTACGTGGTTCCCACTTCGGTAAATGAATCGTTGATCGTTCCGGTAAAGGCAGGAATTGAACCGTTGAGACTACAGGAGATGTTGATCGATTCCAATCAGATGTTTTGTGGCGAAGATGATCAGATTCTTTCCAACACTATTTATTTCTTTGATTCGGATAAAAGTAAGCTTATGCTCTTCGATTTTGGGGATGTGAGAGTGGGTTAAGGAGGAAATAATCATGAAGAACAAAATGGCAGTATTAATGATCGCATCTTTTGTTGTTGCGTCTGTTGGATTTATAACCGGTGTTTCCTCGGGGTCCGGTTTCGATGTTGATGCAGCAGAAGTGATAAAGCCCGATGATTCTGAGGTCTTAGAGTCAGCATTGATCCAGGAAACGGTCATTGAAGAAACATATGAGACAACTGAAGAAATAATAATTACCGAAACGGTTGAATCTGCTGATTATCAGGTTGATGAGACAGTTGCAGAAACTGCAGAAACTTCAGTAACTGACTTTACTGAAGATACTGAGAATACTGAAGAAACAGAGCAGTCAGAAGAGTCGGTTGAAACAACAGAAGAGACTGAACCTTTAGTGTTTGATGTAACAAGTGAGGTTTTAAACGGTATTTATGTCCCCAACTTTAACTACGGTGCGGATGGCCACAGTGTGAGCTACTTCGATGATGAAGGAGTTCTGATTGCGGATTTTACTGATGAGGGCGTAACGATGAATGAGGAGGCATGGCGCATGAGGGGAATAGATGCGTACTACGGTTTTGATGTTCCTGATGATGTCTTTGAACAGATTATCGGTGCATATGACCTTATTTGTGCCGGTGAATGATTAAGAAAGGGATGAATAAGAATGAATATAAACTCAAAGAAAGGAATAGCTTCAATTCTCGTAACAGCTATTACTATTGGTTTGTTTTTTGCCAATATAGTGAGAATAGGTGATGAAATCGGAAGTGTTCGGGCAGCTAATTACGGGACACAGACTGAGGTCGGTTCCGAGACTGTAGGATGGGTTACTTCGTATTCGGTTTCCGAAGCTATATCAAATACAGTTGGTACAGTCGGTTCGTCTTCTCAGACTGCCAATTATTCTGTAGCAGGTCAATCCGGATGGATGTGTATTCAATCCGGTTCATCTTCTCCTAACGGTTCTTCCGGTACTGTATACAGATGTGTCAATACGGCCGAATTCTCGAATGACAGTTATCTTAGAGCTTTAAGTGGTTTGACATATTCGCAGATTGCTGTTGCAGCATATAGATATGCATCGTCTAATCCTAATGATAACTGGTGTGTTGCCCATACGATCTTAAGCTATATTTTATCCGGAGACGGAGTCTGGTATGGAGCGGTTGCCAATTCGCGTACAGGCGGATGGCTGTCAAGCGCTGCGTCAGCTATCAGAACGTATGCATCCGGTGTTTCCGGAGATGCTTCATTTTATGTATGCGTGGTTAACGGGCATCAGAATGTTATCTCGTTAACTTACACTCCGCGTACTGTGTCTGGCAAAGTGAGAATCAATAAAATAGATAATACCGGTAATGGGGTGGTAGGAGCTGTCATAAGTCTTACTTCTGTAAGCGGTTCAGATACCTCATCTTTAAGTGTCGTTTCCGGAGCATCAGATGGACATAGTATATCTAATGGTATCGAATTTACTACGACGGGGGTTCCCGTAGAAATACAAGGTCTCGAGCCTGAAAGTTCATATCAGTTTTACGAAGTGTCCGCACCTTCAGGTTACAACCTTGCTCAGCCGAGAACTGTGCAGTTTGTTACGGATGCGAATGGCAACCCGTCCGTTTCCGGTCAGCCTGATTGGGATGCTGCCACATATACATACACAATGACTGACTATGTAGTCTTAAGAGGTTCAGTATCTTTTAAGAAGGTTGAACAGAGGACAGACGGGAGCATATATAAATTAAGTCAGGCGATTATTGAGTTCAGATCATCTGACGGGCGAGATATAAGTGATGCTGTTGTCACTATGGGTAGCGGTACGCTTGTTGAACATACATCTTCCTATATCCGTTTTGTAACAGGTGCAGGTGATGACATTGATATTGAAATTGCAAATCTTGAAGCAGGCCGGTATTTCTTTGAAGAAGTCGGTACGCCGCAAGGTTATGCAACTGCTGATAACATCACAGTTACTGTAAATACAGATGGAACATGCAGCCCGTCATCTGTCACAATGATAGACAGATTTAATCCGCCTAATGAAGGTGATTACGGTTCATTCTCTCTGGTCAAGGTGTTCGATACAGGTGTGGACGGAACACTTACTGGACCTAACGGGTTCTTTAACAGCGTAAATTATATTAATTTCAGAATGTTAGGCCCATTCTCAGAAGATTACATAGAAAATAATCCTCAGAACCTGGATCCTCATAATGGTAATACCATGTATGGTGCACAGGAGTTGGCATCTGCGGGCGGTGGTCCATCGAATGTCACTTGGAATTCCGAACTTAACAGATATGAATTTCCTGTCTGCTGGACTATCCACGGAGAGGGAGGTTTTCCTGGTGTAGATATTGATTACCATCAGTATTATGACTGGGCTACCGGTTGGCATACCTGGAGAGCTAATCAGGCTTCTTATATTGTCGGACTTCCCAGAGGCTCCTACTTCCTGGTAACTGAGCGATGGAATGACGGTATGATATCTGATGAAGCTAATCAGATATTTGTTAATTCTGCTAATTTGTCACCATATTGGGTTGAATTGCCTTCCTCTTCAGGAGAACACCTGTATGCATTGTTGTTTTATGTAGGACAGGACGGGGTTACCTATGTCTGCCATTGGGCAGCTGACGAGAATGTAGGTATGATTAACCGCACTGCCAGGGCTTTGCAGGTGGTTAACGGGCATGATGTACCCATTTATCAGGATTATTTTGAGGGAAGTGTTGAGAACGGAACAAGAGTTGGTGCGCTTGCTCTTAATAAGATAGATGAAACCGGTACAGGCGTTGAGGGAGTGCGCTTTGAACTTCACAGAGCCGGAACCGGTTCGGGATATGTTATAGCAAATGGTCATATATCGGCTAACAGAGGATCATTTACTAACTCAGACGGATATACCGAATACCCGGTTGATTGGAACTTTACAATGACTACCTATGACGATAACAGAAGGTGGATAGAGTATGATGAGCCTCATCAGGTGTCCTGGGATCCGCGTACCGGTCCTGTATATGAATATGGTTATATAGTCGGGCAATGGGAATATACACAACATGCAATTACGGATGCTGCTTTTGTTTATAACCTTAATTACGGTGATTACTATATTTATGAATTCATCGAAGATGAGAACGGCAATAATATGATTGGCGGTTACAGGGTTCCTGACGGATGGGAGGCAGTAGACTCAAATAGTGACGGAACAACTGATTACTTCCGTAAACTTGTTACTGTTGATTCGTCTTCTCACGCTTCTCCTGTACAAGTATCAGTTGCAAACAGAGAGAATGTTTTACATGTTGAGGTTTGTAAGATAGATGAATCAACCGGCAGTATTCTGTCTGATTATGATGGCAATAGTCTGTTAGCTTTTAATCTTTACTTTGACTCGAATAATAATGGTCAGGTTGATGGATCTGATATTCTGGTTGGTTCCGGTTCTGATACTGACCGTGACGGTATCGTTGATTTCAACTACAGTTTATCTGAAATGCCTGAAGGTGTGCCTAATTCGCCTGATGAATACCCGGCAGCTTTCCTGGTGGTTGAGACAAGCGCGCCTGACGGTTACTACCTGAATCAGAATCCGATACGGGTAAATATATCTCCTGATGAAGGATTAACGGCAACAGTAAATTGTGTAGATACGCCATATATCAGATTAAGCTTTGGTGTTGATAAGATTGATCAGTGGACAGGCTCTGTTCTTACGGATTATGAGGGCGGTTATGATGCTCAATTTGAACTGTGGGTTGATGTGGATGATGACGGCCGGATAAATGAGAATACAGACAGACTGATAGATACTCTTACTGACGATGACAGGAATGGTAGAGTGGATGTTACTTACTATCTTACGCCTGCAGTGATTGCTGAGAAGTTCCCGGAGTGTTATGTTCCCGGGACCTCTCAGATTACAGGCCAATCATCAAGGAATTACCCTGTTGATTATCTTGTAAGAGAAGTGCAAGCACCTTTAGGCTTTTACTTGAACAACACTGTCTATCAAGTAAGCCTTAACGGCGGAGAATATGAAGAAATGGCAGAACGTATTCAGGTTTGTGATACACCGTATCATACACATATCAGAATTTATAAGTTTGATGCTGATACAGGAACCGATATATCTGCTGCGCAGTTTACTGTGTACAACGATGTTGATGGTAATGGGGTTTACACGGAGAATGTTGATACTGTGGCACAGACATATAGTGAATCTTCGGGTGTTCTTTCTGATGTTATGGTTGTGTGGAACAGTTCAGAGAACTGCTATGTAACTTCCGAATTAAGAGCAGGAAGATATATTGTTGTGGAAACGGGTCTTCCTTACGGATATTTCTATGTCGGTTCTAATGGTCAGCCGGTTTTGACCAGAAATGAAGCGTCGGTTGTGGTTGATCTTCAGGACGTTACTGTTACGGGATTTACTTCACCTGAATACGAACTGACTTTCCGTAATATCAGACCGTCTATTCATACAACGCTCATTGATCCTGTAACTGAAAGCCATACGGCTTTGACCGGTGAAGATATAGAGTTGGTAGATACCGTAACGTATTCCAATCTCATTCCGGGAATAGAATACGAATTGACAGGTGTGTTGTATTTAAAGAACGAAGGAGAACCGCTTGTTGATGAATACGGAAATACAGTAACAGCCAGAAGCTGCTTTACTCCCGTAAGTCCTGACGGAACTACGGAAGTTACCTTCCATATTAATACGCAAAGACTGATTGATTTGGCAGCCCGTGGAGATTTACTGACACCTGTTGACCTCGTGGCTTTTGAATATCTTGATATATCGGTTAATGATGATAACGGATACCCTCAATGGTATTGCGATTCACATGTTGCAGTTCATGAGGATATAACTGATCTGGGACAAACTGTCAGAGTAGGAGAGATAAGCACCGGAGTTTACGATAATCAAACTCTTTCGCAGGTCGCTTCAACCGGTCCTGATGGTGATGGTTATGCGGTAATTATAGATAAGGTGCACTATGAAGGTCTGGCTCCCGGGCGGACTTATACCATGACAGGTGAAATGCATTTGCTGACTTATGATACGAATGGTAATGCTGTTGACGGAGGTGTTATAGAAGCTGCTGACAGCAGGGAGAATCTGCATCCTTCAACAACGTTTATTCCTTCAGAACAGGAAGGTTATGTGGAGGTCGTTTATACGATCAATATCAACAGGTTCCGCGGTCAGACTATGGTCTCATTTGAGGAATGTTATCAGGATGATGTTCATATTATGTGGCATCGTGACATTGAGGATCTTCCTCAGACTCTCTTTGTTCCTCAAGTTTCCACGAATGCATATTGTCCTGATACAACTCCCGGAGATATGGGAAGGACAGTAATTGGTATTACGCAAAGAGCCAGAATCGTGGATGAAGTCAATTACGGTAATCTTCTTGCAGATGGCAGACAGTACATGGTTCAGGGAACACTATATTGGATGTATACAGATGAGAACGGATTTGTACACAGCGGTTCTATGGCAGATGTAATAGGAGAAGATCAGGCCGTTTCAACCATGTACTTTACGCCTGATGAAGCTTCTGGAACTGTTGAGATGACATTTACTTTTGATTCTAACGTTCTTACAGGACTTCATTATGACAGGCTTGTTGTTTGTGAAACGGTATATTCTAACGGAGGAATCGGATGGAAACCGGTTGCACATCACTGGGATTTTTCTTACGAGAATAATTCCCAGAGTATATATGTAGCTGATATTCATACCACCGCTTCGTCTTCAGTCGGTAATGTTCTTCCTGAAACGGAATATGCAACGATTACTGATAGAGTCTTCTACGATAATCTTGTTCCCGGAACAAGTTATACGGTCGAAGGATGTATACAATTTGCAATAACAGATGATTCCGGTAATGTGATACAGAGTTCAGCTTTGATCATTGACGGTGAGGAGATCAGGGCATCTCATACTTTCGTACCTTCTTCGTCATCAGGATATGTGGATTTGTCTTTTACTGTAAATGTACCTTATGTGACAGAAACCGGTTACGATAAACTTGTTGTCTTTGAGGAACTGTATGCAGGACCGGGGGTGCTGATAGCATTGCATGCCGATATTAATGATGCGGATCAGACGATAGATATACCTGATCTGACTTCTTCCGCGCATGGTCAGGCCGGTGAAAGGTCAATCGCTCCATCTGAAGATGCTGTGATTATAGACACAGTATATTATTCCGGGTTGATACCCGGTAACGAGTACAGGATGGAGACTGATCTTATGAACTATTCCACAGGTGAGTCAGATGCTCATGTCACAACAGTTTTTGTCCCTCAAAGTAATGACGGAAGTGTCGATGTTACGATTGGTTTTGATGCGAGCTCCTATACATCAGAAAAACTGGTTGTATTCGAGAGTGTTTATGACAACAGTTCAGGCACACTTGTAAAGTCGCATTGCGATTGGGAGGAGAGATCCCAGACACTGACATTTATTCCTCAGACAGGCCTGGTCTATGATCCTGTTTATCATGATATCGGATGTGCAGTGGCCTCGTCGGGTGCTGTTGCCGGAGTAATCTGGTTCGTGCTTATTAGAAGGCGTAAAGAAGAGTTATCTTGTTAAGGAGATCCATATGCGTTATTCAAAGTTCCTGGTAGCATTTGAAGGGTTTATATTTGGTGCATCAATGTTCTTCTTCCGATTGGATAAAGGCGGCGGTCCGGAAGGTATCAGTTCGTCGCAGCTTTACAGGCGTGAAGCCCGGATTTTTCACTCCAGCGAAGACTATTTTGAGAATGAAAGAATTGAGAACAATGACATTATCGGATACCTTACGGTTGATGGTACGGATATTGATTATCCTGTTATGAGAGACAGAACAAATTCAAGTGGGAATTACTATTATCTTACGCATAATTTCAGAGGGGAACCTGACAGGAGCGGATGTCCTTTTGTCAGGAAATCTCAGGATATTAATGACGATATAGTAACCATATATGCACACAACAACAGTAATGGAACTATGTTTGCAGATCTTGTTAAATTTGAAGATGATTCATTCTTTACACGGTATAATTCCATTGAATTTGATACTGTTGAGGGAATGAGAGTATACCGGGTTATAGCGGTGATGGATGTTTCCGTTTATGGCGAAGATTTCAGTTTCTGGGGGTGGCAGAATTTTGCCGGTACCAATGATGAGGAATTCTTTTTGGAACAGATTAATGATCTGTCAGTGAATGTAACTTCTCAAATGCCGGGAACAGGGAATGACTATCTGCTTCTTGTTACCTGCGAATACAGCCATGATAACGGCAGACGCGTTGTTGTTGCCGTGAGAACTTCATAAAGGTATAATTTCTCATATGATACAGGATATTTACCCTCACAAACTTAAGAATACATTTATACCCGGGCTCGAGGCGGATGCATCGAGCCTGGTTATTCACTTTAACCAGGACGGGATGATACTTGTAAAGAGTGAAGGGAAACCTTTCCCGAGGTTATCGGAGTTTGGTAAGGCACCTGATACTCTTACATATCTGTTCTCGATGGATGAAGACAACATCTTTCTTGCGGAAGATGATTCGGTTGTGATGCCGGAAGGATCAACATACAAGAAGATCCGTGAATTCAGAAAGATGGATGTTCCGAAGAAGAGTGTTTTCGAGGCGTTTACGGCAAAGCAGCTTAACGCATGGTATACCAATAACAGATACTGCGGCAGATGCGGTTCTCTTACGGGCAGAAGTACTGTTGAAAGAGCAATCACTTGTGATAAGTGCGGAAACATTATCTATCCGAGAGTTGTCCCCGCGGTCATAGTTGCCGTTATCAACCGTGGACAGACCCGAGATCAGGACAAGATCATCCTTACCAAGTACAAGGGCAGGGCTGATGTTCCGTATTATGCGCTGATAGCAGGTTTTACTGAGATCGGAGAGACTTTGGAGGAGACTTCAGCCAGAGAAGTAATGGAAGAGACAGGACTTCGTGTTAAGAATATCAAGTACTATAAGTCGCAGCCATGGGGTGTTGCAGATGATATTCTTACAGGATTCTTCTGTGAGCTCGATGGTTCTGACAAGATCGTACGCGATGAGCAGGAACTCGCTGTAGCTGAATGGGTAAAACGAGAAGATGTTGTGCTTCAGCCGGATCAGTTCAGTCTTACAAATGAGATGATGACACTTTTTAAAGAGGGTAAAGAACCCGTCTGACTTTGTTGGTGTGGTACAATACCTACTGGAAATAAATACCTCATGGAGGCTTGAGATATGAAAGTATTAGTAGTTGGAAGCGGCGGAAGAGAGCATGTTATATGCTGGAAGTTAAAGCAGGATCCCAGAGTAACGGATCTTTATTGCGCACCCGGTAATGGTGGTATTGCTTCTATCGCTACCTGTGTTGATATTAAGGCTACTGATATAGCGGGGATGGTCGAGTATGCGAAGAAAGAACAGTTTGATCTCGTTTTCGTTGCTCCTGATGATCCTCTTGCCATGGGAATGGTCGACAAGCTTGAAGAAGCAGGCATCAGAAGCTTCGGTCCGAAGGCAAATGCTGCGATCATTGAAGGTTCCAAGGCTTTCTCCAAGCAGCTCATGAAGAAGTATTCAATCCCTACTGCCAAGTATGAGATCTTCGATGACGAGCAGAAGGCTCTCGATTATCTCGAGACACAGCCTATGCCTATCGTTATAAAGTGTGACGGTCTTGCTCTTGGTAAGGGAGTTATCATTGCTCAGACTCTCGATGAGGCTAAGCAGGCCGTTAAGGATATGATGGAAGATAAGAAGTTCGGTAATGCAGGCTCCACGATCGTTATCGAAGAGTGCATGACAGGCCCCGAACTCACGGTACTTGCTTTCTCTGACGGTAACACATGCATTCCAATGGTATCTTCAAGGGATCATAAGAGAGCTTACGATCACGATGAAGGTCTTAATACAGGCGGCATGGGTGCTGTTACGCCCGGTGCTGATATGACAGATGAACTCAAGGCAAGGATACAGAACGAGATAATCACGCCTACTGTTGAAGCACTTAAGAAAGAAGGAAGACCGTTCAAGGGCGTTATTTACTTTGGACTTATGCTTACTCCTGAAGGACCTAAGGTTGTTGAGTACAATGCACGATTCGGTGACCCTGAAGCACAGGCAGTTCTGCCTCTTCTCGAGAATAGTCTCCTTGATATAGTTGATGCTGTTATTGACGGCAAGCTCGACCAGATTGACATCAAGTGGAAGGATAAGTGTTCCTGTGTAGTAGTTATGGCTTCCGGCGGTTATCCCCAGAGTTATCAGAAGGGCTATGAGATTACCGGTATCGATACATGCGGGAAACTTGTTTTCCAGGCAGGTACTGCGCTTAAGGACGGCAAGCTTGTCACAAGCGGAGGAAGAGTTCTCTGCGTTTATGATGAGGCTGATACCCTTGACGATGCTATCGACGGTGCTTATGAAGGCGTTGCGAAGATCTCGTTTAAGGATATGCATTTCCGCCATGATATCGGAAGGACACTCGGCTGACAGATGAATATCGGACTGCTCGGCGGAAGCTTTGATCCTTTCCACAAGGGACATGAGTCTCTGATAAAAGGAGCTTTAAGAAGCGGTATCGTTGATGTTGTTATCCTGATACCATCTGCAAGAAATCCGTTTAAAAGAGGGCGTGGCGTTACTGCTGCGCCTTATCGCTTCTATATGGTAAAGGATGCGGTAGAGGCAGATTTTAAAAAGGATAAAGTCTTTGTAAGTGATATTGAGTTTACATATTCCGGTACGAGTTTCACTTTAACTACAATAAGGGAGATATCCAAGCCTTCTTATATACGCACTTTTCTTGAAGCTAACGGTATTAAGAGCTCGGATGCAAAAGAGAAGCACTCTTTCTTTTGGATAACGGGTTCGGATGTTCTTCCTACTTTCGAGAAATGGCGTGAGGCTGATAAAATACTCGAACTGTCAGGTTTGCTTGTTGCTTCAAGGCCCGGTGACGGTGTGGATGTTAAAGAACAGGTCGGAAGACTTAATTCATTATTTAAAGATAAGCCTGATATCCGTGTGTTTGATGTTAAAGGATTCGAAGCAGCATCCAGCCAGATACGCAAGAATCACGATTATGTAAAGGTTTCAAAAACTGTCGATGAGTTTATTCGAACGCATAATCTTTATCGTGAGGATGATCTGTTCGATCTCGTATCTGATGAAACAATAGAGTCTTATTATGAGAATGCTATTAAACTTTACCGCTATCTTGGTCAAAAGAGGCTTCTGCATACTCTTAATGTCGGACTTTTAAGCCTGAAATATGCGTCTGTTTATGATAAGAATTTATGTGACAGAGCACTTATCGCCGGTGAGCTTCATGACTGTGCGAAGGAACTTGATGAGACGCTTCAGCGAGAGATGGCGATAGAACAATCCGGAGATTTGTTTGATGAGAAGAAACTTCTTCATTCGCCTGCAGGAGCAGTATTGGCCCAAAGGGAATTCGGGGTAACTGATCCGGGTGTTATAGATGCAATAACTTATCATACAACGGGCAGAGGCGGTATGAGTTTGCTTGAGAAGATTGTTTATCTTGCCGATAAACTGGAGCCTGCAAGAACATATGCCGACTTAAGCCGTGAAAGGGAATTGGCAGTAACTGATATAGATGCAGCCTTGAGACTGTGTGTAGGTTCAACTGTCAATAAGATTAAATCCAGAGGGCAGGATGTTCATCCGCTGACGCTGGACTTTATGAATGACATTGGTATTTACGGATGAAATTAGTATAATTCTAATATACTCAATCAAAGGAGAATTACATGACCACTGAAGAGACAGTAAACAAGATCGTAAGCATACTTGAGTCAAAGAAGGGTTCTGATATCGAGGTTATCGATGTAAGAGAGAAGACTACCCTTGCAGATTATTTTATTATCGTAACCGGTAATTCAACGACTCAGATCAAGGCGCTTGCTGATGAGGTTGAGGTCCTTCTTAAGAATGAGGATCAGATATTTGCGGATCATGTTGAAGGAAGATCCGGTGATAAGTGGATCCTTATTGATTTTAAGGATATCGTAGTTCATGTTATGCATCCTGAGTTAAGAGCAGATTACGATCTCGAGAATCTGTGGGAGCAGAAGTAATCTTTCCTATCTAATTCTTTTTGAACATATCTGTTGCCAATGCCATTCTTTGTGTGAGGATGGCTTATGATTATTAACGGTAAAAAACATATTGATAAGAACTTAATTTATATTGTTTCTTTCATCTTGATAACGGTTATCAGCTTGTTTTATAAACTTGTGCTTAACGGCACAGTCGATAAAGCTTCTGCGATTACCGTTCAAACCGGTATGGAAGAAAGCTCAGTTACAGCTGAAACATATATACAGGCGCAAGAAAGCGAAGAGGAACCGTACATAAGTGTATATATATGCGGCGCGGTTAATAATCCCGGAGTATATGAAGTTGTACAGGGTTCAATAATAAACGATGTTGTTGTGCTTGCAGGCGGAGTAACTGATGATGCATCGATAGAAAGAGTTAACCTTGTGTATATCTTAAACTCCAATATATCGGTATATGTGCCCTATGAGAATGAGGAATACGAAGGAAACGGGATAATAAGGTCTCAGGAACAGACAATGTGGGGGCAGGATGTTCCGGACAGCGGGATATCAGGTTCAAATACTGTAAATATAAACAGTGCTTCTGAATCTGAGTTAATAACGCTTCCGGGTATAGGTGAAGCGACAGCACGCGCGATCATAGAGTATAGAGAACAGACTCCTTTCGAGCGTATAGAGGATATTATGAATGTTCCAGGTATTGGTGAGGCGAAGTTTAACTCAATAAGAGACCTTATTTGCGTCTGACGGAAACTTCTCCGCTTGATAAGTTCTCTTCATGACCGTCTTCGAAGCGGACTTTAAGCGAGAAGTCATCACCGATTCCTGTAGCAGTACCAAGTCTTGGAATCTCGGATGTATGGTTGTGTGCGGAAACTACACTTACTTGAAGACCGACGGTTGAACAGTTCTTTCTGTATGAATCGATATAGACCTGCCGTGCGTCAGGGAAAGAAGAACACATATGGTCTAGTTCTTTTATCAAGGCAGCAGCTAAAGAGGCTCTGTGCAAAGGCTCCTTGCTGTTGATTTCATGTCTTATGGATGAAGCGATTGTCCTTAATTCAGCAGGAAAGTCATCCGGCGCTTCATTTACATTGATTCCTATGCCTATTACAACACTGCTGACGGCACCAATCTCGGATTCCAAACTCATCTCTGTCAGGATTCCGCAGATCTTCATATCGTTAATGAGAATATCGTTTACCCATTTTATTGACGGTTCGGGGCCGAATGTTGCTTTGATCGCATTGCTTACCGCAACTGCGGACCAGCAGGTGATAGTGCTTATAAGTTGCGGGGCGGCAGAAGGTCTCATCAGATATGAAAGATATATTCCTGAACCTGAAGGAGAATGGAATGATCTTCCGAGTCTGCCGCGTCCCGCAGTCTGGCAATCGGATATTACAACCGTTCCCGAAGGTGCACCATTATACGCAAGATCCTTAAGATACTTGTTAGTTGAATCAACTTCCGGGAGGATAATAATGTTGTCCCTGTCGGGAATAATGGCATTTATCTCGCCTGATGTCAGCAGATCAGGTCTGTTCATGAGTTTATAACCTTTATTTGTTACTGACTTAATGTCGTAACCGTCGTTTCTTAATGATTTGACGGCGGTATTAACAGCGGCTCTGCTGATATTAAGCTCCGTAGATAAGGATTCACCGGATATATAATCACCGGCTCTTAACAGCTTTGAGATTACAAATTCTTTTGTGCTTATCATAGGCACTATTTTAACATAAGGAAGTATTTATATGAGACAGACAAAGATAATAGGAAATGAAGCGGAAGATGCAGTTATAAGACTTATGGTATCTAAGGGGTACCATTTTCTCGTGCGCAACTTTACTGTACATAATATGGGCGAGTTGGACGTGGTAATGATTAAAGGCAGAGACCTGTTCGTTGTTGAGGTTAAATCGAGGCTTGAAGGAACTGCATATGCCGATCCTGCACAATCTATTACATGGAAGAAGAGAAAGAGGATGATAAATACATCAAAAGTCCTTATTAACCGATTCAATCTATATGATTATAATGTGCACTTTTTGGCGGGTTGTGTTACCCACAGACGCGACGGATTGATACAAAATGTAGAAATTATCCCGTTTTAGTATTTATTTTTGAATAATTGTTGCTTTGAACTTGCAAGATGTCTATAATTGTCGAGGTAATTATTGAACGATACCAAGCAAAAATGCAATTTAGAGTGAACGAGAATTCAAAAACCGGAGGTCGACATGAAATCTTACAAGGAAATGAACAGGGAAGAGCTTTTAGAGCAAAAGGCTGAACTTGAGAAGCGTGTAGAAGGCTTCAGAGAAATGAAACTTTCTCTTAATATGACAAGAGGTAAGCCGGCTCCTGATCAGCTTGCTATGTCAGATCACATGTACGACGATCTTTCAAAAGACGGTTTTAAAGCACAGGATGGTTCCGATACAAGAAACTACGGTGTTGCTACAGGACTGCCTGAGGTAAAGAAGCTTTTCGCAGAAGTTATCGGTGCAAGAAATGCAGATAACATCTTTATCGGTAACGGTTCTTCACTGAATCTCATGTTTGATACGATTATGAGAGCTATGGTTTGGGGTGAGCATGATTCACCGAAGCCCTGGTCTCAGGTAGAGGGAAGAAAGTGGCTTTGCCCTGTACCCGGATATGACAGACATTTTAAAGTAACTGAGGTATGCGGTTTTGAGCTTATTCCTGTACCTTTGAAGGAAGACGGCCCTGACATGGATGTTGTTGAGGAACTCGTAAAGGATCCTGCAGTGCTTGGTATGTGGAATGTACCTTGCTACACAAATCCTGACGGATATGTTTACTCCGAGGAAGTTTGCAAGAGACTTGCTTCCATGAAGACTGCAGCTCCTGACTTCAGACTTTTCTGGGATAATGCTTACTGCGTACATCACCTCTATAACGAGGAGAGCAAACAGGGAAGAATTCCTGATATCCTTGGTCTTTGTGAGGATGCAGGAAACCCCTCACGTGTATATGAGTTCGCATCTTCCTCCAAAGTTACTTTCGCAAGCGCAGGTATCTCATGCCTCGCAGCTAATGAGGAAAACTATAAGCACGCAATTAAGCTTATCGGTGTGCAGACTATCGGTTCTAACAAGGTTAACCAGCTTGCACATGTAAGAGCGATACCGGATCTTGAGGCTTTGAAAGCTCATATGGCTAAGCACGCTGAGATTCTCCGTCCTAAGTTCGAGCTTACTCTTGATATTCTCGAGAAGGAGATTGCAGGAACTGATGCCGCTACATGGCACAAGCCTTTGGGTGGTTACTTTATCTCAGTTTATACTCTGCCCGGTACAGCTAAGGCTGTTATTGCAAAGTGTAACGAACTTGGAGTTGCATTTACTCCTGCCGGAGCCACATATCCCTACGGCAATGACCCTGATGATTCCAATATCAGAGTTGCTCCGAGTTTCCCTTCACTTGAAGATATAAATAAGGCTGTCGAAGTATTCGCAGTTTGTGTTAAACTGTCTGCTGTAGAGAAATTACTTTCAGTTTAATAGTTTAATACGGAGGCCTATATGTCTTTAACTAGTAAGCCCTCTTATGAGAGCCCTTTAAATTCGCGTTATGCAAGCAAGCAGATGCAGTACATCTTCTCACCTGATAAGAAGTTCAAGACCTGGAGACTTCTCTGGATCGCTTTGGCGGAAGCTGAGAAGGAATTAGGTTTGGATATAACTGATGAGCAGATCGCTGATCTTAAGGCTCATAAGGACGAGATTGATTATGAGGATGCTGCTAAAGAAGAGAAAGAGCGTCGTCATGATGTAATGGCTCATGTTCATTCATATGGTAAGCAGGTTAAGGCGTCAGGGGCTGACAGAATCATTCACCTCGGTGCTACTTCCTGTTATGTAGGTGATAATACTGACATTATCATTATGAGAGATGCCCTTGAGCTTATTAAGAAGAGACTTGTTGTTCTTATCTCCAAGGTTGCTTCTTTTGCTGATGAATACAAGGCTATGCCTACATTGGGCTTTACTCATTTCCAGCCCGCTCAGCTTGTTACGGTTGGTAAGAGAGCTTCTCTTTGGCTTCAGGATCTTGTACTCGATCTTGAGAATGTCGAGTATGCTATAAGCACGCTGAAACTTCTCGGATGCAAGGGCACAACAGGCACACAGGCTTCCTTCATGGATCTGTTTGAAGGCGATAACGATAAGTGCGTTGAACTTGATAAGAAGATCTGCCAGAAGATGGGCTTTGAGTCATCCTACTGGGTTTCAGGCCAGACATACTCACGTAAGATCGATTTCACTGTGCTTTCAGCGCTGTCTGCTATTGCCCAGAGTGCTCACAAGTTCTCTAATGACATCAGACTTCTTCAGCACCTGAAGGAAATCGAGGAGCCTTTCGAAAAGAACCAGATCGGTTCTTCTGCCATGGCTTACAAGAGAAACCCGATGAGATCCGAGAGAATCGCGTCTTTATCAAGGTATGTTATTGCTGACATTCTTAACCCTGCAATGACGGCTTCTGAGCAGTGGTTCGAGAGAACACTTGATGATTCCGCTAATAAGCGTATAAGCGTGCCTGAGGCATTCCTTGCTGTTGATGCTATCCTCGGTATCTATACTAATGTTGTTTCCGGTCTTGTTGTTTATCCCAAGATCATCGAGAAGCATATTATGGATGAGCTTCCTTTCATGATGACAGAGAATATCATGATGGAGGCTACCAAGAGAGGCGGCAACAGACAGGAGCTTCACGAGGAGATAAGACAGCTTTCCATGCAGGCTGGTGCCGTTGTTAAGCAGGAAGGAAAGCCTAATGACCTCCTTGAAAGAATCGCAGCAGATCCTAAGTTCGGACTTACAATGGACGATCTTATGAAAGTTGCAGATCCCAAGCTTTATATCGGTCGTTGCCCTCAGCAGGTAGAGGCATTTATCAATGAGGTAATTAAGCCCATTCTGGACTCTCACAAGGACGATCTTGAAGTTGAGGAAGTAGAGCTTAAAGTTTAATAAAAAAATTATCCCAAAGTGGTTGACAACTGTTTTAGCAATGTTATAATAATCAGGCTGTCAAGCACCTCTAGCTCAGATGGTAGAGCAACTGACTCTTAATCAGTGGGCCCAGGGTTCGAGTCCCTGGAGGTGCACCAGATAGATAAGACCCGTAAGTGAAAGCTTACGGGTTTTCATTTTTCTGATAATGGTTTTTATATTAATTACCGAAAGAAATTCAATTCAAAAGATAGTCATATCTTCCGGTGTTCATATCAATTATGGTATTTATTCTTTCGCTTGAGAATAAATCACCTGCTGTGATCAGATTCATATGGTCATAGTATTCGTGAAGGTTAGGATCCTCGATAACATTTGCTCCGCTTGATATAGTTTCCTGGAATCCTGCAGGGAACTGCCTTTGAATGTGTCCTGTACGCCAGTTATTGTTATCTGTGTTGGGCAGTCTTACAACAAAGGCATCCATCAAACCGTGATCGTCAGTTACATAGAAAGGAGTATCGCTTCTATCCTGAGCATAATAGATAATGACACCGTAAAATGTTGTATCTTCCAGAGCTAATCCCTTGTATCCTTTGTTACGAAGTGAGTCGATCAGATTGAAGTAGAATTCATCGGCTGCGACCATGTTTAAGTCTTGATTGTTAAACTGACAGCTTAGAATACTAAGTGTGTCGAGTCCTGAACTAACATAGAACTCTCTTTCATCTGCCGCACAAGTTATTGCGGCATTGTTAGTTGAACCGTAAAAATATTTTTTGATAAGCTTTGACAAAGACATATTAAGGATTAAGCATATTACTAATATGCCGACATAACTGTATATATACAGATTTTCTTTTTTATTGTCAGTAATCGTATTAATCAGCAGGAACAGGGAACAAAGAGATAGGAAGAATGGAACAGTAAGATGTCTTCCAACCATAAAGTCTCCGCCGATAGATACCACATATACATAATATAAAAGCATTCCCGTTATCAGTATCAGAGTCTTTTTGTTTCTGTATCTTATCGTCAGCACAATAAGAGACAGGGGAACTAATAACAACATGAGGTCATATGCAAAAGAGAATCCGAGATAACTGATTCCTCTTTGTATAAATTCGGATGCAGGAATATTTACATTCAACTTAGCGTAAAAGGTGTTAGGGAAAATAAATCCGTAGTAAAACAGAGAGAATAGACACCAGGATATGAAAGGAAGAAGTCCTGCTAATCCGATAAATACACGATGAATGAACTTTACTTTAGTTTTTAAAAGATACATGTAAAGGATCATCGGGATAAAGATGAGAACTATATCCATTCTTGTCATTGCAAGTAAAGAGGTAAGAAGAGCGATTATAAACAGGTGTTTTTTATTATAGTATTCGTTCTGCGCATATTCGCTAAGAAACATAACACCAAACATAAACAGAAGAGGGTTCTCGAGACCTGAAGCTGTAAAGCTCATGAAACTATAACAAATGAGCATTCCTGCAAAGGCCAGAAGACTGTAAAGGAGGTTCTTACAACACTTTTTAAACAGAATATACGCTGTTATATAACAACTTATGGTGCTTAACAGCGAACTTGCAAGCTCCATATTGCGTATCACAAGATAGAACAATGCCTCGAGCAATGTGAAAAGAGGACAAGTGGATGCATTGACTCTGTAACCTATGTTGTAGACAAGGCCGTTGCCCCATACAAGATTTCTTGCCATCACATAAGAATGATATGCGTCATCTGAGTGCCAGGAAAACAAAAAAACGATTACAGCGAAAACAAAAGCCAGTAATGCTGCGTGTGATTCTTTAGTCTTTGCCTTCGAAATAAGTTCTTTCATATTTAATTATCCTCAAGAAGAGATTATACTAAAATCTAAAGGAAAATTACCATATTTGGCAGATAAAACATCTGTAGGAAAGAATACATTGGATAAATCAAAAATACAGTTATCGTTATCAAATAAGCTTTTTAACAAGAACTTCTTCTACATTGTTCTTCTGGTTATGGTTTTCTTTGATTTTACCTTTGTCAATCACAATATCTTCAGTCCTTATCTTGATTGGCAGGACTGCGAACTTGTTGCCAGTTACAGGTTTGGTTTTATAAAGAGGGGATTTTTGGGTTCCGTTTTATTAGTTTTAAAGCAGGTGTTCAATCTTGATTATTATACTTCTATCGTGATTCTTCATTTGGTAGGAGAAGTGATATATACATGTTCTGTTTTGATATTTTTGATTCATATCATAAAGAAATGTAACGAGAACAGAGTCAATCTGATAGTAGTTTTATTTATGTGTTTTCATTTGACAGGTTACTATTATTACGATTGGGGAGAATTGGATATATTTCTGATTCCGATTACACTGTTGATCCTGTTAATCGCATTAAAAGATAAATATCTGTGGATGATTCCTGCGTTGACATTGCTTGGGATAATGATTCATGAGGGGTACGTGATGATGTATTTGGGCGTGGTCATCTCGTGCTTGTTATACAAGTGTCTTTCTTTTGAATCCATTCGTTAAAAGTATCTCAGAGTTATAGCTGTTGTCATCGTTCTAAGCGGTTTACTTTTTATCTATTTCTATTTTTTGTCCGGAAGAATAATACACATTGATAATGATGATTTTATTAATAACGCCAGGACGATTATAGGTGAGAATGTCAGGATTCAAAATCTCGAATATAGTTATTTGGGAGGTAAACTGCCTGAAAACCCTATGTGGATTGACGGACATCCCACTATGAGTTTTGCTATGAGGCTCTTTTCTGTAATGGTCACATTGGTTTTATGTACACCTGTATTGGGATATTACATTAAGTTCTGGAAACGCATCATTCATTACAGGAACATAAAGCCTTTATACGGTATGCTTGTTGCATTTTTACCTTGTCTTCTAACATTCCCTCTGATAATGGTTCATACAGATCAGGGAAGATGGTTTTACAATATAGTTTTTTCTTTGTTCTTTATAGTGTTTTTCATTGTTTTGGCAGATTGGGAGATTGCTTCTAAGGCAATTAAAGATACATTACTGCTTCGTCCTATGGAATTCCTTTTTGCTTTATTGTATTTTGTGGTATTTCTGTTTCCTGACAAGCAGTTCATATCAATTATGAATTTGTACTTGTTTGATAGTATTTTCAATTTAGGTATTGTATAGTAAAGATTAGCAATTTATGGAGTCAGAATAATAGGAATTATGAAAAAAACAATTATAGTTATGCCCGTTGCAAACGAAGAGCAATCTATGGCTTCTGTTATTGAGCAGATCCTTGCATTGCCTTACGATAATCTCCATTTATACCCGATTATTGACAACTATTCCAAAGACAGAACAGAAGAAATTATTAGAAGTTACGAGCATACAGGCAGAGTTAAGTGCGTTTTCTATAAGGAGTCCAGAGGCGTAATAAGCTGCTATATGGAAGGATACAGAGTTGCCCTTGCAGATGGAGCTGAACGCGTAATAGAGATGGACGGCGGAGGAAGTCATCAGCCTTCTGAAATCCCTCAGTATATTGAAAAACTCGATGAAGGATATGAATGTGTCTGGGGATCAAGATTTATAAAGGGCGCAGGTCTTGAGAACGATCCCTTGTATAGAAAGATCTTAAGCCGCGGCGGTACATGGTTGTCTAATCTTGTTCTTGGAACCAAACTTAAAGATATGACGAGTGGTTTTGAAGCATTCCAGAGGGAAGTGCTTGAGCAGTTTAATTTTGATAATTTCCTTTCTACAGGCCACATGTATCAGACAGAGATGAGGTTTTACTGCCGTAACAGGAAGGCGATTGAAGTTCCTATTCACTATAAAGCGGGCAAATCTTCGTTGAAGATGAAGTCCGTTACTGAAGCATTAAGCATTCTGTTTAAGCTTAAAAAGAACGAAGCAAAGGTGTATAAGTAAGTTATGTCCAAATTCCTTATTCTCGGTGCAGGTCCTTCCGGACTGTCTTTCGCTAACAAACTCCTCAAAAACGGTGTCGATGATTTCCTGGTTCTTGAAAGATTCGGAGAAGCGGGTGGTTTGTGCAGAAGTGTTGATGTTGACGGAACTGCATTTGATTTTGGCGGTGGCCATTTTCTTGATGTAAGAAGGAAGAATGTACTTGATTTCCTTTTCGCTTTTATGCCTGAGTCTGAATGGAATACTTTTGACAGGGATTCTCAGATCTGTATTCACGGCAAGTTTATCAATAGCCCGATTGAAGCCAATATCTGGCAGATGGATCTTAATCAGCAGGTCGAGTATCTGAAGGCGATTGCTGTTGCCGGGTGTAATCTCGGTGAAGAAATGCCTGAGCACTTTGTTGATTGGATCTACTGGAAACTCGGAAGTAAGGTTGCCGAGGATTACATGCTTCCTTATAACCGCAAGATGTTCGGTAAGGATCTTAATGAGCTTGGTACTTATTGGCTTAGTAAGCTGCCTAATGTATCGTTTGAAGAGACTCTTATCAGCTGCCTTGAGAAGAAAGCATATGGATCACAGCCCGCGCATGCGAAGTTCTATTATCCCAAGAAGTTCGGTTATGGCGAGATCTGGAAGCGTATGGCGGATAATCTCGGTGACAGGATAATATATAACGAGAAGGTTAATAAGATTGATCTTAATACAAGAACTGTTAATGATAAGTACAGCGCCGATATTATAGTCAATACTATTCCTTATGCGGAGTTTACCGATATTGAAGGTATGGACAGTGAAGTTCGTGCACTTATAGATACTTTAAAGTTCAGTTCCGTAGTAACTGAATACCATCCTGAGAATATGGATACGCATGCTCAGTGGATTTACTATCCTGATGAGAACTTGTCATACCATAGAATACTGGTAAGACATAATTTCTGTTCGGGTTCGAAGGGTTATTGGACTGAGACAAATCTTACACGTTTTAAGGAGGATAAGAATTATCCTTCATTTGTTAATGATTATGCTTATCCGTTGAATACTATCGGCAAGAATGAGAATATGAAGACTATTCTTGACCATCTTGAGAGTAAAGGCGTTTACGGCCTCGGAAGATGGGGCGAATGGCAGCACTATAACTCTGATGTTGTCGTTGAACTCGCGATGAATCTTGCGGATAAGCTTACTAATTAAACTGTGATTCCGTAGGATCTGCAAAGCGCATTCCACTCGGCTGAGCCTGCAAATCCGTTGAAGATGTTTTCTCTTGATTCCCCGTTGTTGAGTTTTTCCATCCAGTAAGCAAATCCGGATGGATCCGGATCTCTGTCAAAGAATGTGTGATAAAGGCGTGACAGGTATTCCTCGTTCGACAGATTACTTCCCAGAAATTCACTGCTGAAGAAGAATCCGTGTGCAACAGAAGAACCAGACATGCCGCCCGCTATTTTATCTACCCAGTAGCCCTGACCTGTCGGGTCTGAGCCGCGTGATAAAGCGACCGTATAAAGCCTTTCGACAAAACGCGTCACACTTGCCCTGTCGAAAGATGTATTAGCAGATGTGTTGTTTAAAGCGCCGTTAGGTGATACTCCATGCTGATAGCTTGCTCCGCTTACTGCGGGGATATCATACATGAACCTGCGTGAACTCGCAGGAGTGTCGGGTGCGTACGATCCTGGTAATGCTGATGATCCTGCAAGGAAACAAATATGAGAGTCATTAGCATCATCCGTCGTGCTGTCAATGAAGTAGTAAATACCTCCTACAGACACCTCGTTCCATGCATGACCGCCGCCGTTCAGGGTGCCTCCCACAAACACGTTATTGAAATCATAATAATTAAGCACGAGCTGCAGTGTTCTTGCGTATGATTCACATACACCGTTTCCAAGCTCTATCGCTCCAAGGATGTTGTGATCCTGACGGGTGTTATTGATGACATAAGTCATGTTGCTTACGAGTCTGTCATGAATATTAAGAAGTGATGTATACTCGTCTGCAGCCATGCATCCTGAATAAGATAAGACATAATTCTGAATATCGGTTCTGTATTTCGCTCTCAGGTTTGCATCTACATATTCATCCGGAACATAAAGATAGAATCCTTCATCTGTATAAAGAAGCGTGGTCGACAGGAAATAGAAAGCGGGATTATCGTTCATGAAAGAGAAGTAAACTTCACGCATCTGTTCATAAGCAAGACCGTAACTTCTATATTCGTAATAACCTATAACATGATACTGATCTATCATTGTATCCTGCCAAGTGCCTGAATAGAACGAGACGCAGTCTTCATACATTTTGTTATACAACTGCCTTCTTGCATCCGGATTCGAGCGACGACTCAAGTCGTTATATCCGTATCTTGAAGAAACATCATCAAGAAAGGCCTGATCATCAGCCATAACAACTTCAGTATTTAAAGGTGAAGCCAAAAGAAAGCCGCAACTTAGAACCGCGGATAATATAAGCGCAGTTATCTTGGTTTTAATCATGTATATCCCCTTAATTCCACTAATAATGTGATAGGATAATTATAGTAAAGAATACTTTACTTTGAAAGAGGGGCTGTTATGAATATCGTTGATATCATACTTGATAAGCGTTACGGCAGAGAGCTGACTTATGATCAGATAATGTTTTTTGTAAAAGGTGTTACTGACAGATCTATCCCGGACTATCAGACATCGGCTCTTCTTATGGCGATTGTGCTCAATGGTATGAATGAGCGCGAGATGACTTCGCTTACACTTGAGATGGCTGACTCGGGTGTGCACGATGATCTTTCGTATGTCGGTGATGTTACCGTTGATAAGCATTCGACGGGTGGTGTCGGTGATAAGATAACCCCTTTGGTAATGCCGCTTTGCCGTTCGTTTGGTTCTAAAATCGTGAAGCTGTCCGGAAGAGGATTGGGCTTCACGGGCGGTACTGTCGATAAATTCTCTTCCATTCAAGGATTCAACATAGATATCCCCAAGGAGGATTTCCCTAAGCTTGTTAAAGAATGCGGTATGGTAATTTCAGGCCAGACTCCCGAACTTGCGCCTGCAGATAAGGTTCTCTATGCGTTAAGAGATGTTACCGGGACTGTCGATTCTATCCCGCTGATAGCCTCTTCCATCATGAGCAAGAAGATAGCTGCGGGTGCAGATGCCATTGTTCTTGATGTAACATGCGGAAGCGGTGCATTCATGAAGACTGAGGACAGGGCAAGGGAACTTGCTTCTGCCATGATAAAGATTGGAAGACTTGCGAAAAGAAAGACTACTGCCGTCATTACCGATATGGACCAGCCTCTGGGCAGGACATGCGGCAATATAATCGAGATGCAGGAAGTGTATGAGACGCTTACCGGAAACGGTGCTCAGGACGTTGTGGATGTTGCAACGGTTATAGCCGCCAGAATGATCATGATGGCGGGTAAGGCAGGAGATCTTAATGAAGAACAACTTGTTTGTGAATGCATGAACCGCCTTAATAACGGTAAGGCTCTCGAAGAGTACTTAACGCTTATTAGATCACAAGGTGGAATTGTTGATGATAATGGTCCTTTATATGTGGATGAGCCTGTGGAATTGTGCCGCATTAAATCAAAACAGAGTGGTTTTATTAACGGTATAAAGGCTGACGAGATCGGACATGCATCAGTAATGCTTGGTGCCGGCAGGATCAGGAAAGATGATGTTATTGATATGGGTGCCGGTATCAGATTCCTTAAAAAGCGCGGCGACGAGGTCAAAGAAGGTGAAGACCTTTGTGTTCTTTATACAGGTAAAAACAGTAAGATAGTTAAGGGAAGTGAACATTACAGGGATATAGTGAGCCGCATATTAAATGCTTATACCATCGGTGATATAAAGGGTCCTCAGAGAAGCTCTGTTATTGACGTGCTTACCGAAGAATAGTATAATCAAACAAATGTTCAGAGGTGCAGATGGCAGAACCTAAGGTCACAACTTATATAGGTATCGATCCCGGTTACGCCATTACCGGTTACGGAATCATCAGGAAGACCGGGAATAAGTTATCACCGGTTGATTATGGTGTTATCGAGACTAAGCCTAACACTGAATTCCCGTTACGTTTATTGACTATTAATGAGAAGATCAGATATCTTCTCGAGATGTATAAACCTGACTATATGTCTGTTGAGGAATTATTTATCTCGCAGAACAGAACAACTGCCGTTGGTACTGCTCAAGCCAGAGGTGTGGTTCTTGTTGAAGCTGCGCGTGCCAACATCCCAGTTTATGAATTTACACCGGGTCAGGTTAAACTTGCGGTTACAGGTTATGGCAAGGCTGAGAAAAAGCAGGTTCAGGCTATGGTTAAGACTTTGCTTGGCCTTAATGAGATCCCTAAGCCTGATGATGCGGCTGACGGTCTTGCGATGGCTATATGTCTTGCCAATACTGGAACGCTTCATTCAGGTAAAGCTGTATCCGGCTATCAGTATGGCAGGTACGGATACTCAAGAAGGAATGAATTCGGTTAATAACGATATGAGGAGTAAAGATGGGTATTTATTCATACATCACAGGAACTGTAATTGATAAAGGTGAAGATAAGATCGTTATAGAGAATAACGGAATCGGATATGAGATCATCTGTCCGTATTCTATTTCCGGTTCCTTATCTGCTATTGGGGACGAAGCCAAGGTCTGGATTTATCAGAGTGTAAGAGAAGACGACATCACTCTTTACGGATTTTCGACGCCGCAGATGAAGGAGATGTTCTTAAGCCTTATCGAAGTGTCGGGTATTGGTCCCAAGGTTGCTCATTCGATATGCTCCCAGGTTGAGCCTGACAGATTTGCTCTTGCCGTTGTTGGCGGTGATGTGAATTATCTTACATCCGTCAAAGGCCTTGGTAAGAAGGGTGCTGAGCGTATAGTTCTCGAACTTAAGGATAAGCTTAAGAAAGCGGGAATTGGTGCCGGCAAGGCTTCTGCTTCCATTATAGCTCCTTCGAAGGGTGTGCCGGAGACAACAGGTGACAGCGGTATAATATCTGATGCGGTGGAAGCACTTGTGGTGCTGGGCTATAAGGAGCAGGTTGCCGCTGAAGCTATCAGCAGTTGTTATGAAGAAGGTAATACTCTTCAGGATCTTATTAAGAAGGCCCTTAAGAGTCTTGCGAGGTGATATAAGGCATGGACTACGATAATATGGGATATAACGGTTATGAGGACGAGGAACGCGTTATTGGCCGTTCCAAGCAGTTTGACGATAGAGATGAGAAGACGCTGCGTCCTATAACCTTCGATGATTACAGCGGACAGTCTAAGGTCAAAGAGAATCTTAAGATCTTTATTGATGCTGCCAAGAAGCGCGGTGAGGCCTTGGACCATGTATTGCTTTATGGCCCTCCCGGACTTGGAAAGACTACACTTGCAGGAATAATCGCTTCCGAGATGGGTGTGGGGATGCATATTACAACCGGTCCTTCCATTGAGAAGACAGGTGACCTTGCGGCTATACTGACTAATCTCGGAGAGAATGAAGTTCTCTTCATTGATGAGATACACAGACTTAACAGAAGTGTTGAAGAGATTCTTTATCCTGCCATGGAAGACTATTGCCTTGATCTCATGATAGGCAAGGGCCCTTCTGCAAGATCTGTAAGACTTGATCTTCCTCATTTTACTTTGGTCGGTGCAACTACCAGAGCGGGTATGCTCTCCGCACCTTTAAGAGACCGATTCGGAATGATTCACAGATTGGAATTGTATGAGACAGAAGACCTGATGGACATCCTTAAACGCGATGCCGGACTTATGGATATCAAGATCGATGAATCAGGATTAAGGAATATCGCATCAAGATCCAGAGGAACGCCGCGTATTGCGATAAGACTTCTTAAACGTATGAGGGACTATGCTCTCTATTTGCAGAAGGATGTTATTGATAAGGAAGTGTCTGATTTTGGTCTTAAAGCTCTTGATATCGATAATATAGGTCTCGATTCCGTAGATAGAAGAATACTTACATCTATTGCAGATATCTTCAAGGGCGGTCCTGTCGGTCTTGAGACTCTTGCTGCAGTTACAGGTGAGGATCCTGTTACGATTGAGGATGTTTATGAGCCGTTCCTTCTCCAGAACGGATTCATCGCGAAGACTCCACGCGGAAGAGTTCTTACATCGCGTGCATTTGAACACTTGGGTATTCCTGAACCCGTTAATTTTAAAGACCGTAACAGGAATGCATTTGAGAATCTGTCAATTGATTCTCTTACGGATAACGGGAGTAACAGATAATGTCGATCCTGCTCCATGCTTGTTGTGGTCCTTGTGCCATGTATCCGGTTGATATGCTTCTTAATGAAGGCAGGAAGCTTGATCTTTTCTGGTATAATCCGAATATTCATCCTGAATTTGAGTGGAACAGAAGACTTGAGAATCTTCATAAATGTGCCGATCATTACGGCGTAAAACTCATCGAGGGACAAGATGAGTGTATGCAGGAATACTGGGAAGAGAAGACTTACCTTGCTGAATTTGGCAGCCGTTGTGAGATGTGTTACGACATAAGGCTCGATGAGGTTGCCAGGTATGCCGCTCAGAACGGCTATGAATCATTCTGTACGACTCTTCTTGTGAGTCCTTATCAGCAGCACGAGCTTATAGTTAAGACTGCGAAGAGTAAGGCGGAACAGTACGGAGTTAATTTTGAGTATTATGATTTCAGACCCGGTTTCAGACAGGGGCAGAATATGGCAAGAGATATCGGCCTTTACCGTCAGAAATACTGCGGTTGTATATTCTCGCTTGAAGAATCGGATTTTAAGGAGAAGATACTCAAATCTTTTGAAGATCAAGCCTGAGAGCCGGGTTCTTTTGCAGGAACAAGTACCGAGTAGTAGCTTTCGTAGATAACCATTCCGGGTTTTGCCCCCGGGATCTTTTTTACATGTGATACCGGACAGTAATCCACTTCAGCTTTTACCTCTCCGGCACGGCTGCCTTTGCCTTCCGAGTGTTCCTCTACCATGATGCTTTTCGAAAAGAATACTGCAAGCGAGGCTGCTTCCAGGACAGCGTTATCAGAGGGAAATACCTCGCCCTTATGGGACTTGAGGATAACGTGTGTGCCGGGAAGTCCCTTGATATGAAACCACCAGTCGTTTTTGTCCGCGACCTTGAAGGTGAGTTCATCGTTTTGAATATTGTTTCTTCCGGACAAAATCTCGTATCCGTCTGAGGTCATGTACTTCCTGTAGGACAGAGCTGCCTGCTTTGGCTTGCGCTGGGATATCTCTCGGTTCTTCTGTGCAGCTCTCTTGGCGGCTTCACGCATAGCCCTTGAGGCTTGTTTACCGGACTTTGCCATACCTACGGTCCTGTTAGGGTTTCCCTGTGAAGTAGAGGCGGAAGTTGTGGCTTTGGCATTGCTTGAAGCAAGCGCGGACAATTCCTGGTTAAGTGCAAGTATGTCTTCTTCACAGTAAGCAGCTGCTACTGCTGCTCTTAAAGAACGGAAGTAGGATACAGCCTCCTTGTCAGATGCTATATAATCCTCAGAAAGTGAGGACTTACGCTTGGCTTTACGGAATCTTTTGTAGTATTCCTGTGCATTTGAAGAAGGGTCCATAACAGGATCAAGTTTGATGGTAACAGGCTTGGGCGGATCCTCATAATAATCCTCGCAGGTGAATGAAGAAGCGTGCTCTTCAATCCTGTATGTGTTTGCCAGGATCAAGTCACCGCACTTTTTGTAGTACTCTGCTTTAGCACCTTCCTTAAGATCATCTTCGTGAATCTGAAGTTTACGGACTGCGTGTGACAGAGCACTGTCTATAGTGATAGACAATATATGCTTTTTGCGGTCCAGATCAATGAATTTGTCCTTTGATTCGTAGAATTTGTCTATGGTTTCAGACATGGATTCATAGTGCGAGGCATCCTTGCTGTCATTAAAGAAGAATGGAGAGAACTCAAGGGGAAGAGAGTCCTCGTTAAAGTAAATCGTAGGCTTGATACTAAATGCAGTTATGTCTTCAAATAATGAAGAGCATACATTCAGTAAAGAATCCTTCTCAGCTGAAGAAAGACTCTTAACGGGAATCCTGTCATCAATACCTGCCTTAGAAACGATGCGTCTTGAAAGTGAAGGAGACATTCCTTTAACGGAATCAAGTAAAGCTTTATCTGCGGGACGTCCGAATTCTTCGTCCTTAATTGGAAGTCTCCCGTCCGTACAATAAGATAATGCCTGCTCTATGGTAAGTTTATCCTGCGTGGGAGGATAGTCGTAGATTCTTGCGGGCATGACTTCACGGTATCTGTTTACGCTCATATCTACATGAACGAGACTGTCGATGATCTTTCCTGTCTGATTAACAAGAATGATATTAGAGTATCTGCCCATCAGTTCGCAGATAAGAGTATATGTCTTTGAATCATGGAGTTCATCAGTATTGCTTGCTTTTATCTCTATTATTCTCTCGTAGGAAGGGCAGCTGACGGATTCAATCTTAGCTCCCGATAAGTACTTCCTTAAAAGCATGCAGAAGGAGGGAGGCATCTTCGGATTCTCCCTGTCTGATGAAGTCATGTTCATTCGGACAGAGGACGGATTAACGGATATAAGAAGCTTTTCCATACGGCCGTTTGCCCGTATGTGCATTACTACCGTTTGACGGTCAGGCTGGAATACTTTATCTATTCTTGTCCCTGTAAGAAGCGAATTTAATTCGTTCGCAAGGATGTGTGCAGTTATACCGTCGAATGCCATTAGTTTCCGGTGTTGCCTGAAGGTTCACCAAAGCTTAAAACCATGCCGATAACCCAAACGATACCGGCGATAAGCAATTCAAAACCTAAAATCTTGAAGAAGCGGTCATAATTGTTCCACGAAACAAGCAAATCAACAAGTATGATAACTGCCATTACCACAACAGTCATTACAGGCACAAAAATACGTGTCTTTGAAAATGCGTGAAAATATTCAGCGATACCTGACGAAGGTGCCTTGGCAGGTGCTTTCTTCTTGGTTGAAGATCTGGAAGTTGGTCTTTTTCCGGATGTTCTTCTTGCCTGTGCCATCGTTTAAGATCAGATGTTCTCGCCCTTTTCCTTGAGGAGTTTCTTGATCTTCTCAGTAGGATTGATGAGGTTAGACAGGGAAGCATCATGGTTGATAGCATCGATCAAAAGCGCAACGAACTTACACATATTAACATCAGCAAACCAGGGTGCCTCGAGAAGTTCAGGTCTTCTGTAGATGCAGTTAGTAGCAAAGACCTTATCAAACATTCCGGCTTCATAAGCCTTATTGAAGTTATCGATTCCTTCTGTGAACAGACCGAAAGTAACAGCACAGAATACCTTTCTTGCTCCTCTTTCTTTCATTGCCTTTGCGATATCAAGCATAGAATCACCGGAAGAGATCATGTCATCAACAATAAGAATATCCATACCCTCAACAGAATCACCAAGGAACTCGTGAGCTATGATGGGATTTCTTCCGTTAACAACAGTAGTATAGTCTCTTCTCTTATAGAAAGTTCCGAGAGGAACTCCGAGGATTGAAGCATAGTACATAGCTCTTCCGATAGCACCCTCATCAGGGGATACTACCATGAACTTACCCTTGGAGAATGAAAGGTCAGGGATCTGACGGTACATCTCCTTGATTATCTGGTAATTGGAAGGGAGTGACTCGAAGCCTGAAAGAGGGATAGCATTAGCAACTCTCTCATCGTGTGCATCGAAAGTAATGATGTTTGCAACACCAAGGTTATAGAGCTCTTCCAAAGCGAATGCACAGTCGAGTGACTCACGGGCGTTCCTCTTGTGCTGACGGCTCTCATAGAGGAAAGGCATGATTACATTGATTCTTCTGGCCTTACCGGAGCAAGCAAGAATAACTCTCTTAAGATCCTGATAGTGATCATCAGGGCTCATATGATTCATCTGTCCGTACATCTTATATGTAATAGACGGATTCATTACGTCACTTATGATATAGAGGTCATGACCTCTTACAGTCTGCTTGATAACGGCTTTACCTTCACCGGATGAGAATCTTGCATTCTCAACATCGATCCTGTAATCCTGACGGTAGAAACCGGGATACTTGGATACAAGTGCTTCCTGCTGGTACTCGGATCTTCTCGTAGTGAGATAGTAGTTAACCTTCTCGGTAAACTCGACACTGCCTTTCAAAGGGATAATTCCTATAGGAGCTACAGGAGCCATAGGATTCTCGCCATACTGGTTATATCGGGAATACGATCTCTCATCTGCGGGAACTGAAGTCATGTTTGCACCTCTCCTTTAATTACTCGTCTTTAACATCAAACTCGTCAAAAAGTTCGCCGATTCTCATCTGGCCTAAGAACTCTGTGATCCTTGAGGTTGAGTTGATAAGATCGGTAACTGATTCATTAGCATTAATAGCTTCGATTATCCTTGCGATATAAGGAATCATGTCAACGTTAACATACCAGTCACGTGAAAGAAGCTCAGGAGACTGATAGTTAAGATTTGTACAAAGAACAGCTTTGATAACGCCGTCTTCATATGCTTCATCGAATGTATCAAGTCCATCCGTAAACAGACCGAACGGAGCAAGACAGTAAATGTCGCGTGCACCATGTACCTTAAGTATCTTGGAAGTACGCAGCATCGTGCTTCCGGAATTGATCATGTCGTCGATAATGAGGACATCACGGCCGGAAATGTCGTCGCCTAAGTACTTATAAGCCTTGATAGGATGCTGGCCGTCAACCTTCTTGGTGTAGTCCCTGTCTCTGTAGAAGATACCGAGCGGGAGATTCATAAGGGAGGAGTAGAAGATTCCTCTGTTAACACCGGATTCATCAGGGCTGACAACAAGAGTTCTCTCTTTATCAACCTTGATAGTATCGAAAGTGGACAGCAGTGTTGTGATTATCTTGTAAGCACTCTTAGGGAAATCAATACCCATAAGAGGAACTGCATTCGAGATACGTCCGTCATGCGGGTCGAAAATAATGAGATTAGCAACACCAAGCTCATAAAGCTGCTTCAAAACAGCTGCGACATCCATAGACTCGTTAGATGACTCGCGCTTTTCCTGGCGTCCCTCATATACGAAAGACATGATTACGTTAACTCTTCTGGCCTTACCTGAACATGTGGATACAATTCTCAAAAGATCCCTGTAATGATCGTCAGGTGAGAGGACACGCTTATTACCGAATATATCTATAGTCTCGTTGTGGGAAAGAACATCAGTGATAATGAAAATATCATGACCTCTTACAGATTCTTCGATCTGAAATTTGCCCTCACCGGTCTGGAAACGGACAAGATTAGAATCAAGAATATAGTTGGAACGGTAATAACCGGGAGTATTTACATAAGGATTGGTATTTCCTTCAAAACGCTTCTTGCGCTTCTGTGATAAAGTATCACTAACCGCCTTAACAAAATCGGCGTTAGCGTTGTGTGAGATGATACCGATAGGACCGTAAGGTTCAAGCTGTAGCATTTATCTCTCCTTTACGTAACTAGTATCTTGCAACATGCTTATAAAAGCAACTGTCCAAATTTTACAATTTTGCCCTCTTATTGAATGAGGACTTGGGCAATTGACTCACGAAGCTCCTCAATGCCCAGTTTTTTATCCGAAGATACTGCAAAAACATCAGCATTATCATCGAAATTATAAATATCTTTGAGTTCTTCGACTCTGCGGCGCATGCCTTCCTTTGAAAACTTGTCTGCCTTGGTAAATACCACAAAATACCTAATAGAATTAGAGTTCATATACTCAAGCATGGCAATATCTTCCTTGCTTGGCTCTCTTCTGATGTCCATCAGGTGAAGAACAAGGTCAAATTTACGTCCTGATGTGAAGTAACTGTCCGCGAGGGAAGAGAATTCCGCTTTCTTCTCTTTGGAGACCTTGGCATAACCATATCCCGGAAGATCGGCTATCCTGATCTTATTATCAACTTCAAAGAAAACGACAGCGCGCGTCTTTCCCGGCGTTTGTGATACTCTTGCAAGCTTTTTGTTATCAGCAAGAGCGTTAATAAGGGATGACTTGCCTACATTTGATCTTCCCGACATAACAACTTCGGGCATATCAGCCACAGGACACTGGCTGATTGACGCCGCAAGGGCAGTGAACTTAGTTTTACGAAAGTCGATAGTCATAATGAATTAAGGCGTACTCTTGTCGTTTTTTGTCGTTTTTTGTCTTCATTTGGTAGGCAAACTTTCAACTTTATTATTCTAACATAACATCATGATTTATAGATATCAGTCTGAGCAGATATTTAGACAGATTAAGACCTTTTTTATGTTAAGACCGCTTGTAATTCCGGCTTTGATTGCTTTGCTTGCAATTAATATCTATGTGAATGTTAATTCATTTTCTGTAAATGTGTATGACGCAGAGTTTTACGGTTACGTAAGGCATATAGATTATAACCTTGACGGTACCGTTGAACTTGAGATAGTAACTGACAGTTTTGGAAGACTTCTTTACAAGACTTTTGAAGATTACCCCGATGTCGGGCAGGATCTGTATATAAGAGGGGATATTTATATGCCTGATACTCCTTCAAATCCCGGAGAATTTGATTATGCCGGATATCTTAAAAGAAGAGGTATCAGAGGAATCCTGAAGCCATATGCGGTCGATATACTGAATGAATCTAATCTTACCGGCCGTCTGGCATCATTTGCAGGAACTTATTCATACAAATTGAGATGCTTTGCACTCTCGCTATTTGATGAAGCCGATAAAGCACTGGCTGCAGCTGTTTTTATGGGGGATTCTTCGCTCGTTGAAGATGATGTGTTAAGAGCATTCAGGCTCTCAAACTGCTCGCATCTTTTGGCTGTATCCGGTACTCATTTCGCGGGGTTTCTAATGATATTGGCATCTGTGGTTTCTGCTTCACATATGAAGAAACGGTATTCGGGACCGCTTTATATAGCTTTTTGTATTCTTGTTGGTACTTTTACGGGATGGTCGGGCTCAGTTACAAGAGCCGCCGTAATGAGTATATGTGCGTTTATGTGCAGAGACTATCTGTCGGGAATGGCACTTGCCACGATTATGATATTTGTTGAGGATCCTTATGGTTGTTTGTCATCGGGTTATATGATGAGCTTTGCCGCTTCTTTATCTATTCATTATCTTTCCGGAGGGATTCATAAGAAACTAACGGATATCAGGATTCCTGATAAAACGGCAGATATCTTGTCACCATCGTTTGCAGCCGTTATAGGGATGATGCCGTTTTGGGAAAGAAGCTGTTATTACTTCTCGTTTGTTCACCTGTTTGTACAGATTGCAGGCTCATTTATTGCAACTGCAGCTTGTGTTTTCTTTGTTCCATCCGTAATTACAGGGCTTCCTCATGCATGTTCGTTTCTGCTGCATATTTTGCTTAATATGACACGTCTGTGTTCATCTGTTTCTTTTGACGGTGCGTCATCAAGAGGTTTATCGGATTTCTTCATAAAGAGTATGTTTGCTTTAATTGTTATAAGTCTGTTTCCACGTTCGATAATTAAGAGAATCATTCAACCGGCAGTTATTCTGATAACTTTTGCCGCGGCTGTATTCATGTTTGTAGATTTTGTTAACCGTCCTGATCTGACAGTTATTTTTATAGATGTGGGGCAGGGTGATTCGTGCCTTATTACTAATGATCAAGGATCCATACTTATTGATGGCGGTGTAGAGGATGAGGGGCATTATTCGGTATCCTCCGTTCTTGATTACTACGGTATCGGAAGTGTTGACATTGCAGTTGCGACTCATATGGATGAAGACCACATCGGCGGCATCAATTACCTTAACAGTGCCGGCAGGATCAGACGGATGCTTACCTGCTATGACTTAAAATGCGGGGATGAGATACAAATGGATGATGATCTTATACTCTATTGTATCTGGCCGCACGAGGTTCATGACGGCGGTAACGAAGACAGCGTCGTCTTAAGGATGGTTTATAATTCGACAAGCATCCTGTTTACCGGTGATATCGGATTTGATACAGAATCTGAACTGATAAGGGAAGGCGCAGACCTTGATTCAGACATACTTAAAGTAGGTCATCACGGTTCCGCATATTCAACAGGTACAGCATTTCTGGAAGCCGTGTCTCCACAAACCGCAATAATATCAGTGGTCAGGAATTCCCCATACGGACATCCTGCCCCATCTACAATTCAAAGACTTGAAGAATACGGATGTGAGATCAGAAGGACCGATCTTGAAGGCGCGATAATATATGAATTCTCAGTATCTGAATAATTCTTTATACAGAACTCTTATTGCGTAATCCTTATATTCTTCGGCCACACCGAACATCATTGAGATCTCGGAAGCACCCTGGTTAACGATTCTTAAGTTGATGCCGGCTGCAGAGAGCGCAGAAGCCGCTCTTGCCATGATACCAACTGACTTCTCCATAGCCTGTCCGACGATCATAACGATTGCAAGATCTCTGTCTACCTTTACTGACTCAGCTTTTGCCTCGTTCCTGAAACGGTTGAGTACGATTTCTTCCTTCTCGGGAGTAAAGTATTTCTTTCTCGCGATAATAGTGATCGAATCGATTCCTGAAGGAATGTGCTCGATCGGAATACCCTCATCGGCCATTATATTAAGAAGCGTGGATATGAATCCGACTTCGTGATTCATGAGGTACTTTGTAACTGTAATGGTAAGGAATCCGCGCTCTCCGGCGATACCCGTTACGAGTGAATCATAATGAGTTCTCTCGGATACGATTCTGGTACCCTTAGCGGAAGGATTATTTGTATTTCTAATATGAACGGGAATACCACGTACATAAACAGGGTAGAGAGCCTCTTCGTGAAGAACTGAGAAGCCGGCATAAGCGAGCTCTCTCATCTCGTCATAAGTTATCTCAGTGATAGGGAAGGGGTTCTTAACAAGGCTCGGATTAACTGCAAATACGCTGTCGACATCTGTCCAGTTCTCATAAACATCCGCATTTACAGCACCTGCAAGGATAGAACCTGTAATATCTGAACCGCCTCTTGAGAATGTTATTACTCTACCGTCTTTTCCACAGCCATAAAAACCGGGGAAGATACAGATCTCTTTCTCGTGCTTTAACTGTTCGAGATTGTCATAAGACTCACCGAGGATTCTTGCTTTACCTGCGGCATCATGCTCAAGGAAAAGACCGCACTCCTTGGGACTGCAGTACTTTGCAGGGTGTCCTATTGAAGTTAAGTATGCTGATACAAGTCTTGCACAGCAGTCTTCGCCCATTGCTTTAAGTGTATCGAGATATCTGTTCTCGTCTTTTGTATCTGAAGCAGCTGCTGCCTTAAGTGTATCGATGATCTCGGGGAGCTTGTCTTCGATATTAAGATCGTCGCAAATCTCCTTATATCTGTCGATTACTCTTTGCAGTTCCTTATCATATGATTTACCTGCAAGTCCGGCATTAGCTGTAGCTATAAGAAGATCTGTTACCTTGATATCATTCTTGTCGCGTTTGCCCGGAGCGGACACAACAATGATCCTTCTGTCAGGATCAGCCAGAATGATCTCGCATACTTTCTTTATCTGAAACGCATTAGCAAGTGATGAACCACCGAATTTTGCAATCTTCATATCAGTAACCTCTCTTCTTTATCGCACATTATAATATCACAAGATGATTTACTTTTTACTTTTTTATAATTACAATCGTTAAACATGAATATTTTTTCTGCAATGAAGCCCGATAAAGTATGTAAGAGCGTGTATGATATACCGCTTGATGAGCTCAAGAAGGCAGGTAAGACCTGTCTTTTACTCGATTTTGATAATACTTTGGGCCCTGACCATGCCAAGGCTCCAGATAAATTCGCTTATGATTTTATTAAGAAAATCACGTGTGAGGGGTTCGTTTGCTGTCTTGTTTCCAATGCAAAGTCAGGAAGGTCCGCAGGAATTGCAAAGGCTCTTGATATTCCTTGTATTACTTATGCTCATAAGCCCAGACCGGACGGAGTTTACAGAGCTCTTAAACTCATGCAGACTGATAAAGACAGGGCAGTTATGGTCGGTGATCAGGTCTTTACTGATGTAATTGCAGGAAGACTTGCCGGCGTTTATACGATCATGGTTGAGAAGTATTCGCCAAAAGAAATCTGGTATGTTGTTCTCAAGCGTCCGTTCGAACGGTTAGTCAGGCTGATTGGCAGATTTTAATCCATCTATCTCCTGTTTAGTAAGATAACGCCAGTCTCCGGGTTTCATATCTCCCAATTCAATATTAACGAATCTTATCCTTCTTAATTTGGTTACTCTGTATCCTAACGCATCACACATACGCCTGATCTGGCGGTTGAGTCCCTGCTTTAAGGTGATATCGAATGTGTGTGTTCCTGTGATCTCAACTTTGCAGGGGAGAGTCTTTCTTCGCAGTATCACTACTCCGCCTTCCATTTTTTCCTTGAACCCCGGGGCGATCTTATGATCGACGCGTACGTTATATACTTTCTCGTGACCGTTCTCGCTTCTTAGCAGCTTATTAACAATATCGCCGTCATTTGTAAGCAAAATCAGACCGGAAGAGTTCTTATCGAGTCTTCCGATGGGGAAGATCCTGTCATCCATATTAAGAAAATCAATGATATTGGAAGGATCTCTCCTGTCAGTAGTGCAGGTAATACCAAGCGGTTTATGAAGTGCGATATATATCTTCTTTTCCTCAGGCGAGATTTGCTTGCCATTAACGGTAACCACACTTTCATCTTCAACTATTGTGCCGTTCTGCGCTATTATACCGTCAACCATGACGCACCCGTCCATGACGAGTTTATCTGCTTCTCTTCTTGAGCAATATCCTGAAGAAGCTATGTATTTATTGACTCTTACTCCCATGAATTGACTACTTCAGCCTTCTTAAGAGTGAACGTAAACTTGGTTCCCTTGCCGTATTCGCTTTCTACGGTAATGTCTTCTCCCATGTAAGTTAGAAGCTCTTTCGCGATGGCAAGTCCAAGACCGGTTCCTTTCTTGCCTCGTGCGCGGTCTGCCTTAAAGAACCTCTCGAAAATATGGCCTATATCATACTCATGGATGCCTTGTCCTGTGTCGGAAACCGAGATGAAGACTTTACCTATCTCTTCGTCATAATCACTTGTAATAGTAATACTTCCTCCTGAAGGCGTGTATTTCTTGGCATTATCAAGAAGGATTACGAGGATCTGGTTTACTCGGTCAGGGTTACCGTTTACTGTGGGAAGTTCACCTGTGTTCTTGTGAACACTAAAGTAGATCCCGGCTTCTTTCATAACGGATTTGAATCGTGTTTCAATACTATCGAGGATCTCGTTCATGTTGAACGGGAACATTCTAAACGCGATCGTTCTGGACTGAAGCTTGGAAAGCTCAAGCATGTCGTCTATGAGACGGGAAAGTCTCAAGGTCTCGTTGAGGATTATGTCATAGTACCTCATACGGTCTTCTTCGGTCTTAACCATACCGTCTGCGAGAGGCTCGATAAGTCCGCGCAAGGTCTGAAGAGGAGTTCTTAACTCATGGGAGATATTGGCAACATAGTCTCGTCTGGTCATATCAAGCTTATGTGCTTCCGTTATATCTCTGAAGAATGCAGTAGCACCGATGCATATCTGGTTAGATGAATCGAATCTCGGTACTATGGTGTACTCGTATGCATAATTCGTTCCTTCTTCGGTTTTCTTTGATGTCTCACCCGAATCCATGCTTATCGCCAGATTCTCCCAAAACTCTTCGAAAGGAACGAGCTGAAGCTTTTTGTCAAATGTGGTCTTGTGAGGAACCTTTGAGAAGATGTCAGTCATCTTATCGTTTGAGAATGTTACTTCTCCAGTTATATCAAATACGATAATACCTTCAGAAATAATATTAAAAATATTCTCAAGTTTATTTCTCTCATTGGTCAGATCATTGATCGATTGCGATAACCTGTCCGCCATATTATTGAAAGATTCAGCAAGTTCTCCCGCTTCACCGACATGACTCTCATTTGCCCTGATCTGAAGGTTGCCTCTTCCATATTCCTTGGCGACCTGATTAACTTCCTGCAAAGGTTCGGTTATGAGTTCAACGAATACAACAGTAGGCAGGAGCATAGCCAAAGCAGCTGCCAATGTGGATAAGAAAAGGATATTAATGTAATCATTAATAAGATCGCTGCCTTCATTAACAAGCGTATACTGAACAATATAATAATTGGAATCGCCCTTTGTGAAAGGTACAGTCATGAGGAATATATCATTGCTGAACCCTTGTGCATCAATGAAAGCGAAGCCGCCTTCCCACGCATTTTCATCTTCCAGATTCTCGCTTATATATTCCAATGCTGTCTGCTTGTCTGAATCAGTAGTTAAATAAGCATTCGAAGGAACGACGATTTTGCCGTTGCGGTCGACTATAAAATACTCGCGGTTGGAAACGCAAGAAGGGTAGAGGACATACCTGTACAGCTCTTCAAGTGACATACGCTCAGTAGCCGTATAGAATACTTCTATGATTTTGTCTCTTTGTATTGAGGATTCGTTTACCTGGTAATTGTAAGCAGCTTTTCTACCTGCTATTCCGAATGCAATTCCTGCAAGAAGTGCTGCTGCAGCGAGAGCTACAAACACAAGAAAGAACATTCTTCGCATTATGTAGCTATGGTGAAACACTTAAGAAACCTCGAATTTGTATCCTACTCCATATACTGTAGAGATGTTCCATCTGCTGCCTTCATAGGTTATCTTCTGTCTGATTCTCTTGATGTGAGTATCGATCGTTCTAAGATCTCCGTCGAAGTCATCACCCCATACAGACTTTAGGATCTTGTCACGGCTCATTACGGAACCGGGGTGTGATGCAAGAAGATGCAGTATCTCAACTTCCTTAGGTGTGAATGCTATTGGCTTCGAATTAACCTTAACAGAATAATTCTCGATATTAATCTCAAGACCGTCAAATCTCAGCACCTGATTAGCGTTCGGCACTTCAGCTGCAGTTGATTCTGTTCTTCTTAATACGGCCTTGATCCTTGCAACTACCTCTCTTGGTGAGAAGGGTTTAACAATATAGTCATCGGCTCCGAGCTCAAGACCTAATACGCGGTCGATCTCTTCACCCTTAGCTGTAAGGATGATAATAGGTGTAGACATGGTCTTTCTTAATTCACGGCAAACATCAAGACCGTTCATCTCGGGCATCATTACGTCAAGCAAGATAAGGTCAGGATTGTCGGAATTAGCAAGCTTAACGGATTCATTACCGTCATAGGCATCTGAATGAGTATAACGCTCATTATCCAAATATAAACTTAAAGACTCGTGTACGATCGGGTCGTCATCACAGATTAAAATGTGCGGATTTTGAGACATTACAATTCCTTTCCGTTAAGCGATTAAAATCTATTATATATTAAAATTTGCCCTTTGAGTGTATAATTTAATTGATTTATTACGAAAAGGTGTTTTACATGAAGCGTTCATTAAAGAAAATTATTTCATTAGTACTGGTCGCGTCAATGATACTTCCGATGACCGGTTGTTCCAATTTGTTAAAGAAACTCGCAGGTAAAGATGCATCAAAAGTTCTTACCGCTACTCTTGATGATTTCTATAATGACCCGGCATCATGGTTGGAATCCAACTCTGACTCTATTGAAATGCCTCAGATTACCGAAGCGGGGATGCAGCTCGCACTTGAGCAGATAGGTAATACTTCTTATGAACTTATGGAGCCCAAGGTTAATAACAACAGAGATGAAGCAAAGATAACCGTAAAGTTCTCGGGTGTGCATATACTGGAGAACGTTCCTATGGGAACTGAAGACGAGGTAAGGGATTTCATCGCTGACAGCGACACCGATGATGTAGAGATCCAGTTTGTTCTTTCGAAGAAGAACAAAGATTGGAAGATCACCGATATGACGGGCATCAGCGAAGTGTTTATAACTCCATACGCTTCCATAGCTTTTGTTGATGAGAACGGAATGCCTACTTCTTTTTATCAGCCTTTTTTTGATGATGTTGTTGTAGATACAGTCTGGTATGATTCTGTTATGGGAAATCCTCTTAACGGACGCTCTATGTCCCAGGAAGAGGCAATAGAAGCCGTCGTTTACTTTAATACTCCTATGTACCTGACATTTACGGCTAATCTTTATAAGAATGATGAGCTGATCCAGTCAATAGAAGTACCTGTGAACGGTTTGACGGTTGCAAACTGTGATTTCTGGGGTGAGCGTTACACAAACGGTTCATATACATGTGAATTGGTATATGACGGCGGTGTCGTAGCAACATCCGAAGCTTTGTCGGTTAACTGATGTTTGTAGCATCCGGTTGGAAAGATTTTGAAGTCCTGTACGCAGGATGGCAGGAAAAGTATGAGCGTTGGGGCGATGTTCTTTTAAGGCGCCCTGATCCTCAGGCTGTCTGGCCTGTCATCAAAAACGGCCGGGAAGTCGAATGGAATCAGATTGATAAACCCAATGCAGTCTATGTAAGAAGTGATACGGGCGGCGGGGCCTGGCAGAAGATAAAATCCATGCCTCCCAAGTGGAATATCAATTACGAGTCATTAGGTAAGAAGCTCGAATTCATAATCGAACCTACATCATTCAAGCATACCGGTCTGTTCCCCGAGCAGGCGAGCAACTGGGATTTTGCGGGAAAACTCATATCTGATGCCGTAAAGTCAGGCAGGAGTGACATCAAAGTCCTTAACCTTTTCGCTTACACGGGAGCAGCCACATGTGCTGCTGCTTTGCATGGCTCAGCTGAAGTTGTACATGTTGATTCGAGTAAGGGCATGATAGCGCGCGCAAAGGAGAACATCGTGGCTTCCGGTCTCGAGTCCTCGTATGTAAGGTTTATTAACGAGGACTGCAGAAGTTTTATCGAGCGTGAGATCCGACGCGGCAGGAAGTATGACGGAATCATTATGGATCCTCCCAAGTATGGAAGAGGCCCTAAGGGTGAGTTGTGGGAGATCGAGAAGTCTCTTTATGAGTTCGTAAGCAGAACAGCACTTTTGCTTTCGGATAACCCTTTGTTCGTGATAATAAGTTCCTATGCAACTGAATTGGGTTCCAATGCAGTCGGCAATGTTCTTGACCTTACATGCGGATCAAAATTCGGCGGCAAGACCGTTAGTGACGAACTCGGACTGCCGGTTACAAACATGAATATTTTCCTTCCTTGCGGACAGGCTTCAAGATGGACACCCCGCAGGTAATATTCGAAGACAACCATCTTCTCGTGGCAATTAAACCGTCAGGGTTTCTTTCTCAGTCTGACGGAACCGGTGCCCCTGATATGCTCACTTTCCTTAAAGCCTATATCAAGGAGAAATACAACAAACCCGGTAATGTGTACCTGGGTCTCGTTCACAGGTTGGACCGCAACGTGTCCGGGGTAATGGTTTTCGCACGCACGTCGAAAAGCGCTTCGCGTTTATCTGACCAGATCCGTAAGGGGACATTCGAGAAGCGTTACCGCGCCGTTGTTAAAGGAAAACTTGAAGGTGAGGGTAAGCTTGTAAACTATCTTATTAAAGATGAGAAGAAGAACAAGGTTACTGTATTTGACACGGAAGTTCCCGGAAGCAAAAAGTGCGAGCTTTTGTACAAAGCAGGTAAGTTTGAAGACGGGTTTACGACAGTTGATGTGAAGCTTTTGACCGGAAGGTCCCATCAGATAAGAGCTCAGTTCTCTCACACGGGACATCCTTTAAAAGGCGATGTTAAGTATGGAGGGGAGAAGTCTGAAGATGGAATAGGGCTTGTTTCCTGCTTTCTGTCTTTTGACCATCCGACCTCAGGTGAACGCCTTGAGTTCACAATATAGTTTGATAACTTGCCGTTTTTTATTAATAAGTGTAATATCTTAAGCACGTTTTTATGAGCATTTAGGAGGTTCTTTTCAATGGAACGCGAAGAGTTTTTGAGTGTTTACCGTCACTCTCTGGCCCATATCATGGCCAAGGCAGTAATCGAGATATTCGGTAAGGAGAATGTGCAGTATGCCATCGGACCCGAGATCGCAGACGGCTGCTACTATGATTTCACACTCCCGAGACCTGTAAGTGAAGAAGATATCAAGGTCATTGAGGATAAGATGCGTGAGATCATCAAGAGGAGAGAGGACTGGACACGTAAGGAAGTCAGCCGTTCCGAAGCTTTGGAGATCTTCAAGGATCAGAAATTTAAGACTGAGCTTATCAATGATCTTCCTGAGGATGAACTCATCACTGTTTACTATACAGGTGACGACTTCGTAGATCTTTGCCGCGGACCTCATATCGATAATTCACAGGCTCTTTTCCAGGCTGCTTTCCAGATTAAGAACGTATCAGGTGCTTATTGGAGAGGTGACGAGAACAGAGACCAGCTTCAGAGAATCTATCTTTTCGCTTTCCCTTCCAAGGATGAACTCAAGGCTCACTTAACATGGCTTAAGGAGGCTCAGGAGAGAGACCACAAGAAGATCGGTGTTGCTCTTGATATGTTTATGTTCAGAGATACAGCTCCCGGTATGGCTTACTGGCTCCCGAGGGGATGGACAATGTATTCACAGCTCATGAAGTATTCACGTGAACTTCAGGCTATGCACGACTATAACGAGATATCAGCTCCTTTGATCAATAACAAGAAGCTCTGGCTTATCTCCGGTCACTGGGCTCATTATGTAAACAACATGTTTATTGTTCCCGGTAAGACTCAGGGTACAGAGGCTACTGATGCAGTTTCTTCAGATGAGACAGCACAGTTCTCTATCGAGGCTGAGGATACAATGGCTGCAAAGCCTATGAACTGCCCTAATGCCATGATCGAGTACAAGAGAACAATGCACTCTTATAAGGAACTTCCTATCAGATACAGTGAGTATGATGTTCTTCACCGTAAGGAGAAGTCCGGACAGATGAACGGCTTGTTCAGAGTTCAGGAGTTCCGTCAGGATGATGACCATACATTCGTTACTGAAGCTCAGATCAAGGATGAGATCAAGGATGTTATCGCGATTGCAGACGAGATCTACAAGACATTCGGTCTTACATACCGTGCCGAATTCTCCACAAGACCTGATGACTTTATGGGAGATATCGAGTCCTGGAACAGGGCAGAGGCTGCTTTGAAGGAGATCCTCGATGAGAAATACGGCGAGGGTAACTACGAGATCAATGAGGGCGACGGTGCGTTCTACGGACCGAAGATCGACCTTCAGATCAAGGATGCTCTTGGAAGAGAATGGCAGTGCGGTACAGTACAGCTCGACTTCCAGCTACCTCATAACTTCGAACTGACTTACGTTGATCAGGACGGTACACAGAAGATGCCGATCGTTATCCACAGAGCAATCTTCGGTTCTTTGGAGAGATTTATCGGTATCATCACAGAACACTTCAAGGGTGCATATCCTTTCTGGCTCAATCCTTTCCAGGTTGCAATTGTTCCTATCAGGGAAGAGCATAATGAGTATGCCAAGAAGGTTGAGATGGCTTTGAAGGAAGCAGGTATCCGCGTTGAAGTTGATTACAGCGATATCAACATGAGAGATAAGATCAAGAGATTCAAGACAATGAAGGATCCTTATATCCTTGTACTCGGTAACGAAGAGGCTGCTGCTAATGAAGTTTCAGTTAACGTAAGAGGCTCCAACCAGCAGGTAAGAAATGTTCCTCTTGATAAGTTCATCGAGGTTTGCTCGAAGCTTAATAAGGAAAGGACTCTTGAGCTTCCCGGTCAGTTTTGATAGAACGGATAAATGAGTAAAAGTAATGCCGGACTTGTGTCCGGCATTTTTTTATTCAAATGTTTCTATAACATCTTTTATTATCTTGATCCACTCGAGGAAGTCGGATACAAAAGCAAATTCATTAGCCTTATGACATTGGTCTTCTTGCCATGGAGCCTGGAATCCGTAAGCGACTGTATTCGAAATGAACTTGGCATATGTTCCACCGCCGATTGAAACGGCATCGGTGTATATCTCACGGTAGCCTTCCTTGAATCCCGATATCTTGCTCATGTGCTTGCTCCAGATATCGGTAAGCTTTACGACAGAAGGGGAGTTCTTGTCGGTATAGATGCCTTTGAGTTTTTCTTCTGCTACAGCCTCAAGTCCGTATTCTTCAGCCTTCCGGCTTAAGATCTGGAACACTTCATCCAGGTCGTAGCTAATCGGGACACGGAAGTCGATAAGAATACTGCATTCGTTCTCATTAACAGTAAGAATACCGATATTAGATGTAAGGATTCCTGATTCATCAGGCGTTTTACAGCCTGTAAACTCCTCTCCGTTAAAGTCCCTGATAAACTTAAGTAAAGGGTACTTATTAAGATCTATTCCATTATCATCTAATTGTCTGGCAAGTAGTTCTATTGCGTTTATACCGAGGTCGGTTCTTGCTGCATGAGCGGGTTTACCGGTCGCTTTGAATTCTTTTCCTTCAATAGAACATTCTGCCTGAGCGGGAACCATATTAGGTGCCGAGCCGCCATTTGCAGTAAAGCCTTCAAGTTTAGTGTCTTTTATACAGACGCGGAAGATACTCTTCTCGCTGAAGATAACAGGAAACTCTGCATCAGGTGTAATTGAGAAGTCCGGAATCTGTTCATGTGCCGTGTAGTATTCGATACAGGACGCTGTTCTTTCCTCGTCTGTACCGAGAATAAGTCTGACTTTGTAATTATCCGGAGTCTTTCCCTCATCAAAAAGTTCCTTCATAGCAAGGAAAGAAGCGGCAGCAGGCCCTTTATCGTCTATAATGCCTCTGCCTATCATCACGGTTCCGTACTCGTCTGTCTCTTTGAAAGTCAGCTCGAAAGGATCCGTGTTCCAACCGTCACCTACGGGAACTACATCTACGTGGCAGACTATGCCGAGCATTCGGTCTCCTTCGCCGAACTCTACAAATCCGGCACGGTCGCCGACGACACCGGTCTTAAAACCGGCTTTTTGTGCTTCATTAAGGAAATAGTCCAAAGCTTCACGCGGTTCACGCCCATATGGTGCGCCTTCCGAAGCTTCTCCTCCTACTGATTTAATACTGATTAGTTTTGTCAGGAAATCTTTTTGGTATTGTGTGAGAGTCATTGAGAACCACCTTTCTGTTTGATATATTAGTACAAAACCGAAGTCTTTTATATACTTGTTTACAGTATGAATGATTTAAAAGAAACTAAGATCAATAATAAAACAAAAGAGCTGATAATTACTGTTATATCGTTGCTGATACTGCTTTGGCCTATTGCAAGGATCATTAAACTTACGGCTAATGTTCCCACCGCCTCCATTATTCTTAACGGATATAACGAGCTTAGAGACTATGTCAGTTTCCGTCTAGCTCATTTTGCAGTAGAGGGCATTAATCCCTATAAGGTTGATTTTTTACAGCAGACGAATGTACCTTTCATTCCTTTGTATCCGGGACTTAATCCTTTAATAGTTGCTATTATTTGCAAATTTACAGGATTCAGTATCATGGCAGGTTTCTACATCGTGAATCTATTGATGCTGGCTGTCACTTCTTTTAATATCTGGCAGATCGTTAAGGATTATATTAAGAACCGCTTTATCGGCATACTTGTTACATTTATTAATGTTTCCACATTCTTCTGTCTGTTCTGTTCGCCTTTAGGCGCACCGATATTTAATTTCCACACCGATACTATCGGCATTTGTTTAACCTCCTTGCTTTTCCTGGTGGTCTACAAAAAAAGACAGAACACATGGCTTTTGGCTGTTTTGTCGGTAATGCTTGTATTTACTAAGCAGATTCTTCTGATAATGGTCGTTCCTTTGTTCCTGTGGTTTTTGATCATCGACAGAAAGCTTGCATTAAAGTATTTCGTGCAGTCATGTATAACTGGTGTTATAGCTTTTGTATTAGTGCAGTTAATGTTCCCTTTGTATTGGACTGAAACCATATATATGCAGTTTACCGTTAGTACTAACTACGGAACTGTTATTGATGCACTTAAGAATATCCTGGATTTTTACTATAAGTACTATATGTATCTTGTTTTGATCGTTGCCGGCCTTACCGGAATAATAGTCATTCAGATAAGGAATAAAGGTACAAAAAGTAAAACATTCATAAGGAAACTTATCGATGATGAGAGCTTTGTTTTGTATTTGATCCTTAATATTGTGATCGGAACTCTAACCTTGCTTTATTTGGCTAAGTGTCAGGAGGATGGTTATAAATATTGTCAGGATATTTTATCTCCTTCTTTATTCCTGCTTCTTGTTTTTGTATGGAGTAAGTGTTTTGCAGGAAGGCTCAATATTAACAGTCATAAGAAAATCTACATGGATGCGGTTGTGCTGATCGCACTTTGTCTTGCTACGACGATTACTTATAGTCATTACAGGGCAAGCTACTACTTAAGAAATGATTATGCTGCTTATTTTGAATTCGACAGTGCTATCTCCGAGCATGAGGGCGGGAACATGTATCTTGGCATGAATTCCACCCAGTACATGTTAAACAGGGATTTATGGGAAACCGATAATATCTGGTTCAATGACGGTCAGATCGAGTATTTTGTAGGGGATATGTACAACAACCCCGTTGCTGACAGGATTTTCTACAGTGAAGAGATCTCTAATGCGGCTAATACATATGTTGACGAAGTCAATTCTATGATTGCCAACCGTGAGTTCTGTCTTGTGGCTACATGCCGTGATGAGATTATTGATATGGATACGCTTGAGGCGAATTATTATGTGTCAGGCACATATTGGATCAAAACTGATACAAACGGCTCATGTGAAGTCAAAGTCTGGCTTCCTACAGAATAAATATTAAAAACCCCTTGCCTGTACACAAAGTATTTGATAATATACTCGGGCATAAAAATCACGCGGGACGAAAAATTCTTGTGCTTTAAGTAAAGTTAGGGTCCTGCGGAAGAAAAACAAGGAGGATTATTTTTATGCCCGTTATTTTAATGAAGCAGCTGCTTGAAGCAGGCGTACACTTCGGTCACCAGACAAGAAGATGGAACCCTAAGATGAAGGAGTACATCTTCACAGAGAGAAACACCATCCACATCATCGACCTTCAGAAGACCGTCAAGAAGATTGACGAGGCTTATGATGCAATGAAGGAACTCGCTGAGAAGGGCGACATTCTCTTCGTTGGAACAAAGAAGCAGGCTCAGGATTCCATCAAGGAAGAAGCTGAAAGATGCGGTCAGTTCTATGTAAACAACAGATGGCTTGGTGGTACACTTACTAACTTCAAGACAATCAAGACAAGAGTTGCAAGACTTCTCGAACTCCGTGAGATGGAGCAGAATGGTCACTTTGATCTTCTCCCTAAGAAGGAAGTTGCTAAGCTTAAGCTCGAGATGGCTAAGCTTGACTTGAACCTCGGCGGTATCGTTGGTATGGATCGTCTTCCTGCAGCTTTGTTCATCGTTGATACAAAGAAGGAGCACCTTGCTGTATCCGAGGCTAAGAGACTTGGTATTCCGATAGTTGCTATCGTTGATACAAACTGTGATCCTGATGAAGTTGATTACGTAATCCCCGGTAATGATGATGCTATTCGTGCAGTTAAGCTTATCGCTGGTAAGATGGCTGATGCTGTTATCGAGGCTCACCAGGGTGAGGACTTCCAGGGTGAGGCTGTTGCTGACGAGCAGGTTGAAGCTGCTGAAGAGCAGGCACCCGAGTCAATCGAGGAAGTTGCTGCTTCCGAGGAAGCTTGATCAATTAAATAATTATCCAGGAGGAAACATATATGGCTATTACAGCACAACAGGTTAAGGAACTTCGTGATCTTACAGGCTGCGGTATCATGGACTGCAAGAAGGCTCTTATCGAGTGCGACAGTGATATTGAGAAGGCTAAGGACTGGCTCCGTGAGAAGGGCATGGCTAAGGCTGAGAAGAAGGCAAGCCGTGTAGCTGCTGAGGGTGTTGTTGCATCTATCATTTCTGATGATAAGAAGACAGGTGCTATCGTTGAGATCAACATCGAGACAGACTTCGCTGCTGCTACTGATAAGTTCAAGGCTTTCGTTGAGACTATCAAGAACCAGATCATGAATGTTAAGCCTGCTGATATCGATGCTCTCAAGGCTTCAGCTCTTTACAATGATTCTTCTAAGACTGTAGAGCTTGCTACCAAGGAAGCTATCGCTGATATCGGAGAGAATACTTCTGTAAGAAGATTCTCCATGTTCGAAGTAAACGGCAACGGTGCAATCACAACTTACATCCACATGGGCGGTAAGGTTGGTGTTCTCGTTGAGTTCACAACAGGTGATGACGCAGTTATCTCCACAGATGCTTTCCAGACATTCGCTAAGAACATCGGAATGCAGATTGCAGCTTCCAACCCTTCATGGGTAGCTGAGTCTGAGGTTCCTCAGGAAGCACTCGACAGAGAAGTTGAGATCATCAAGAACAAGGCACTCGAAGAGGGTAAGCCCGAGCAGATCATCGAGACAAGAATCGTTCCCGGTCAGATCAAGAACTTCTATAAGCTCAACGTTCTTCTTAACCAGGAGTATGTTAAGGACGAGGACAAGACAATCGCTCAGTACATCGAGGCTACAGCTAAGGAGCTCGGTACAGAGATCTCTGTTGCAAGATTCGTTCGTTACGGACTCGGTGAGGGTATCGAGAAGAAGGAAGAGGATTTTGCTGAGGAAGTTAGAAAGCAGGCTGGTCTTTAATAGACACTGCTGATACTTAATTCAGGTTCTAAACTGCCGGTCGGATTTAATCCGGTCGGCAGTATTTATAAGATTATGATTTATTTTGATAATAGTGCAACAACAAGACCTTGTGATGAAGTCATTAAAGTCTTAAACGAGGATCTTACTGGAGACAGATGGGGTAATCCCGGTTCTCTTCATAAGCTTGGAATTACAGCTTCCGGTGCTTATGATAAAGCTCTTGGCACATGTGCATCAGTACTTTCTTGCGATCCGGGAGAACTAATCCTTACTTCCTGCGGAACCGAGAGCGCCAACACCGCTATCTCGGGCTTCATGCATGCTAACCCGCGTGCGGGAAAGACAATCATCTCCACACATACTGAGCATAAGTGCACTCTGGAGACTCTTGCCTCTCTCGAAAAGCAGGGTTTCACAGTTAAATATGTATCAGTAGGCAAAGACGGTAAGCCTGATCTTGAGATGCTTAAGTCTATGCTTGATAAGGATACAGGATTACTGTGTTTTACTCATGTTAATAATGAGACCGGAGCAATTCTTCCTTTGGATCAAATAAGGGAATTAAGAAAGACTCTGGCTCCTTCTGCTGCACTTTATCTGGACTGTGTTCAGTCACTTGGTAAACTTCCAATTGATCTTAAGAAAATGGGTGTTGATATGGCCTCTTTCTCTGCCCATAAGATACATGGAATTAAAGGGGTCGGACTTCTTTATATCCGTAAGGGCATCCGTGTTTCTCCGTTGATAATAGGCGGAGGCCAGCAAAACGGAATGAGGTCGGGAACACAAAGCCTTCCTCTTGCTGATGTTATGGCCGCATCTTTGACCGAAGCATCGAAGCACAGGGAAGATGCGTATATAGAAGTATCCGGGATAAATCAATACTTAAAAGAAGAGTTAATAAAAAGAGGAGCGGTGATCAATTCTCCGGATGATGCTTTACCGTTTGTTCTCAACGTGGCATTCAAGAATTTCCAGTCAGAGACAATGCTTCATTGTCTTGAGATGTATGATATCTATATATCAACGGTTTCTGCCTGTTCATCGAAGTCGAAGAAACCCAGCTATGTTCTTGAGAGCATGGGCATCAACAGGAAGGTGTCTTCAAACAGTGTGAGGCTTTCCTTTTCGCGTTATAATACTATGGATGAGGCGGAAAGCTTTATTAAGGCGATAGATGAGATCTATAAGTTTTATGAGGTTAATGTAAGATAATGGCTACTAACGTTATTTTGGCGCGTATGGGTGAGGTTACTTTGAAGGGCTTGAACCGCGGAAGGTTCGAGTCACAGCTCATGGGTAATCTCCGTTACAGATTAAGACAGTTCGGAAAGCTTAATATTTTCCAGAGCCAGAGCCGCATCTGGATCGAAGCTAAGGAGGAAGGAAATCCTTACTTTGAGAATGATGAAGCTGCAAAGGAACTGATGATTGCAGTAACGCAGGTGTTCGGTATCGTTTCCGTAAGTCTCGCGCGTAAGTTCGAGGGAGATATAAACGATATTGATTCAAATGCCAAAGAGTATGTTGCTTCCTATCTTGAACAGAATCCGTCATTTAAGACCTTCAAGGTGGAATGTAAGAGGGGAAACAAGTCGTTTCCGATGAATTCCCCGATGATATGTGAGGAAGTCGGATACTTCATCCTTGAGAACTTTAAGGATCTTTCCGTTGATGTACATAATCCTGATTTTGTCCTCAATGTTGAAGTCAGAGATTATAACTATGTATATGCGGGTAAGATGATGGCACATAGGGGACTTCCTGTAGGTACTGCAGGTAAGGGGATGCTTCTTTTATCAGGTGGTATAGATTCACCTGTAGCCGGATTCATGATGGCTTCAAGAGGCATGCCTATCGATGCGGTTTATTTTCATTCTTATCCTTATACATCCGATCAGGCTAAGCAAAAGGTAATCGATCTCGCGAAGATAGTGTCAAGATTCTCGGGACGCATGAATCTTTATATCGTGGATTTTACGAAGATACAGCTTGATATGGTTAAGAATTCTCCTCATGACATGCTTACTATCGTTATGAGAAGAGTTATGCTCCAGATAGCGCAGAAGCTTGCTCAGAAGACAGGCAGTAAATGTCTTATTACAGGTGAGAGTTTGGGCCAGGTTGCAAGTCAGACTCTCGAGGCTATCGCGATAACCAATGAAGTTGTTGATATGCCGATATTAAGACCTCTTATAGGTATGGATAAGGAGGCTACTGTACAGATATCCAGAGATATCGGTGCCTTCGAGACATCAATCCTGCCATTTGAGGATTGCTGTACCATCTTTGTAGCAAAGCATCCGAAGACTCATCCCAAGCATACGGACATAGAAGCTGCCGAGAAGAATCTTGATATTGAAGCAATGGTTAAACAAGGCGTTGAAGAAAACCTCGAGGTAATCGAGATATGAAGATAGGAAAGCTTTCAAACGAACAGCTTTCCCAGCTTGTATTGAGCAGATTGCCTGCTCTTTCATCTTCAACTGTCGTTGGTGCGGACATCGGTGCTGACTGTGCGTGGATAGATCTTGGCAGTCAGATGATGGTTATCTCATCTGATCCTATTACCGCTGGCGGTATGGAATCAGGTACACTTACTATTCATGTTTCCTGTAATGATATAGCTGCATGTGGTGTAAGACCGACAGGTATACTGATAGATATAATCGCTCCTCCTTCTTGTGATGAGAAAGATATCTCCAAGATAGTAGATGATGCCTCCCGTGAGGCACGCAAGATAGGCGTTGATATAGTCGGCGGACATACTGAAGTTTCCGGGTCCGTTAACACTTTTGTTGTAATCTCAACTGCATTCGGTTTGATAAGTAAAGATCATCCTGTTCCGTTAGGTCATGCCATGGAAGGCGACAGCCTTATTGTCACTAAGACCTGCGGAATTGAAGGTTCTTATATTGCCGTTAAAGAGCATCTTGATAAGCTTTCATCTGTTCCTTCTCATATGATACAAAAGGCACAGGCCTATTCATCTTTGATATCTGTTGTACCGGAAGGTGTTATATGCGGAAACCTTACTGCATCATCAGGTGAAGTCAATTCGCGCGGATACAAGCTTTGTGCGGCTAATCTTTTACATGATGTAACAGAGGGAGGAATCCTCGGTGCATCTTATGAGATGGCTCATATATCAGGTCTTGGTCTTATCATAGATGAGAGACTTATACCTGTAACAGAAGAAACAAGTATGATATGTGATACACTCGGTATCAATCCTTTCAGACTTATATCATCCGGTTCCATGCTTATTGCTTCTCCGGAACCCCAAAGAATACTTGATGAACTTCATAAAGGCGGAATAGATGCCTGTGTTATCGGAAGATTTAAAGGTAAGGATGAAGGATTTTTCCGGATAGATAAAAATACCGGTGAACAGGTGGAATTAACTCCTCCGCAAGCCGATGAATTATACGGTATGTAATATGAAGTTTTTAAAACAGCTTTTTGTATTGATCATAGTGATAATAGTCGGTGCTTTTATTTATAAGCACTATAAGAAGGAAATTGCAGGGTTCCTTACGGATAAGGGCATTAATATTCCGGGAATTACCGATGATAGTAAAATCTTTCCGACTTCTAACACAGTAACGGATCCTAACGGTAATTCTTCGTTTGTAGTCAATATACCGTCTGCTTATACTCAGAGTGTTACTCCTGATATGATATCTTCCATTGAGCAAACTTCTGAGGGAAGACTTACTGCAAGTACCAATGAAGACGGAAGCATAGAGCTTGCCATGACACCTGAGTACAGACAGGAGATCGTTAATCAGATAAGTGCATACTTTGATCAGACTGTTATAGCTGAATTGATAACAGGTAATATAGTCGCAATTGATCATAATGAATACTATTCGGTTTTTACAGTTACCTGTAATCCCGGTATCGAAGAGAATGAAGTTCTTACTTTGACAGGGAAGCTTTTCGCTGCGGGGAAGGCTTACGCATCGCTTTCCGGCTTTTCCGGTGACAGCATCCTTGTTGTGTTTGTAAGCAGTGATACCGGTGAGGTAATGAATTCCTACCGCTCTGATAACATAGCTGAAGGGATAGCTTCAGACGCAGGATCTCTTGCCGAGGACCTTATTGACCGTACTGTCGACAATCTTTTCTCTTAAGAAGCTGAGTTAAGGGCCGCTGCAAGTGCCTGATATGTATTGATGGCATCATTCGAGTGCAGGTGGCTCGAGGAATTTGTATCGTTATCGTAAGCTCCGAAAGTAACGAAGATAAACTCATGTCCGTTGATGGTGGCTGCAGTTGCTAGACACTGTCCCGCTTCAGTCGTAAAACCTGTCTTGCCGCCTATAAATGTACCGCCTTCAAAATCCATCGATGACAAAGTCTGATAGAAGGTACTGTAAATAACAAGTCCACCGGGATGGTATGTCGTAGGTGTTGTTGTATACATAGGTGTGGAGAAGACTTCTCTGAATTTATCGTTCTGAAGGCCTGCACGAAGAAGTGTTGCCATGTCTCTTACAGTTGAATAATGGTTAACATCGTGAAGACCTGTGCAGTTTGTAAAGTTGGTTCCGGTCATGCCGAGTTCCTGGGCGCGCTGGTTCATAAGCTCGACAAAAGCCTGCTCGGAACCCGCAACCATGTTGGCAAGACCAAGACAACATTCCGCACCGGAACGAAGCTGCAGACCATAAAGAAGATCGTTAACAGTAATGGGCTCATTGCATTCAAATCCGGCCGTCGAGAGATCAGCATAGTAAAGTGCATCGTAGATTTCACGGGGAAGAGGTGTAACCTCATCATAATCCGTTAAATTCTCACAAGCGATAAGCAAAGTCATCATCTTTGTTACTGATGCCGGGAATGCCTGAGTGTCAGCATTCTTCTCCGCAATAACAGCGCCGGTCTCGGCATCTATAAGTATCGCTTCGTTGCTGTAGATGTTATTAAGCAAATCCATCTGCGGATAAGGCGTAGGTGTCGGTGTAGGCGTAAAGAACGGTTCTGTCTCAACCGTCTCCATAGTCTGAACAGGAGTCTTTACATTATCATTGTTGCCGCGTCTCGCAAGATTAATGATAAGCAGCGCGATTATAATGATTGACGCACAGAAGCCAAACAGAAAAAGCTTGCCTCTGGCATTGAGTTTAATCTTTTTACGTCTTTTTGAATTTGCCATATTTCAATTATATAATTTAAGAGATTTTTTAATATTACTGTACCATTATAATTATGTTTCGGAGGGGCAGATGGATTTTAAGAAACGTTTGAAATATGCCGGAGGGTGTGCGGCGGCTTCTTCATTCTTAGGAAGTTTTCTGTTTTTGTTTTTATCTGAAGGGTTAAGGTCACTGGCATTCAAATCGGTAATTGCAGCTGCGGTTATATTTGTTGTCTGTCTTATCCTGATGTTCGTTCTTGAAGGTAAGCCTTCAAAGGTCCGTGTCCCTGTTTTTGCCGTGGTTGTCATCGTTACTTTGGTAACACTATTCTCGATTACCACTTATGAGATTGGATTAAAGCAGACATTTAAGCCCCACTTTGATGAGGACTCCTATGACGAACTTGTTGACCTTGAGGGGAAGGTAGAGCAGATAAATGTTGATGGCGTTTTTGGCTGGCGCATTTATGCCACCGGCGTTCCTTCCGATAAGCCCCGTCCCGTCATTCTCTACTTCGGCGGCAATGGTGAAGACTCCTCCCGAAAAACAGATTACATGATAAGGCACAGCGAGCTATCGTTCCTTTATGAAAACTATGATTTTGTATTCCTTGATTACCCCGGCTATGGCTTAAGTGAGGGGGCTGTTAATGAGAATGCTGTCCGTGAGTTTGCACTTAAGGCATACGATATCGTAAGCGGGATGGATACTACCGAATCAGTAACCGTTCTGTCCTATTCTTTGGGAAACGGTCCGGCAGTATATCTTGCTTCTTCAGAAGGCGTGGAGTTAAGAGGTCTTATCCTTCTTGCTCCATATAATTCCGGATATGATCTTTATAATAACCAGTTTAATATCTTCCATGGCCCGATGAAGCTTCTCGTGGGCTATAAAATGCCTGTATACCAGTATGCCGCAAATGTAACATGTCCTGTTACTATCATCGCTTCCACAGCTGATGAGGTCATACCTGTAGAATCTTCAAGGAACCTGTTTGGAGCTTTTAATAACGCTTCAACCAACTTTATAAGTGTAGATGGTATCGGTCATAATGACTTCTGGACAGATCCTGTAGTTCTTGCCGATATAGCGAATTGTCTGGAGGGATAACGATATGAGAACTGATATGAAGTACAGACTTACAATTGCATCTGTTATTGCTCTTGTTCCATTGGCTTTGACTGCGTTATATATCTTCATTGCTTTCTCGAATACGATTTGGCTTGGGATATTCCCTTTGTATATACTCGCATTTGCCTTTATTCTTACCCTTATCCTGAGTTTTGTGCCGTTTATGAAAGATCATATGTGGCTGTCGGTTATTGCTGTAATGCTGCTTTCAGGTCTGTCCGGTCTGATTTTGTGGCTGGTTATTTGATTAAAGGACCAATAAATAGTAAAATTCCAAAGATTAGCGTTTATTGGGGAGTGTCTTTTGGTTAAGAAAGTAATTTCAGCTTTAATGGCTTGTGCCGTTCTCTTCATTATGTCAGAACCCGTTCTGGCTAATGCTCGTTTTGAAAGATACGAGATGATGTGGAATGACGCCACTGATGCCGAACGCTATTTTATGCCTACTGAAGTTAAGGCTTATGCTTGTGGTCTTTCGACTGCTGATTTCATCTTTTTCGCGAGAGTGGTAGAGGGTGAAGGTGCTGACGATGATTACAATATTACCGATAAGGTTCTTGTTGCAGCCACAGTTCTTAACAGGACTAACTGCGGCAGATGGCCTACGAGAACCGTAATTTCCACACTTCAAAGACCGGGTCAGTTCGAGGTTGTAGATGCTGAGACGCATGAGGTTCATGCCGGAAGATCACTTGATTCAGAGTGGTCTATCGTAATAGCTTACAGGATGGTTGAGAACCTCGAGATCGATTGCCATATGGTTTATTATAATGCCTATGGTTTTACGGGCTATTCAAGGGCCTACACTAACTATGCTTTCTTCGGCGGTAACTATTTCTCGGTTATCCCGTGTACATGTGATTATTGTACTCAAAGGATGCCGGGATGGGTCGAAGATGATGTTCAGATGCTTCCAGATTCATTTGTTGTTTTAAGACCGGATGGCGTCGGACCAAATTACAGATAACAATTTGCAGGAGGATAACAAAATGTACGACAAGATCAAAGCAGAGGATTCAGAAGTCTATTCCGCTATAATGCAGGAATTGGGAAGACAAAGAGACAAGATTGAGCTCATTGCTTCCGAGAATATCGTTTCTGAGGCTGTCCTTGAGGCAGCAGGTTCCGTACTTACCAACAAGTATGCGGAGGGATACCCGGGAAAGAGATATTACGGCGGTTGTGAGTATGTAGATATCGTCGAGCAGCTCGCTATCGACAGAGCAAAGGAACTGTTCGGTGCGAAGTTTGCTAATGTTCAGCCTCACTCAGGTGCTCAGGCTAATACAGCAGTTTACTTTGCAATCCTTAAGCCCGGCGATAAGATCCTCGGTATGGATCTTTCACACGGCGGACACCTTACTCACGGTATGAAGCTCAATGTTTCCGGTAAGACATATGAGTCTGATTTCTATCAGGTTAATAAGGAAACAGGTGAGATCGATTACGAGGAAGTAAGGAAGAAGGCACTCGAGTTTAAGCCTAACGTTATCGTTGCAGGTGCATCTGCTTATCCCAGGATCATCGACTTTAAGAAGTTCCGTGAGATTGCAGACGAGGTAGGAGCTTATCTGTTCGTTGATATGGCTCACATTGCTGGTCTTGTTGCTGCAGGACTTCACCCTAATCCGGTTCCTTATGCACATATCGTAACTACAACAACACATAAGACATTAAGAGGTCCCCGCGGAGGTATCATCCTCACAAATGATGAGGATCTTGCTAAGAAGATCAATTCCGCAGTATTCCCGGGTCAGCAGGGCGGACCTTTGATGCACATCATCGCTGCAAAGGCAGTTGCATTTAAGGAAGCTCTTTCTCCTGAGTTCAGAGAGTATGCAAACCAGATCGTAAAGAATGCAAAGGCAATGAGCGAGGCTCTCCTTGCAAGAAACGTAAACCTCGTTTCAGGCGGTACAGATAACCACCTCATGTTGATCGATTTGAGAGGAACAGGTATTACAGGTAAGGAACTTCAGCTTCGTCTTGATGACTGCAATATCACAGCCAACAAGAATACTATTCCTTTCGATCCTGAGAAGCCTTTCATCACATCCGGTGTCCGTATCGGTACACCTGCCGTTACAACAAGAGGCATGAAGGAAGAAGATATGGTTGAAATCGCAGATCTTATCTCCATCTGCATCTTTGATTACGAGAACAGAAAGGACGAGGTTATCTCCCGTGTAGCTAAGCTTACAGAGAAGTATCCTCTCTACGCTGACTTTAAGTAATGCCTGAGGAAGAACTGTCAAGGCAGCCGCTTCCTTACAGGATGGCTCCGAGGACCCTCGATGAATATGTGGGTCAGGAGCATATAGTCGGAAAAGGAAAACTATTAAGGAGGATGATTGAGGCAGACCGTCTGTCCTCAGTCATCCTCTTCGGACCTCCGGGAACAGGTAAGACGGCACTCGCAAGAGTAATCGCGAACTCGACTACATCGAAGTTCCGGTCTTTGAATGCCGTTACTTCCGGTGTGTCTGATATAAAAGCGGTCATAGAGGATGCCCGTAATCCTTTATTGTCCGAGGGCAAAAAGACAGTTCTTTTTATTGATGAGATACATCGTTTTAACAAGCTTCAGCAGGATGCGCTGCTTCCCTTTGTCGAAGATGGAACGATAGTATTAGTAGGTGCCACAACCGAGAATCCGTTCTTTGAAGTGAATAAGGCGTTGGTCTCAAGATCTACTGTATTGCAGCTTCATTCTCTTACCGATGAGAATATCTGTACAATCTTAAGAAATGCCGTTGAAGACAAGGAAAGAGGCTACGGACTTACTGATGTCAGGATAAGCGACGATACGCTTAAGAAGATGGCGGGATTATCCGGCGGCGATGCGAGAAACAGTCTTAAGGCATTGGAGCTTGCTGTTATCACGACTGCACCTGATAAGGAGGGTGCGATCAATATAACGGATGAAGTTATCAGCGACTGTATGCAGAAGAGAACCGTGCTTTTCGATAAAGACGGTGAGAGTCATTATGACAACATAAGCGCCATGATAAAGTCGATGAGAGGTTCTGACCCTGATGCAGCTATATTATATCTGGCAAGAGCATTAGAGGGAGGCGAGGACATCGAGTTTCTTGCCAGAAGAATACTTATATGCGCGGCTGAAGATGTCGGACTTGCTAACCCGAATGCTCTTCTTATTGCAAGTGCCGCTTACCAGGCTGCTGCTGCTGTCGGAATGCCTGAGGCAAGGATTCCACTTGCTGAAGCCTGTATTACAGTAGCAAGCTCTCCTAAGTCCAATGCGGCTTATCTTGCAATTGATAAAGCTTTGAGTGATGTAAGAAGTTCTGATACAGGTTCTGTTCCAATGCATCTGCGTAATGCTCCTGCCAAGGGGATGGAGGATCTGGGATATAGTGTGGGATATAAGTATCCGCATGATTTCCCTGGCCATATCGTTAAGCAGGAATATATGCCTGATGCTTCCAAAGGCAGGAAATACTATGAACCGACGGATATAGGCTATGAGAAGAGGATTGCCGAGTATCTTTCATATGTGGAAAAGGAGATTAATAAGAATGATTAAAAGAATAACTGCTGCAGTTCTTACCGTAGCAATCAGTATGCTGGCATTTGCCGGATGCGGAAGCAAGACGGATGAGTTTGTAACAATAGATAATGTTAATCAGTCTTCGATCAATGTTGCAGAGGGTTTCTTCCAGTCAGTGTTTACAGGCGATGAAGAGATGTTCTGCGCGTGTTACCCGGATTCATTTAAAGAGTTTGTAAATGCTGACGGTGAACAGGTTGATATGCACCAGGTGTTTGAACAGTATACTTCGACTTCAATGCCTGACTATACATACCTTGGAGCTTCCGTATCGGCATATAACGATTATGTTGAAGAGAATAACTATGATTTTCCTTCTTTGCAGATAGATATATCAGTTATTCATCACATGGAAGTGGAACAGATTGAGGCTGCTCAGATCGTAAAGCTCAGGCTGAATTTCCAAAACGGTGAAGGTGAACATGTAACAACTGATGTTTATATTCTCGTATATAAATCAGGTTCTGCCTGGTATGTGTTCGAATTGCAAAATTCAGATGCTGAATTTGCCGTTTGATATTGTTAATTTTGCTATTGAATCAATCATTAGCGTGTGGTAGTATGTTTGCACAGTAAGGACAACTGTCCACGACACAAGGACAGCGGGTGAAATGGAGTTAAACAAAATGGAAAAGAAATTAAGAGTCGGTGTTATTGGCGCAACGGGATATGTAGGACAGAGATTTATAAGTCTGCTCGAGAATCATCCCTGGTTTGAGTGTGTTGCATTATGTGCATCTCCCAGATCTGCAGGCAAGACATATGAGGAAGCTGTAGCAGGCAGATGGAAGATCGACAGACCTATGCCTGAGTATGCTAAGAAGATGATCGTATACGGTACGGATAATATTGAGGAATATGTTGAGCAGATCGACTTTACTTTCTGTGCTGTTGATATGAAGAAGGATGAGATCAGAGCTTTGGAAGAGAAGATTGCCAAGCTTGAGTGCCCGGTTATTTCCAACAACTCTGCTAACAGATGGACTGAAGATGTTCCTATGATCATCCCCGAGATCAATTCTGATCATGCAAAGCTTATCGATGCCCAGAGAAAGAGACTTGGAACGAAGAGGGGATTCATCGCAGTTAAGCCTAACTGTTCTATCCAGAGTTATGTACCTGCTCTTACACCGCTTCTTTCTTATGGAATTGAGAAGATTTCCGTTTGTACTTATCAGGCTATTTCCGGTGCAGGTAAAACGTTTGACATCTGGCCTGAGATGGTAGGCAACCTCATCCCTTACATCGGCGGTGAGGAAGAGAAGTCCGAGAAGGAGCCTTTGAAGGTCTGGGGTAAGTTTGCTGACGATCATATCGAGCTTGCCAAGGAGCCTGTTATCTCTGCACAGTGCTACAGAGTTGCTGTTCAGGAAGGACATACGGCTGCAGTATCCGTAAGCTTCAAGAATAAGCCTTCCAAGGAAGATATGATAAAGGCATGGAATAAGTTTGTGGGAGAAGCACAGAAGCTTGAACTTCCTTCAGCTCCCGAGCACTTCCTTCAGTATCTTGAGGAAGATAACAGACCTCAGCCCAAGCTTGATGCAATGTTCGGCAACGGAATGGGTGTAAGCATTGCAAGACTTCGTGAAGATAACATCTTTGATTATAAGTTCGCTTGTCTTTCGCATAATACTTTAAGAGGAGCTGCAGGCGGCGGAATGCTCACAGCTGAGCTTCTTACGAAGAAAGGATATATTACTGCCAAGTAATCAAAGGCTCTGATGCCAGTACTAAGTGTTGATAATATTACAGTAAGTTTTGATTCCCGGCGCGTTCTTGACGGAGTCAGCTTCACCGTTAACCAGGGTGACAAGATCGCATTCATCGGCAATAACGGTGCCGGGAAATCCACTTTATTTAAAGCCGTCAAAGGGGTAATGATCCCCGATGACGGTAAAGTTTTGTTACATGGAAATACCACATTAGGTTTCCTGTCCCAGAATATGGATGAGCAGGATTTAAGTTCCGATACTCTTAAACCTGCTCATATGACTGAAGTTGAAGAACAGATGAAGAGAATTGAACTTGAGCTTCAGACAGACAGCTCGAAAGAGAAACTTGATGAATACTCCAAAGTAAGTGCCAGGTATGAAGCCATGGGCGGTTACGATTATGAGTTCCGGATTAAAGAAGCGCTTGCCGGTCTTGGCTTAAAGGAAATAGATTCCAGAACTGATCTCATGACTTTATCAGGCGGCGAGAAGATGAGAGTCTGTCTTGCAAGACTTATAGTCGAACGCCCCGACATCCTGATGCTCGATGAGCCTACAAATCACCTTGATGCTGATGCTATCGAGTGGCTCGAGGAATATCTCAAGTCTTATAAGGGCTCCGTTTTTGTAATTTCTCACGACAGACACTTTATTGATGCGTTTGCAAACCGCGTTATTGAATTAGACGGCGGTCATATTACACAGTATAAGGGCAACTACGACAGTTATAAGCAGCAAAAGGAAGAGTTTCTTAAGACACAAAAGCGTGTTGTCGAATCCCTCGAAAAGGAACTTGAACATCAGCTTGAAGTAAAGCAGACTATGCTGTCACACAGGAATATCTCCGGCTACCATCAGCGTGAGAAGATGGTGGATAAGTTAAGCGTGGTCCTTGAGACGGAGCGTTCAAGACTTCCGTCTGGTGAAGGACGCATGAACTTTAATGTGGTGCCAGCGGACAGGGAAGGTGCATCAGACAAGATAATGATAGCTGTTAAAGGCGTTTCCAAAAGTTTTGGCGATGGCCCTTTGATATTCAGCGACATAAGTTTTGAGCTTAAAGCCGGGCAGAAGCTCTTCCTTGCAGGACCAAACGGCTGCGGCAAGTCAACTTTACTCTCGATCCTAAGAGGAAGAGTGGCGGGACTCGACGGCAGTGTATTCCTGTCTGCAGCTGCAACGATAGGCTTTATGGAGCAGTTTGTTCCATTCGAGGATGAGAATGCTACCTGTTATGACGAATTGATAAGAAGATCCGATCTGACGGTTACAGAAGCAAGATCGATGCTTGCACGGTTCGGCTTTAAGGCGGATGAAGTGTTTAAGACCATAAATGTCCTGTCGGGTGGAGAGAGAAGCAGACTTTATCTATGCTGTATTCTTGAGGAGAATCCGGACATCCTTTTCCTTGATGAGCCTACAAATCACCTGGATATAGAGTCGCGGGAAATACTTGAGGATGCACTTAAGGAATATAACGGAGCCATTATCTGTGTAAGCCACGACCGCTTCTTTATAGAGAAATGTGCCGATAAGGTCCTGGGTTTTGCTAATGGCACCGCAAAGCTTTATGACACATATGAATATTACAGAAAGGCTGTGCGTAAATCTTTGGTGCAAGATCAGGTGAAACCGGAAGTACCGTCTAAGACCGGTGAGAGCAAGCCTAAGATAAACCAGGCGATGCAGAGGAAACTTAATGCCAAGAGGGCCGAGAGAATAAGGGAACTTGAACGCCTGATTGAGGAAAAAGAGAAGGAACAAAAGCAGCTCGAGGATAAATTCCTGACACCTGAAGCGACTAAGGAAGACTATGATCTTTATGCATGTAACGCCTCTGTAATCGAAAAGATGTATGATGAATACGAGTCGTTATGCTAAAATTTATTGAAAACCCGTAAAAAACGGAGGCATTTATGATAGATGATATTGAATTGTTGAAGATAATTGAGAAGGATCCCAGGATCTCTTCTACTGACATCGCCGTAGAGCTTGGTGCCTCTGAGCAAGAGGTTGATGCCGAGATTCAAAGGCTTAAGGATGAGAAGATCATCTTAGGTTATACGGCCGAGATTAATTGGCAGAAGACTTATCCTGAGAAGGTAACGGCTCTTATCGAAGTCCGTATTACTCCTCAAAGAGACAGGGGTTTTGATAACATAGCCAAGATATTAAGCAAATACGATAAAGTAACGGACTGCTATCTTATGTCCGGTGCTTTTGACCTTTTGCTAATCTATAACGATGACAGTCTTAAGAATATCGCTGAATTCGTTTATAACAAGGTTGCTACATCAGAAGGCGTTCTTTCCACAGCAACACACTTTATTCTGAAGAAGTATAAGTCCAACGGCATCTTCTTCGAAGATTCAACAACTGATGACAGGCAGGCGATCGTACTATGACAGATCTTAACAGCAAGGTCTCATCTTCGGTTGCTTCCGTACCGCCTTCAGCGATCAGGAAATTCTTTGATCTTGCAAGTGAGATGCAGGGTGTTATCTCATTATCAATTGGTGAGCCGGATTTTGTAACACCCTGGTCGATTCGTGAGGCCGGCATTAATTCATTGGTAGACGGATATACTCATTATTCTCCTAACGCAGGATATACGAATGCCAAGAAAGCAATTACAGATTATATAAGCAGACGTTACGGTATTGATTATGATCCAAACGGTCAGTGTCTCATTACTGTTGGAGGTTCTGAAGGACTTGATCTTGCAGCCCGCGCTCTTATCAATCCCGGAGATGAGGTAATTATCGTTGAGCCCTGCTTCGTGGCATATAAGGCAACAGTTCTTTTCTCACACGGTGTACCGGTTATCATCAGTACACGTCAGGAGGATGACTTTAAGCTTATGGCAGATGATCTTGAAGCTGCCATTACTGACAAGACTAAGTACCTTATCTTAGGTTATCCCGGCAACCCGACAGGTGCCGTAATGACAATGGAAGACCTTAAGCCTATAAGAGATGTTCTTATGAGGCATCCTGAAATAATCGTTATCTCTGATGAACTTTACTGCGAGCTTAACTATGTTAGTGATGAGCCGAGTTCTCTTGCGAGATTCCCTGAACTTAAGGACCGTGTCGTTATGATCAACGGTTTCTCGAAGTCGTATGCAATGACCGGCTTTAGAATCGGATATGTCTTAGGTCCCACGGAACTTATTGCTCCTATGACCAAGATTCATCAGTACTGCATAATGAGTGCTCCTTCAATGTCCCAGTTCGCTGTTATAGAAGCAGCTGCAAACTGTGATGATCAAATTAAAGCGATGAGAGACGAGTATAACCACAGAAGAAGAGTCATCATCAAAGGTCTTAATGATGCCGGTCTTGAGTGTTTTACACCTTCAGGTGCCTTCTACGCTTTCCCGTCTATCAAAGGCCTTGGACTTTCTTCAGAAAAGTTCTGTGAGAAGTTCCTTACAAGCAAGAAGGTTGCAATCGTACCGGGTAATGCGTTCGGTGAATGCGGTGAAGACCATGTGCGAATCAGTTATGCTGCTTCAATGGAGAATATAAAGACCGCGATGGAGAGACTCGCGGAGTTTACGGAAGAATTGAGAAAGGGAATAGTTTAATGCTTGAATTCGATAATGTCAGGCTTGAGCTTGAATCATATGAGGAGCCTCTTACCGGATTGAAGGATGCTCTTCATATCGAGTCTTTATCCACTAAGATTAGTGAGCTTGAGGCAAGGACACAGGAGCCTGATTTCTGGAATGATGTAAATAAGGCTCAGAAACTTCAGACTGATCTTCGACGCATGCAGCAAAGAGTCGAGAACTACAATCATCTTGTTACTGACAAGGATGATCTTCTTGCTTTGTGCGAACTTGCAAATGAGGAAGAGGATTTAAGTTCACTTGAAGAGCTTCAGGCAGGTCTTGATAAGTTTAAGCAGGACTTTGAGAAGATGAGACTTGAGACTCTTCTTACAGGTCCTTATGACAAAAATAACGCAGTTGTTTCTTTGCAGGCAGGCGCTGGCGGAACAGAGGCAATGGACTGGGTAAGCATGCTTTACCGTATGTATACCAGATGGGCTGAAGCACATGGTTACGAGATTAAGATCATGGACTTCCTTGATGGTGAAGAAGCAGGTGTTAAGTCTTGCTCTTTCATGGTAATCGGTGAGAATGCATACGGATTCTTAAGATCAGAGCTTGGTGTACACAGATTGGTAAGAATCTCGCCCTTTGATTCCGCAGGAAGAAGACATACGTCTTTCGCATCCTGTGAAGTAATACCCGAGATGGATACCAATATCGATATTAAGATCGATCCTAAGGATCTGAGAGTCGATAAGTACAGAGCAACAGGTAAGGGTGGTCAGCATATCAATAAGACTGATACGGCTGTAAGACTTACACACTATCCTACTGGTATAGTTGTTGCCTGTCAGGCGGAAAGATCGCAGGTTCAGAACATGGAGACTGCGATGAATATGCTGAAAGCTAAATTGTTTGCACTTGCTGAGGCTGCGCAGATGGAGAAGATCGAAGACCTTAAGGGTGATCAGAAAGAGATTGCCTGGGGTTCACAGATCAGGTCATATGTTTTCTGTCCTTATACCTTGGTTAAGGATGCAAGAACAGGATACGAAGAAGTTGATGTTGATGCCGTCATGGACGGTAAGATAGATGGTTTTATAAATGCATTCCTGTCGGGAATGAAAATTGAAAAGTAAGGGGAATTAATATGAGGAGAATTACAGCTAAGTTAGCATCCGCTTTATTAGCTGCATTTATGGTGATAGGTGTCTTCTTTAATGCGGCACCTGTTAATGTAAGAGCAGATATAGCGGCTAATGCTACGATCATTAACTGCAACTCTGTTGTTAACGTTCGTGAATATCCCACTAATCAGTCAGCGATAGTTGGAACTTGCGGAATTAATTCAAGAGTTCAGGTAACAGGTACAACTTATGCTGACGGATCTGATACTTCGGGTCTTGCTTCCTGGTACAGCATCACGTTTGAATCCAACGGAGCTGTTAAGAACGGTTATGTTGCAGCTTACTATGTCAGAAGAGATGCAACAGGTACAGGTCCTTCAGACGGCGGCTTTGAGTCTATGATCGCTAACTTCCCGGAAAGCTATAAGCCGTACCTTCGTGATCTTCATGCTATACATCCGTCATGGTCGTTCACTCCTGTTTATACAGGTTATGACTGGAACAGTGCTATAACTGTTGAGACCAGAAGGGGCGGTTCGCTTATCAGCAACAGCGCTAACGGCGCATGGAAGTCGAAGGCTGATTATTCTTATAATGCTGCAACAGGTCAGTATTATGTTATCGATGCATCCAACTGGGTTAATGCATCTCCTGAGATCGTTGCTTTCTATATGGATCCCAGAAACAGCATCAATGAGACTGCTGTTTTCCAGTTTCTTGATCTTAATTACACGGCAGACAACTCTATCCCCGGTCCTTCTGTTCAGGGCGTATTGAACGGAACATTTATGCAGGGACAGGCTGCCAACCAGAATAATGATGTAATCAATTATTCTGATATCTTTGCTGATGCAGGTAATATCGCAGATATTAATCCTATATTCCTTGCTTCGCATGTAATCCAGGAGTGCAGCAAGAACGGAAGTACTTCTTCCAATGGTGCAACAGGTTTTTATAACCTTTACAACATCGGAGCTTATTCCAGCGTTATCAGCGCTTCTGTTCTCGGACTTAACTTCGCACAGAACGGTTTGCCCGATCCCGGATTCAACGATACGTATCTTATTCCATGGAATACCCCCGGAAGATCTATTGTCGGCGGTGCAAAGTGGATTAGAGACAACTACATAAGCAGAGGTCAGGGAACGCTCTACTTTATGCGATTTAACTTTGACCCTGCATATACAGGTCAGAGAGGATATCATCAGTACATGACGGCTACTGCTTCTGTCTATACTGAGGCTTCCCACATGATGACCGCTTATTACAGAGCCGGATTGCTTGATACACCTATGTCTTTCAGGATTCCTGTCTATGATAATATGCCTGAGGGAGCTGTTGGACTTCCTGCTAACGAGATTGCACCTCCGCCCATACAGCAGAATGGTGAGATGGTGGGAAGAGATCCTATCGAGAACTTCCTTATCTATATGTACAGATCAACACTTAACAGATATCCCGATACTGTAGGTCTTGATTACTGGTATAAGCAGATCACAGTTGATCATATGACCGGTGAGGAAGTAGCATACGGATTCGTATTCAGCCAGGAGATGACTAACCGTAATCTTTCTGACGAACAGTATGTAAGAATACTCTATAATGCGTTCTTAGGTCGTGAATGCGATGCGGACGGCCTTGCATACTGGATTGATAAGCTTTCAAACGGCAGTTCGAGACTTGATGTATATCACGGTTTCTCGAGATCTGACGAGTTTATCAACCTTTGTAATACAGCCGGTTTCTCGCCTTATCCGGGCTACGGCACATAATCTTACAAAAAGCTTTGAAAATAAGGGAGCTTTGTAAAAGAAGCTCCCTTTTTTATGCTATAATCTTAAGATGTATTTTTATGTCTTTCAGATAGGAGAATAAGCGTACTAATGCCTAAGTACATCTACAATGCGCGTGATATTGCTGCATATTTTAAGTACTTCAGTGTTCCTTCATACCTTGAAGTATCGTATATGCAGTATATTTTCAATATCGGAACGCCCGTTATTGCTGCGCCTCAATGCAAGGACTTTGAGAAGTTCAAGAATGATGTGTACAGGGAGCTTTACTATCTGTGGGCATTGGGATTCGAAGATGAGAAGAGTGATATTGCTAATATGACTGCAGGCGGAGATCTTGCCAAGATATGTGATCAGGAATGTATCAATCTCGAATCTTATATGAAGCTTATTGCTTTGCACCTGATCTTTACCAAGAGTCTTCCTTATGTAAACCTCAATTTTACCGGAATGCCGTTATCACTTGGCATTGACTGTGATTTTGGTTTGTTTGAAGCAAATGTGGTTAAGTGTATTGAAGCACTTCATCTTGAGAGCCGGGATATGTTCGGCAAGGAGTTTGACCTTAATAAGGGCGTGCCTGACGAGCTTTTGAAGATATCGCTTACCGCTTCATTTAAGCAGGAGATACTTAAGGGATCTGACTTCAGGGAGTCGCTTCGTAAGGAACAGAAAGATAAGATGAGTGAATTCCGTGAGAAGTCATTAAAAGTGTTCGGAAGCATTCCTCTTAACAAGAAGAAAGACAAGAAAGCAGGAGTAAATCCTAATCCGGCTATGAGAAGATCGCTCGGCGAGAGGACGAACCGGAGCACAACGAGTATGAATCAACCGAAGGGGACACCTTTACAGGATATTAGACATAAGGATGGCGTGGGTTAATGGAGATAAGATACAGATTAGGTCTTGATATTGGTTCAACAACTATTAAGATAGTCCTTCTTGATGGTGAGAAGATAGTTCATAAGGAATACAGACGTCACCACTCGGATATTGCGGGGCTTCTTAATCAGCTTTTCGAGGAGCTTAATGATAAGTTCCCGGGACTTGATGTTTCCGTTACTATAACAGGTTCCGGCGGATTGTCGGTAGCAAACTGGCTGGGACTTAAGTTTACCCAGGAGGTTATGGCTGAGACCGAGGCTATCAAGAAGTATCATCCCGAGACAGATGTTATTATCGAGCTTGGTGGTGAGGATGCGAAGATAACATATCTGCATCCTGTTATCGAACAGAGAATGAATGGTACTTGTGCAGGCGGTACAGGTGCTTTTATCGACCAGATGGCTTCTCTTTTGCAGACTGATGCTGATGGTCTTAATAACTTTGCCAAGGACTACCGTTCCTTGTATACGATTGCGAGCCGCTGCGGCGTTTTTGCCAAGAGTGATCTTCAGCCCCTTATCAATGAAGGTGCTGCTAAGGAGGACCTTGCTGCTTCCATTTATCAGTCAGTGGTTAACCAGACAATCTCAGGTCTTGCATGCGGAAGACCTATCAAAGGACATGTTGCTTTCCTTGGCGGCCCTTTGTACTTTAATTCCGAGTTAAGAAATGCGTTCGAGAGAACTTTGCAGGATAAGGTTGATTCTTTCTGGATGCCGGATGATGCGCAGATCTATGTTGCTTTAGGTGCAGCATTAAGTTCTGATGATGAGCCTGTTTCTTTGTCGGATCTTATTCAGAAGTTTAAGCATAAGGAAGGGTTTAAGCCCGATATCATCAGAATAGCTCCTTTGTTTAATGACGAGCAGGAGAAGATCGATTTTTACAACAGACACGAGAAGAATAAAGTGCAGATGCATGATATCAAGCTTGAGGAAGGTCCTTTGTATCTTGGTATCGATGCAGGTTCAACAACAACCAAAGCTGTTCTTATCAACGCGAAAGGCGAGATGGTCTATTCTTTCTATAACAGCAATAAGGGTAATCCTGTATACTCGGCTGTTGATATTCTTAAGGACATCTATAAGCAGCTCGGCCCTAAGGCTTATATAAAGTATTCATGCGCAACAGGTTACGGTGAGAATATCATTAAGGCAGGTCTCGGTGTTGATATCGGTGAGATCGAGACGATGGCTCACTTCCAGGGGGCCAAGTTCTTCTGTCCCGATGTTGATTTTATAATCGACATCGGCGGTCAGGATATGAAGTGCATGAGGATTAGAAACGGTGTTATCGATTCGATCATGCTTAACGAAGCTTGTTCCTCGGGATGCGGTTCCTTTATCCAGACTTTCGCACAGACACTTAATATGGATCCTGTATCATTCTCGAAGGAGGCTTTGAAAGCAAAGAGCCCTGTTGACCTTGGTACAAGATGCACGGTATTCATGAACTCGAAGGTTAAGCAGGCACAGAAGGAGGGAGCATCGGTAGGTGATATCTCTGCCGGTCTGTCATACTCAGTTGTAAGAAACGCTCTTTACAAGGTTATAAAGATCAGAGACACTGAGCAGCTTGGCAAGAATATCGTTGTTCAGGGCGGTACATTCCTTAACGATGCTATCTTAAGGTCTTTCGAGCTTGTATCTGAAAGAGAAGTAATAAGACCTAATATTGCCGGACTTATGGGCGCTTTCGGTGCCGCTCTTATCGCAAAGGCAAGGGCAACAGATAAGAATTCCACGATTCTTAAGGCTGACGAGTTAGACAGCTTTGAGATGGAGAGCGAGAACACTGAGTGTCCTTACTGCGGCAACCACTGCAGACTTACGATATCCACATTCTCCAACGGAAGCAGATTCGTTTCCGGCAACAGATGTGAGAATGGTGAGCGCGTCGGTCTTGATGACGATACTTCGGATAATACCGGCGATGTTTTCAATATGTTTAAGTACAAGTACAAGAGGACGTTCTCGTACTATAAGCCGCTTTCTAAGGAACAGGCTTCAAGAGGAACTATCGGTATACCGAGAGTTCTTAACCAGTATGAGAATTATCCTTTCTGGTTTACGGCTTTGACCAAGCTCGGATTCAGAGTAATCGTATCTGCAAGATCGAGTCACTCAATCTATGAGAAGGGTATGGAGACGATTCCTTCAGAATCAGTCTGTTATCCTGCAAAGCTTGCACACGGACATATCGAGAACCTTATCGCACGCGGAATAGACACAATTTTCTATCCGGATGTACCATACGAGGTTCTTGAGAACGAAGCTTCAGGCAATCACTTTAACTGTCCTATTGTTTGCTCATATCCTGAAGTTATCAGGAATAATGTTGAGAACTTGAAGGAGAAGAATATTAACTTCTTAAATCCCTTCATGCCTCTTGATGATCTTGATACTGTCGCTTCAAAACTTGCCGGGATCTTTAAGGATAAGGGCGTAACTTTGGACGAAGCCAAGGCTGCAGTCAAGGCCGGTTCCGAAGAGTATGGCAAGTTCAAGGAAGACATAAGGACTGAGGGCGCACGCATGATCTATGAGATGGAGAAGCGTGACATGAAGGGTATTGTCCTTGCCGGACGACCTTACCATATCGACCCTGAGATCAATCACGGTATTCCTGAGATGATCAACCAGTTAGGCTTAGGCGTTCTTACAGAAGACTGCGTAGCAGTCCCCGGAAGACTTGCAAGACCTATCCGTGTTGTAGACCAGTGGATGTATCACACAAGACTTTATGAGGCTGCGGCTTTTGTTATCACTAAGCCTAACCTTGAGCTTGTACAGCTCACTTCATTCGGCTGCGGTCTTGATGCCGTAACCTCTGATCAGGTTCAGGAGATTCTCGAGACAAGCGGAAAACTCTACACACTTCTTAAGATAGATGAGGTAAGCAACCTCGGTGCAGCAAGAATAAGAATGAGGTCTTTGGTTGTTGCCATGGGTGAGAGGGATGAACTCGTAAAAGCCGGTAAGAAGCCTGCAGTTACAGCTGATCCCGATAATCCTGCATATACACTTAAGAGAGTTGAGTTTACCAAGGAAGATAAGAAGAAGCATACCATCCTTGCGCCTCAGATGGCTCCTATACAGTTCGACTTTGTCGAGAGTGTATTCCGTTCTGAAGGATACAGGATGAAGCTCCTTAAGAAAGCAACCAGGGAAGACATCGAGTGCGGTCTTAAGTTCGTTAACAATGATGCTTGTTTCCCGTCTATCATAGTAGTCGGCCAGATGATTAATGCCATCTTAAAGGGTGAGATCGATCCCGATAACACAACACTTATGATAACCCAGACGGGTGGCGGCTGCCGTGCAACAAACTATGTTGCCTTCCTGCGAAAAGCGTTAAAGGAAGCGGGTTACTCCCAGATACCGGTCGTTGCCCTGTCAGTACAGCAATTCGAGAAGAATGAGGGCTTTAAGATTACTTTGCCTTTTGTCTCTAATGCTGTTAAGGCTTTGTGCTTAGGCGACATGATGACTACACTCCTTCTAAGGACGAGACCTTATGAGGTCGTTCCGGGTTCTGCGAACGCACTTTATATGTACTTCAACAGGATCGGAAGAAAGATGTTCAATAAGACAGGTTTTGCTGATGATCTTTCTGAAAGATACGATCAGATCATGCCCGGAAATTACTGGGACAGATCACCCGAGGAGAAGAAGAAGATAAGAGATTGTCTTGCTGATATCGGTGTAGATCTTGAAGATATACCTAATGTCAGAAGCTATAAGAAGTTCATAAGACTTGCAGTTGAGAAGTTCGATAAGCTTCCTTTGCAGAATATCCCGAGAAAGCCCCGCGTAGGACTTGTAGGAGAGATTCTCGTAAAGTTCCAGCCTGATGCAAACAATAATGCTATTGATGTTATCGAACAGGAAGGCTGTGAGGGCGTACTTCCCGGTGTTCTTGATTTCTTCCTTTACTGTGCATATAACCCTGTGTGGGCTGCGGCTAATCTTGGAAGATCAAAGAAGTCCGGTTTTATCAACAAGAAGGCGATTGACCTTCTCGAACAGTTCAGAAAGCCCATTAACGATGAGTTTAAGAAGACCGGCGGTAAGTTCATGCTTACAGAGAGGATCGAGGAACTTGCAAAGAATTCCTCCGAGGTTCTTTCCTGCGGTAATACCTGCGGTGAGGGCTGGTTCCTCACAGCCGAGATGATCGAGCTTATTCAGGACGGCGTTCCGAACATCATCTGTTCACAGCCTTTTGCATGTCTTCCTAATCATGTAACAGGTAAGGGTATGATCAAGGAATTAAGAAGACAGTATCCGTCCTCGAATATCATCCCGATAGATTACGATCCGGGTGCATCTGAAGCTAATCAGTTAAACAGAATCAAGCTTATGATCTCAACGGCACACGCCATCAGAAATGCTGAGATCGAGGCGGAGAAGGCACAGGGAAAGGCATAAGATGAGCAAGCTTTTACTTGTTGACGGAAATTCAATTATCAACAGAGCGTTCTTCGCAGTAATTGGAAGAGCTCCCATGACTGCACCTGACGGAACACCGACAGGTGCAATTAACGGATTCTTCAATACTATTCTCAGCGTAAAGGATGAGTATAAGCCCGATAAGATCTGCGTGTTGTTTGATCTTAAAGATCCTACATTCAGACATAAGATGTATGCGGACTATAAGGCCCAGCGTAAGGGGATGATGCCCGAATTATCTGCTCAGATGCCGATAGCCAAAGAACTGTTGGACCTTATAGGTATCAGCAGAATGGAGTTGTCCGGATATGAAGCGGATGACCTTATCGGAACATTGTCCTTATTAGCAAAGAATCAGGGTGATGAGGTATATATCTTAAGCGGCGATCATGATGATTTCCAGTTGATCGATGATCAGGTAAAGGTGATCCTTCCGCAAAGCGGAAAGAATAAGCCGCCAAGAGTGCTTTTTGACAGAGATATGTTCGAGAGTACGTACGGCGTTAAACCTGAAGTATTCGTCTATGTTAAAGCACTGATGGGAGATAACTCCGATAACATCAAGGGTGTCGAGAAGGTAGGCGAGAAGACAGCGTTTAAGCTGATTGCCGATTACGGTTCCATCGACGGCATTTTTGATAATCTTGATAAGCTTACTCCGTCACTTAAGGCTCATATGAGTGAATCTCGTGAACTTGTTGATATGAACATCAAGCTTTGTACGATTCTTCGTGATGTTCCTGTGCCTTTCGGACCGGAGGATACAGCTTTTGGTGATCTTAAGGATCCTCAAGGGCTTCACGACAGACTTATGTCGTTGGGCTTAAGAAGCCTTATCAAGAAGTTTGGCCTTGAGAGCATGAAGACTCAGTCCTTCGAGCCCGTTGAGACTGATGTATCTGAATTTTTAACTGATTTTAATGCTAATTCTGAAAACATCACCGTGAATTATAACGGTGTTCCTTCCGGAAATGACTTTGATGTGGGTTTTACTCAGGATAAGGTCTTGATCCTTGAAGGCAACACATTGTTTGTGATGGATCCTGATAAAGCACTTGAAGTTCTTGATAATTGTGAATCTGTCAGGGCATTTGATTATAAGATCAATTCCAAGATATTAAATAGGATACCGTCAAATCTGGTTAAGGTCTACGACACTTCGATAATGGGATATGTTCTTAACAGGATCTCAGGCAGCAACCTTGATTTCTCGAGACTGTTCGAAAATACTTTTGCAATGCCGTATCCCATCGAGGAAGGAAGCGGCCAGATCTCGCTTTTCGATGAGGTTGATAATGACAGTGATTACATTGTGAAGGGCAGGAAGCTTCTGCTTAACAGGTGTATCTGTAAAGCCTTGCTCAAGCTCGCGGAGGACGAAGGGCAGATAAAACTTCTTGAGGATATAGAGTTCCCTTTGACGGTTACACTTGATGCCATCGAACGTAACGGAATGTATGTAAGCGCTGACAGTCTCAAGGCTTTGCACTCGGAGTTTACAACCCGCCTTCAGTCTATCGAGAATGAGATATATGAGCTGACGGGATATGAGTTTAATATCGGTTCTCCCAAGCAGTTGTCCGAGATCCTTTTTGATGCGGATAAGCTTAATCTTCCTCACGGTAAGAAGGGAAAGACAGGTGTATATTCGACTTCAGCTGATGAGCTTAATAAGATTGCTGAATTCCATCCTGCTGTTCCTAAGATACTTGAGTGGAGAGCTATATCAAAGCTTGATTCCACATATGCATCCGGTCTTTTGCCGAAGATTTCAGCTGACGGAAGGATACATACGACTTTCACACAGGCTATGACCAATACAGGCCGTCTTTCTTCTGTTGACCCTAACCTTCAGAATATTCCCGTAAGGTCTGAAGAAGGTGCAAGGATAAGAGAGTGCTTTAAGTCTGAAGAGGGTAAAGTTCTCATAGATGCCGACTACTCGCAGATCGAGTTAAGGCTGTTAGCGTCAATGTCAGGTGATGAGACGATGAGTGAGTCTTTTATTAACGGTGAGGACATTCACAGAAGGACCGCATCTAAGGTGTTTGGTGTGTCTGAAGATGAAGTAACGCATGAGCAAAGAGCTGCTGCCAAGACAGTTAACTTCAGTATTGTATATGGTATCTCAGACTTCGGTCTGTCTGTCGATCTCGGAATATCATTCAGAGAAGCGGCAGAACTTAAGAAGTCTTATGAGGTTCAGTTCCCTAAGGTTATGAGTTACCTTAACGGGTTGAAGCAAAGCGGAGAGAGTGACGGATATGTTACTACTCTTTACGGAAGGAAAAGAATACTTTCCGAACTTAAGTCACCCAACAGGAATGTAAGAGAATTCGGTATGCGTGCTGCTATGAATACCCCTGTTCAGGGAACTGCCGCTGATATCATAAAAATCGCTATGAACAGGGTTTATTCTGCATTAAGGAAAGAAGTTCCTAACGCCAAACTTATAATGCAGGTTCATGATGAACTTATTGTTGAGTGTGACAGGAATGATGCGGATAAAGTATCTTCTATATTGAAAAAACAGATGGAGGAAGCTGCCAAGCTTAATGTACCGCTCGTAGCTGATGTTGGAACCGGTACCGATTGGCTGGCCGCTAAGTGAGTATAAGATGTTTGTATTAGGTATAACAGGACCTATAGGAAGTGGCAAGAGCACTGTAAGCGGTATCCTTCGTGAACGCGGTGTTCTTGTTTTGGATGCTGATGAGTTATCAAGAGAAGTGACGGCATCTGATGGAGCGGCAATCGATGAGATCGAGCAGGTGTTCGGAAGTAAGGCCATATTAGGAGATAGGAGCCTTAACAGAAGATACATGTCTAATGTTGTCTTTAAGGACAAGAAACTGCTGGATATGCTGTCTGCTATCATTCATAAGCATGTTCTGGGGTATATGCACAAGCGCATCGAGGAAGAGCGTAAACTTAAGACAAAGTGCGTTGTTCTTGATGTTCCGATTCCTGTAAATAACGGGTTTATCGATCACTGTGACCAGATATGGGTCGTTACATGCGATGATTCTATAAGACTAATGAGACTTATAGACAGGGGGATGTCTAAGGATGATGCCCAAAGACGCATTGAGATTCAGATGAGTAATGATGAGTATGCTGCTTTGGGAGATTATGAGATAGATAACTCCGGGTCTTTGGATGACCTTAACAAGAAGGTTGATGAACTTATTAAATCCCAGCTTCATGAGAGAGGTATCAGGATATGAGTTCTTCCGGTATCTGTGCTTTGATCTTTATCGTTATTGCCTGCGTATGTCTTATAGCATCTATATGCTTTAAGTCGGATTTCTATTCGAGATTTAAGAAATTCTATATAGCGACAGCTGCTGTTTATCTTTCAGGCACAGTACTTATTTTATTGGTTTGCATGAATAATAAAGGTATTCCGTTATCTATAGCCCTAATTTCAGAACTGTTTATGGCAGTGATATTCGGTATTTCCGTTTTTACACTATCTTATATTGGCAAGAAGGCCGATGATATTAAAAGAGAAACTAATAATAATTCTTAAGAAGATAATACCTGTTTTAATCATCGTATTTATCGTGTTTATGATTATCGCGACTGCGGTAAATCTTTATGTTATCGGATCGGTAAAGAGTAAGGTTCATTATAAAACCGACCTTGAAGGCGAATATGATTATATTATCGTTCTCGGTTGCGGAATAGTTGATAATCAGTATCCTTCGTCCTTTCTTGCTGACCGTCTTGATACGGCCATATATCTGTATGAACATGGTTTTGCCCCTAAGATACTAATGAGCGGCGATCACAGGGTAGATGATTATAACGAAGTTTCCGTTATGAGAAATTATGTTATAGAACGCGGAGTTCCTTCGGAAGCGGTTATATGTGATGATCTGGGATTATCGACTTTTGAGACTATGGAAAGAGCCGTCAGATTTTTTGATATACATTCGGCTTTAATAGTTACACAGAAATATCATCTGGCAAGAGCTTTATATAATGCGGTTGACTGCGGCATTGACTGTGAGGGAGTAATAGCCGAAGGGCCTGTGTTTATTAATCAGCCGTATTATTCTGCAAGGGAATTCGTTGCCAGAGTAAAAGATTTCTTATTTTGTATTGTCTTTTAATTTAGAATCATTATAATCTTATAATATGAAGAACTACGCTGAAAATTACGCGCAGGACAGATTGAGGGAAGTCGGTATCAGAGTTACCGTTCCCAGACTTAGAATATACGAATACCTGCTCGACCACAGAACTCATCCTACATGTGATGATATCTACAAAGATATAAAGAAGATGGACGATTCGATGTCACTTGCTTCCGTGTATAACGTTACGGAAAAGCTTACGGATGTCGGGCTTATTAATGAACTTGTTTCCCCGGACGGTCAGAAGCATTATGATTCTGTTGTAGATTTCCATGGCCACTTCTACTGCAAGAAGTGCGGGAAGATATATGATGTCACCTGCCGTAAGGATGTAGTACCCAAATCTCTTGATAATGCAAAGATAGATTCTGTATCTTTGATGATCAGCGGTACCTGTAATCCCTGTTTAAATAGTGAAACCCCCGTTTAAAACGGGGGCTCCACAGTGCAAATGCCTCAAAAGCTAATAGTTATTTCTTTTCAGCAAGAAGATCCTTGATCTCTGTAAGAAGCTTAACTTCTTCGGAAGGCTCAGCAGCTGCAGCTTCTTCTTCTTCTTCCTTTTCCTTCTTAAGCTTAGCAGCAGCAAGTGCGGAAGCCTTAGCTGTAGCAGTATTGATTGCCTTGAGCATAAGGAAGAGAATCAGAGCTATAATAAGGAAATTAATAACAGCGGAGATGAATGCACCGTAGTTGAATTCGCAGCCCTTTACATTAAAAGTACCGGCAACAGTCTGGATAACGCCATTCTCATCCTTCTGAGCTCCTCCTGTTACAAGTCCGATAAGAGGTGTGATGAAATTGTCTGTCAAAGATGTAACGATAGTACTGAAAGCACCACCGATGATAACACCGACTGCCATATCCATTACGTTGCCTTTAAGAGCAAATTCCTTAAATTCTGATAATAAACTCATACTCAACCTCCACAAAGTTTTTTAATAATTTTATTTTACTAAAAAACCTTATTTGACTGTGTTGCATTTGGTTTACAAGTCTGTAAAAAATCAATAAAATATAAAGAGTTAAATGGAGGTGCCTATGGCAGATTTAAAGTATAAGCGTATCCTTCTGAAGTTGTCCGGTGAGGCTCTTGCAGGAGATAAAAAGGTCGGTATCGACGATGAAGTAGTTCACAAGATCACAGCTAAGATCAAAGAGGTAGCCGATCTGGGCGTTCAGGTAGGTGTTGTAGTAGGCGGAGGAAACTTCTGGAGAGGAAGATCATCTGAGAAGATGGACCGTGTTACAGCTGACCACATGGGAATGCTCGCTACTTTGATGAATGCATTGGCATTATCAGACGCTCTTGAGCAGCAGGGTGCTGTTACAAGAGTTCTCTCAGCAATTGAAGTAAGACAGATGGCTGAGCCTTATATCAGGAAGAGAGCTGTCCGTCATCTTGAGAAGGGCAGAGTTGTTATTTTCGCATGCGGCACAGGTAACCCTTATTTCTCAACAGATACAGGTGCAGCACTTCGTGCAACCGAGATAGGAGCTGATATTTTCCTTAAGGCTACGATGGTTGACGGTGTTTATGATAAGGATCCTAATAAGTATCCTGACGCTGTAAGGTATGAGAAGGTAAGTCATGATGAGGTATTGAGCTCCAATCTTAAAGTTATGGATGCTACTGCAGCTGCTCTTTGCCGTGATAACCACACAAAGATCTACGTATTCTCGATGGAGGATCCCGACAACATCGTACGTGTTGTTAAGGGTGAGAACATCGGAACACTTGTTGAATGATACTTAGGAGGAAACAAACATGATGATTGAGATCACAAAAGAAGATTATGAGAAGGTTGAGTCCAAGATGCAGAAGTCTATAGACAATCTGCAGGAGAATTTCAATTCCATCCGTGCAGGAAGAGCTAATCCTCACGTTCTTGATAAGATCACTGTTGATTATTATGGTGCTCCGTCTCCTATCAATGCTGTAGCTAATATCCAGGTTCCTGAGGCAAGAATGATCACTATCACCCCTTGGGATCCTTCCACTTTGAAGGAAATCGAGAAGGCAATCCAGTCTTCAGATCTTGGAATTAACCCTGCAAGTGACGGCAAGATGATAAGACTTGTTTTCCCTATGCTTACAGAGGACAGACGTAAGGATCTCGTTAAGCAGGTAAAGACTTACGGTGAAGAGGCAAAGGTAGTTGTCAGAAACGTAAGACGTGAATACATCGATAAGATGAGAGCTGCTAACAAGAAGAAGGAACTTACAGATGACTCCCTTAAGGAGTATGAGGAGAAGGTTCAGAAAATCACAGATAAGTTCATCAAGAATGTTGATGATACTTGTGCCAAGAAAGAAAAGGAACTGATGGAGATCTGATGGCTATTCTTAGTAACAAGAATAAGACTTATGATACGACGGGACTTAAAGTTCCCGTCTCTTTAGCTGTAATAATGGACGGCAACGGCAGATGGGCCAAGAAGAGACTTCTTCCCAGAAGCGCAGGCCACAGAGCCGGTGCCGAGAACCTTAAGGAATTGTGCCGTAACTGCGGAAGATACGGTGTTAAGTATCTGACAGTTTATGCCTTCTCGACAGAGAACTGGTCCCGTCCCGAGGATGAAGTTCATCAGCTCATGGAACTGTTCGTTGAATTCTTCGAGAAGTATGATCCCGAACTTGAGCAGGAAGGCATCAGAGTCAGATTCACGGGTGATATATCAGCTTTACCCGAGAAGGTTAGAAAGACAATTGCCGAAGGTGAGGAGAGGTCTAAGAACAGGCAGAAGATGCAGCTTATCGTTGCAATGAATTACGGCGGCAGAAGAGAGATTGAGAATGCCGCTCGTAAACTGGCTTCCAAGGTAAAAGCCGGTGAGATCGAGCCTGAAGATATAACAGAGCAGATGCTTTCAGAGAATATGTATCTGCCTGATGTACCCGATCCTGAACTTATCATCAGACCGAGCGGTGAGATGAGATTATCTAATTTCCTTCTTTGGGAATCTGCATATGCGGAATTCTGGGTATCTGAGACTCTTTGGCCTGACTTTGGCTACGATGATCTTACTCAGGCTTTTAAGGACTATGCCGGCAGAGACAGACGTTTTGGCGGACTGTCTTCCAAGGAGGCTAAGTCTTGAGGCAGAGAGTAATAACGGGAATAGTCTTTACCGTCGCGGTACTGGCATTTGTAATACCTTCATTTTGGTTCACACCTTTAATGATCGTCTTCTCCATCGTAGTTGGTTCCATCTCGATGTATGAACTTACTAATGCCTTTAAAGCAGGCGGTTTTGTGACAAACGGCTTTATGGTTGCATTAGGCGGTGTAATCTCGGTAATGATCGCACTTGTCTCATACTTCCAAAAAACTGAATTGACGCTGGCTTTGAGTTACTACCTGCTAATCATGGTTCCTTACTGCCTGGCATGCGTCGTAATACCTTCAGTTATTGATAAGGAAAACCATCTTGGTAATGGTGCCGTTACTGCTGTAACGGTACTTTACATTTCTTTTCCTTTGTTTTGCCTGTCAGCTTTATCTATGCTTACTGAAAGAGGCTGGTTCTATATGGTGCCGGCGCTGTTTGCCGCATGGGTATCCGATACATGTGCCTACTTTGTTGGAGTCACGCTCGGTAAGCATAAGATCCTTCCTCATTTAAGTCCCAAGAAGACTTGGGAAGGCTGCATCGGCGGTGCAATCGGTTGTGCCATCGTAGTTATGTTTTACTTCATTGTGCTGTTCTGGCTTGGAATCATTACTTTGACTGTAAATATCGGAATCTTCAGCTTGCTTTCGTTTGTGCTCGGTTTCCTTATGTCCGTTATGAGCCAGCTTGGTGACTGGCTTGCATCCCTTATCAAGAGAATGTGCGGCATTAAAGATTACGGCAATCTTTTCCCGGGACACGGCGGAATGCTCGACAGGTTCGACAGTGCATTCTTTACGATACCGATGGGAGTTTTACTTGCTTTGATTACGGTTCTTTTAACTTGAATGTGAATTAGAAACGAGTTGTTATTTATGAGAAAGATTTCTGTATTAGGTTCAACAGGTTCCATAGGAACACAGACTCTTGAGGTTATAAGACAAAACCCGGATGATTTTAAAGCCGTAACGTTAACTTGCGGGTCTAATATCGATCTTTTATACGATCAGATCCTTGAGTTTAAGCCTCTGGCTGTCTCTGTATTTGATGAAGGCAAAGCCAACGAGCTTAAGAAGAGGCTTAACGATAATAATCCGGAAATTAAGACTGAAGTCTTCTACGGAGAACAGGGCGATATCACATGCGCCACAATACCTGAAGCTGATACGGTTCTTGGAGCAATCGTTGGTGTAGCAGGTTTGAAGCCGACTTATGAAGCGATATTGAAGGGAAAGGACATAGCACTTGCCAACAAGGAGACTTTGGTAGCGGGCGGCGATATTATCATGCCTCTCGTAAGCCGGATGGGTGTGGATCTTCTTCCAGTTGATTCCGAGCATTGCGCCATCTGGCAGTGTCTGTGGGGGGAGAGGAAGGAGAACCTCGACCGTATCCTCATCACCGCGTCAGGCGGTCCTTTCAGAGGTTACACCCGCGAAAAGCTACAAGACGTTTCTCTTGAGAATGCTCTTAATCATCCCACCTGGAAGATGGGAGGTAAGATTACCATCGATTCTTCAACGATGATGAACAAAGGACTTGAGGTTATTGAGGCATCTCATCTGTTCGGCGTTGAAGTAGACAGAGTTGATGTGGTTGTTCATCCTCAGAGTGTCATTCATTCTATGATCAGACTTCGTGACGGTTCGGTACTTGCACAGATGGGTAAGCCCTCAATGATTCTTCCTATCATGGTTGCGCTTTATTATCCTGACAGAGGCCCGAGGCTTCTTGAGGAGTTTGATCCGTTTGATCCCAAGTGCAGTAATCTTACTTTCGAAAGATGTGATACATCCGTATTCGGTCTTTTGGATCTTGCTTATGAAGCAGGAAGGACAAAAGGCTTCATGCCTGCTGTGCTTAATGCCGCCAATGAAGCTTCAGTAGGGGCGTTCCTTAAAGGTAAGATAGGATTCCTTGATATAGAGGATACAGTCAGGAAAGTATATGAGGAATTCCTGCCGCGTAATAAAAAGGAAAACTCATTGGATGATATTCTCGGTTTCAGTAATGAAGCTTTTATCAAGGCCGGGGAGTTGTTGAATAAATGAGTGTCTTAGGTATTATCGCTGCGATATTAATGCTTGGTCTGCTCGTGACTGTACACGAGCTTGGTCACTTCTGGGTGGCAACACTTCTCAAGATCAAAGCGTTTGAGGTGTCGATCTTTGTCGGTCCCAAGCTTGTTGACTGGAGAAGGAATAATGTTGAATATTCGATAAGAGCACTTCCGTTCGGTGCATATGTAAGGTTTAACGAATTTGACGAGAATGGTGAAGTAGTCGAATCCGATGATCCCGATATTCTTATTAATTCGCCAAGGTGGAAAAGACTGATAGTTGCGCTTGCAGGACCTTTCATGAATCTGGTCCTCGGTGTCATCATATTCATCTTTCTTTACAGTTTTGCAGGTTATCCGACTACTGAGATCGGCGGATACTTCTATGGTTCGCAGTTTGAATCAGTGATCATGAATGAGGAAACTCCATTTGAGTTTGGCGATACGATCGTTAAAGTAAACGGACACAGGGTCTATTCATATCTCGACTATAACTTGAGAATCAATGACGAGAGTATGATTGAGCCTGTTACACTGACTATGAGATCACAGTCAACAAATGAGCTTTACGATATCGTTCTTGAGCCTCAGGTTGAAGAGAGGCCGATGATCGGTATTCTTCAGGCTTCAGGGATAAATGAGAAGTATAACGGCTTTGAAGTTTATGAAGTATATGATTCTCAGAATAACGGTCATCCTGTTCTTAAGGTCGGCGATATATTGACCAAGGTAAACGGTAAGTCCGTAGCTGATGATGACTTCTATGACTTTATGCAGCAGTTTCAGGCCGGTGATGTGTTAAGTCTTACCTATTACAGAAACGGTGAGGAGCATGTTGATGATTGCGTCTATACAATGATGACCAGTACCAATGACCGCGGTCCTAAGATGTATTCTTATGAAGTAAAAGACTTTGAGACTTTTTTGGGGGCCGTCAGGAATGCTCTTTATATGCCTTATACCATCATGAGCGGAAGTGTGATCCTGATCGGTGATGTCTTCGAGGGAGAAGAGGAAGTCTACAATATGGTTTCAGGTCCTGTCGGTATGACGACTGTTGTATCTGAAGTTGTCGATAATGTCGATCATTCTTTTACAGAGAAACTCGCTGACTTCGTGTTTATAGTGGGTATAATATCTATAGGACTCGTATTCTCCAATCTGTTGCCGATACCGGGTCTGGACGGTATACAGATACTTCTTATCATCGTTGAATTGATAATTGGTCATGCTCTTTCCAAGAAGAGCGAGAATATACTTAATATATGTGGATTTGTCCTTCTTATCGGACTTGCGCTGTTTGCGTTTGCGTCTGATATTATCAGGCTTATCGTAGGATAGGAGGAGGAAGATGGCAAAGAATCTTATAGCAGTTATCGATATCGGTTCGCTTACTGCAAGACTTAAGATCTTCGAGATCGGTTCTAACAGCAAGCCCAAAGAGATTGAGACTGTCAGGTTGTTTATCTCACTCGGGACGAAGAGTTATCTTACCGGTGTCATTGAGCCTCAGCAGTTAGACGAGATCTGTGACTGCCTTCGTTCCTTCGATATTAAGTGCAAAGAATACAGGATATCACGTGTGTTCTGTGTAGCTACCACTGCTTTAAGAGATGCAAGAAACAGGGACGTTATAATCGAACAGATAAGGATCAGGACAGGATTCAGAATCGAGGTCCTTGATAATTCGATGGAGCGCTTCTATCAGAATATGGCTGTTAGAGAAGCTATGCCGGAGATAAAGGATCTTATCAAAGAGGGAACAATGATCCTTGATATCGGAGCCAGTTCTTTGCAGGCAACTGTGTTCGACAAGTCGGACTTTATATTCTCACAGAGCATGGTATTAGGTTCATTGAGAATCTACGAGATGTTATCAGACCTTCAGGCCAAGACTACGCATTACGAAGATGTGCTTCAGGAGTTTATAGCACAGGATCTTGATGACTATCATGCTGTTGAGCCGAAGGGAATTGTCTATAAGAGTCTTATCGCATTCGGCGGTGAGCTTGGCTTCGTCAAGAAACTCGTTAACATGACACCTAATAAGAATGCTGTATTGACCAAAGCACAGTTCATGGAGGTATATGACTATCTGTTCAAGAACAGCCCGTCAGACCTTTCCTTGAACGACCATATTCCGACTTATGTGGCTCCGCTTCTTTTGCCTTCTGCGATGATCATAAAGAACATGCTCGAATATACGGGCGTTGATAAGATCTACTTCCCGCAGGCTTCTTTGTCAGATGGTATCATCTACAACCATTGTGCCAAGTATTCGGGATACAAACTGTCCCTTAATGCTGAGGACGATCTTTTAAGGGCAGCACGTAATGTTGCCAAGAGATATAAGTCTCATAAGAAGCATATTGAATTCGTCGAGAATACTTCAATGAAGATTTTCGACGCTTCTTCGAAGTTTACCGGCTTAGGTCACAGAGACAGGCTTCTTCTGAGATTGTCGTCGATCCTTCACGAGTGTGGTAAATATGTTCATGCATCAGACCATAATGACGCAGCGTATGCACTTATTAAGTATACGGACCTTATAGGTCTCAATTCGGATGAGCTTGATACTGTTGCCCTCGTGGTAAGGCTTTATCCTAAGCAGAACCCCTATGAGAATGCTTACTATCAGAATCTGTCTCCTCATAAGAAGGTTCTTGTGTCCAAGCTTACGGCTATACTTCGTATCGCGGATGCACTTGATGCATCTCATAAAGAGAAATCCAAGAATATGACAGTCGCTCTTAATCCCGACAGCCTTCACATCTCATGCCAGAGTGATGAGGACATGTCGTTTGAAATGTGGTCTTTCGAGCACAGGAGCGGGCTTTTCGAAGAGGTTATCGGTATAAAGCCGGAACTTCGCATAAGGAGGACATTGTAATATGGCTTCAAAAGCAAAAGAACCCAAGAAGGTAACCAAGAAGAAGTCTTCTTCAGCCAAGAAGTCCCAGCCCCGCGCGAAAAAGACTCGTGTTGCACCCAAGAAAGAAGCCGAGATGAAGCCTTCTGACAGGTTTTATAACAGAGAGTTAAGCTGGCTTGAGTTCAACGACAGGATCTTGCATGAGGCAAGGGATACTAAGAACCCGCTGCTTGAGAGATTTAATTTCCTGTCGATAACGGCATCGAATCTTGATGAGTTCTATATCGTTCGTGTTGCTTCACTTCGTGATATGGAAAGCGTCAACTTCGAAGAGAAAGATATTGCGGGGTTGTCTGTTAAGGAGCAGCTTCTCAAGATCGATTCCAAGACAAGAAGTCTTATGAATATGATGTATTCCACTTACAGCAGGTCTCTCGTGCCTTCTTTGAAGCAGGAGAATGTATTTATCTGTGATTATGAGGAATTGGAAGATGAATATCAGTTAAGGTGCGATGAGTATTTCGAGACTGTTCTTTATCCTATTTTGACGCCGATGGCTGTTGACCAGTCCAGACCTTTCCCGCTTATCTATAACAGAATGCTCAACTTGTGTGTAATGCTTGACGGTAAGGGTCTTGTTGCTTCACAGACCAAGCATGATGATGATATTGTTTATGCCACTTTGCAGATACCGAATCTTGTTCCGAGATTATTCAAAGTGATGGGCAAGGAGGGCGCTGTATATCTTGTTCCCATCGAGAGCATTATAAGGGCAAACCTTGATATGCTTTTTATCGGTCAGAAGGTTATAGACAGCGCCTGCTACAGAGTAATGAGAAATGCTGATCTCGATATTGACGAGGATGAGGCAGAGGATCTTCTCAAGGAAATCGAAGAGCAGGTCAGAAAGAGAAGATACGGTGAGATATTAAGACTTGAGGTAGAGGATGATATCGATCCTGAGATACTCGAATATATCATCACCGAGCTTGAGATATCCAAGAATGATGTGTTTGCAGTGGGAGGTCCTATCGATCTTACCTTCCTTTCCAAAGTTAACGGAATTCTTGGTAAGGAGAACTATAATGATCTTCGCTATCCTGCCCATGTTCCTGCGGCACCTGCTATGTTCGATGAAGACCTCGATAATATCTTTGAGCAGATAAGGAAGAAGGACAGGCTTGTTCATCATCCTTATGAGAGTTTTGAACCCGTTCTTGAGTTCGTAAGACAGGCAGCACGCGATCCCCAGGTTCTCGCTATTAAGCAGACTTTGTACCGCGTTTCTTCAGATTCGCCTATCATTGCATCTTTGCTCGAGGCTGCTCAGAATGGTAAGCAGGTAATGGTCCTGGTTGAGCTCAAAGCGAGGTTTGATGAGCAGAATAACATCAACTGGGCAAAGAAGCTTGAGGACGCGGGATGTCATGTAATCTACGGACTAGTCGGCCTTAAGACTCACAGTAAGATTACCCTGGTCGTAAGACAGGAAGAGGACGGTATCAGAAGATATCTGCATCTTGCAACCGGTAACTATAACGATATAACTGCAAAAATATATACGGATATCGGTTTGTTCACCGCATCAGAAAGCTTCGGTGAAGATGCTTCCGAGTTCTTTAATATGCTTTCAGGATATTCGATCCCGAGTACATGGCGTAAGCTTATCGCTGCTCCTGTCTGGATGAAGGATTACTTTATTAAGAATATACGCCGTGAGGCAGAATTTGCCAAGGCCGGTAAGCCTGCAAGGATAGTTGCCAAGATCAATTCTCTTGTTGACGGTACAGTCATCAAAGAGTTGTATAAGGCTTCATGTGCCGGTGTAAAAATAGATCTTATTATCCGCGGCATCTGCTGTCTTAAGGCTGGTATACCGGGACTGTCCGAGAATATAACCGTTAGAAGTATAACGGGAAGATTCCTCGAGCATTCAAGAATCTTCATGTTTAATAACGATGGAAATGAAGACCTGTATCTTGCATCGGCTGACTGGATGCCTAGAAATCTTGACAGAAGAGTAGAGCTGATGTTCCCGATAGAGGATCCTGACTGCAGGAAGAGGATAATGGAAGTTCTTGATGTTGAGCTTAATGATACGATCCGTGCGCATTATCTTTATCCGGACGGAACCTACCATAAATTAGATCTTCGTGGTAAAGTAAAACTCGACAGTCAGCAGGAATTGATACGTTTGGCTGATGAGGCTGTTGCCGCCAGAGATCTAGAGGCTGAGAAACTTGCATTCGAGCCGGCAGTATCGCCTGATTAAGTAAGAAGACAGAGGGTTATTGATGAGCGTTACATGTGTGGATTTTCCTTCCATTTCCGCGAAGGATAAGTATGAGGGGTTATCAAAGAAGTATATATTGACCGGAAACGGTGACTTTAAAGCCGAGATTATCACATACGGAGCCAGAATACAGAGACTCTTTGTACCTGACAAAGCTGACGGATCGGTTGCTGATGTAGTCTTAGGTTACGATGACCTTGACAGTTATATGAAGGATATGGGTAATCACGGTGCCGTGGTTGGCCGTTCCGCCAACAGAATCGCCGGTGCTTCCTTTACTGTCGACGGTATCAAATACAACATTCCCAAGAATGATGGTAATAATAATCTTCATACAGGAAGTGTTGCCTATCAGAATAAGTTCTGGTCAGGTGAGGTTCTAAGTCAGGAAGCTACTGACAGCTTTATAAAGAATTCAGGCATTAAAGGCCTTTGTGATAACCCTGACAAGTTAAGTGTCGGAGAGTCAGTTCTCCTTTCCTGTGAAAGTGCTGACGGTGAGTGCGGTTTCCCGGGTAATCTTAAGACCTGGGTGCTTTATGCTTTCCTTAAGGATGATACTTTCCTTGTGCTTTATAAGGCTTTGTCTGACAAGAAGACTGTTTTCGCGCCGACGCAGCACGCTTATTTCAATCTTTCCGGACACGCTCACGGACCTGTTGTTAACCAGATGCTTGTTATCGATGCAGACAAGGTTACTTATAAGAATGACGGATGTCCTGACGGTTCATATATCGATGTTGAGGGGACACCTTTTGATTACCGTAAACAGGCGCCGATATCCCAGTCTCTCGATATGAGTAATCCTCAGATAAGTGCTAACAGGGGTGTGGATCAGAATTTTTGTCTTAAGAACAGTAACAAGTATTCTTGTGTATCGGTCTTGAATGATGATTCATCATCGAGAAAGATGGAGGTATGGACAGAAATGCCGGGTCTTCAGATGTATGCCGGCAATCATCTTTCCGGTGATGGTTATAAGGATAATGCTTCATATGAGCAGTACGGTGCTGTCTGTCTTGAAGCACAGATGTATCCGAATGCCGTTAATGTGGATGAATTTGAGTCGCCGTTAATAGAAGCAGGTAAGGAAACTTATCATGCTTGTGGTTACAGATTTTTATAAGTTGGAGATTATATGAAGAAATTAATTTCTTTGATTCTTACCTTTAGTTTATTGATGTGTGTTTCCTGTTCTTCGGAAGAAGCAGAACAGAGCAGGGAAAGTGAAGAGACATCGGCTGTAGAAGAGTCTGAAGTTGTTGAATCAATTGATGAGACGACAGTTGATGTTCCTTCCGGTTTTGATCCGGACTTTACATTTACAACAACCGACCGCTCAGGTGTGACATACGATGAGACTGTTTTTGCTCAGAATAAGTTGACTATGATCAATTTCTGGGAGCCCTGGTGCGGACCTTGTGTTCAGGAAATGCCCGAACTTGAGGAACTTTATGAGAATTATGCTGATCAGGGATTCCTTATCATCGGTGTCTATGCTACTGAAGGTGTTGAATCGGATGTCGATGAAGTTTTGGAATCGACAGGAGTTACTTATCCTATACTTACTTACACTTCTGAGTTTGATCAATTCCAGTCAGGTTTTGTTCCGACTTCAATTCTCGTTGACAGCGAAGGTCATATTATCGAAGTTGAAGGTGATACTATGATCGTCGGTGCTAATGATTATGCGGGATGGGAAGAACTCGTTACATCTCATCTTGGTTAATTCTTTACTGTGAGAAGAAGATATATCACTGTTTTGCTGTTAATAGTCTCTGTAATTCTAATTGTTTGGGGGACTATAAGTAATCAGCCTTCGTCTGTCTTAGCCAAGGCTGTCAGGATATGTATGGAGTGTGTGGGAATTGGGTAAGAGATCTCGCATCAGGACTTCAATACAGGCTATAGCAGCTCTGATTCAAAACGCTAATTTCAAGGGATTTTTTACAGGCAAAATCTATGATGGCCCTGTAAAGAATGTGTGTGTTCCCGGTCTTAATTGTTATTCATGTCCTGGTGCTGTAGGAGCCTGTCCAATCGGTTCCTTACAGTCTTTTCTTGACGGAATCAAATTCAAGTTTCCATATTATGTGTTAGGACTTCTGATATTCTTCGGAGTGTTGTTGGGTAGGGCTGTATGCGGCTTTCTTTGTCCTTTTGGTCTTTTGCAGGATCTTTTGTATAAGATTCCGTTTATCAAAAAGAACAGATTCAAAGCAGATAAGTATTTGCGTTATTTGAAGTACATAGTTCTTGTTGTGATGGTGCTTATACTTCCATGCATCTTTAAGTTGACTCCTGTTTATTGCAAGTACCTTTGTCCGTCAGGAACTGTATCGGGATTGTTGCTTTCTATTGCTGACAGTAAGGTGGCTTCACAACTTGGTAATTTATTTACATGGAAGTTTTCAATATTGTGTTTATTAATAATCGGAAGTCTGATAGTATTCAGACCTTTTTGTAAGTATCTTTGTCCACTTGGTGCTATATACGGTTTCTTTAATAAGGTTTCCTTATATAACTTAAGTTGTGATAAGGACAAGTGTGTAAATTGTGGTGCTTGTGCCAAGGTCTGCAAGATGAATGTCGATCCTTCCCAAACTCCCGGCAGTATGGAATGTATCCGTTGTGGAGATTGTATTGATGCGTGCCCCAAAACATGTTTAAAGGCCGGTTTCAAATTACCGAAGTAATCCGAGACCGGCCTTAAATCCATTTGTTTTGATTAGAAATTAAGCTTCTGCGTAATCAGCAGGAGTAGCAATACCTGTTGAAAGGGACTTCTGCTTTACGTATGCATAGAACTCTGCATATGTAGCGTTGGCATAAGGATTTACAAACATGATACCGATGCAGCATGCGAAGAATCCGAGGATGTACCATCCGAGGAAGGAAAGGTGCATATAGAATGCCTTGCCCTTTTCTCCGTCCATGGTTCTCTTGGAGATCTCGAATGCTCTGTCAGTAGATATGCCGGGGTTCTCTGCAAGGATATAGGGAACCATATAGTAAGAATATGTCTTGATGATTCCGGGGATGATGAACAGCAAAGACCAAAGCCAGATATAAAGATCATAGAAGAACATGGTCTTCATTACGGAACCGTAAGATGAGAACATGCCGAACATATCAGCGATGTCAGCCTTACGTGTAATTCGGGCTCTGAGGAACATCTTCTTAAGACCTACGATCAGGATGTTGAGGAAGAAGATGGTAACACAGATAGATACTGCATAACCCAGTAAAGAGAATATAGGATTCTGGGTTGTCTTCATCTGTGACAGTTCCTGTAAAGCGCTTTCGTAGTCGCCGCGCTCGAGGTATCTTGTGATATTATCTGTATCTGAGGTTGCTCCGATGTTCTGGATCCAGTTGGTAATTGAATTACATGCACCGTAAATGATGTCGTAGACCAAAAGTGCAAGGAATGACATCCAGTAAGTCGACTTAAGGACTGACTTGGCATTTAATTTAAGCTGAGAATTCTCCATAATTCCTCCTTAATATTTATTAATTTGATCCCGGTTTATAACTGTCTTTAAGAGATACTGCTCTGTTAAAGACCAGATGCTCAGGCGTTGAATCCTTATTGTCAGCACAGAAGTAACCAATACGCAGGAACTGGTATCTGTCATTCTTCCTGGCATCCTTCAAAGATGCCTCCACCTTTGCATTCTTGATTATTTCCAAAGAATTCGGATTAACGTAATCAAGGTAGTTAACATCAGCAAGATCGGGTTCATCGATGGTGAAGAGCTGATCATACAGCCTGATCTCAGCATCAATTGCAGTCTTGGTATCAACCCAGTGAATTGTAGCTTTGATCCTTCTTCCGTCTGCTGTGTTACCACCGCGGCTTTCGGTGTCATACTCAGCATGTACAGCGATTACATTGCCGTTTTCATCCTTATCGCATCCTGTACACTTAATGACATAAGCAGACTTAAGTCTTACCTCGTTACCTGGGAATAATCTGAAGTATTTCTTCTCGGGAACCTCCATGAAGTCTTCTGCATCGATCCAGAGTTCCTTGGAGAAAGAAACCTTTCTTGTGCCCCCGTTCTCATCTTCAGGGTTATTCTCAACTTCGAATTCTTCCGTCATATCATCAGGGTAGTTATCGAGTATGAGTTTAACAGGGTGGAGAACAGCCATCGCACGGTTAGCCCGCTTGTTAAGATCTTCCCTAAGGCAATACTCAAGGAAAGCATATTCAACCACGGAATTGACCTTGGATACGCCGTTCTGCCTATGGAATTCTCTAATAGACTCAGGGGTATAGCCTCGTCTTCTTAATCCGCAGAGTGTAGGCATTCTCGGATCGTCCCAGCCCGTAACATAACCGCTCTCGATAAGATTACGAAGCTTACGCTTGGATAAAACCGTTCTAGTAATACCAAGTCTTGCAAACTCTATCTGACGGGGCTTGGTCTCAACGGATATGTTATTAACAACCCAGTCATACAAAGGTCTGTGATTCTCGAATTCAAGTGAGCACAACGAGTGTGTGATGCCCTCGAGCGCATCCTCGATAGGATGAGCAAAATCATACATAGGGTAGATGCACCACTTGTCACCTGTTCTGTGGTGGGGAAGACGGTTCATTCTGTAGATGACCGGATCTCTCATGTTGAAGTTACCTGAAGCAAGATCGATCTTCGCGCGAAGAGTCATTTTACCATCCTCAATCTCGCCGTTCTTCATCTTCTCGAATAATTCGAGGGATTCCTCGATGGGTCTGTCTCTGTACGGGCTCTGTGCAGGTGTGCTTGTATCACCGCGCATTTCCTTCATCTGCTCAGGAGTAAGCTCGCACACATAGGCAAGACCTTTCTTAATGAGTTCAACTGCGAACTCATACATCTTGTCGAAGTAATCAGAAGCGTAGAAGAATCTGTCACCCCAGTCATGACCTAACCAGTGGATGTCTTCCTTGATAGCCTCAACGTATTCTTCATCTTCCTTAGTCGGGTTGGTATCATCCATACGAAGGTTGCAAAGACCGTCATAAAGCTCTGCTGTACCGAAGTCTATCTCCAAAGCTTTCGCGTGGCCGATATGAAGGTAGCCGTTAGGCTCGGGAGGGAAGCGGGTATGTACTTTCTTACCGTAACATCTGCCGCCTTCCTTAAGCTCCTCGTCTATGATCTCATGAATAAAATGTTTGCTGTCGGCCATCTTAGTTTCCTTTCAGCCTGTTAAGGCCAATGTTTATTCTTCTTAGTGATTCTTCTTTTCCCAGAAGTATAAGAACTTCAGAGCATCCTCCGGGAGTTACTGCAACACCAGCTGCAGCAATCCTGACAGGCCACATGATGACAGAATTCTTAACTTCCTTTTTCTCAGCTAGATTCTTGATTGCTTCGCCCAATGCATCTCTGTTCCAATCACATTCTTCAAGAACAGGAATCGCCGACTCGAGTGCATCAAGAGCGGTTTCCTTTGTGGATTTACTCTTCTTATGCTCGTAAAGGTCAAGGTCATAATTCTCAAGAGATTTCATGAAGGCAAGTTTCTCGGGAATCTGTGTGAATCTTGTTATCCTGGGCTTCAAAAGCTCTTCGAGCATATCGTAAGTATCAGGTGATACATTAAGCTCGTCGTAGTAAGGCTTTGCATTACTAAGGAACTCATCTTTATCCATGAGTTTTATATATTCGCCGTTCATCCACTCGAGCTTATCGTAATCGAATACAGAAGGTGACTTAGAGATTCCGTTAATATCGAATGCTTTAATAAGCTCTTCCATGGAGAATATCTCCTGATTCTCATATTCGCCTGAAGGACACCATCCCAGAAGTGCTATATAGTTCATGATAGCTTTGGGAAGGAAGCCTTCGTTAACAAGATCGAAGAATCCTGTGCTGCCGTGTCTTTTTGATAGCTTTGAAACAGTTACGTTTCCTTCCTCGTCAACTGACTTACCATTAATAAGAGGAAGATGGATGTAGGTGGGGATATCCCAGCCAAATGCCTCATAAAGAGCATTGTACTTAGGTGTGGAAGATAAATACTCGGAACCTCTTACTACGTGAGTGATGCCCATAGTGTGGTCATCGATAACATTAGCAAAGTTGTATGTCGGGAATCCGTCAGCTTTAATCAAAATCTGGTCATCGAGTTCATCGTTAGGAATTGTGATGTCACCATAAACAAGATCCGTATAAGTGGACTCGCCCTCAGTAGGCATCTTCTGCCTGATAACATAGGGAAGACCTGCCTTAAGGTTTGCTTCAACTTCTTCGCTCGAAAGGTTTCTGCAGTGTCTGTCATAACCGACAACAGTACCCTCGGGTGCATTCTGTCTTAAAGAGTCGAGTCTTTCCTTGGAACAGAAACAATAGTAAGCTTTGCCGTCCTTAACAAGCTGCTCGGCATAAGGCTTGTAAATGTCTTTACGCTCGCTTTGAACATAAGGGCCGTAGTCGCCTCCGATATCTGGACCTTCATCATGAGTAAGTCCTGCAAGCTTTAATGTGTCGTATATAACCTGGGTTGCTCCTTCAACGTAGCGCTCCTGGTCTGTATCTTCAATCCTTAACACAAAAGAGCCGCCCTCATGTTTGGCGGTAAGATACTCATATAATGCCGTTCTAAGATTTCCGACATGCATAAAACCCGTCGGTGAGGGCGCGAATCTGGTTCGAATGCGCATAGATAACACCTTTCTTATTAAAATATAAGCGGGACTATTCTACCACTAAGCTGTCTAATATGCTATTTGTACTCAAACCAGTTGCCACAATTTTGCCTAAGTTTCTTTCGTTTACATAATAAAACTTCTGTAATGTATTAACGATTGTTTGATATGCGAGGTTATTATGAAAAACAAATTTAGTAAAGTTCAGTTATTGTGTGTTATCTTGATTGCATCAACGATAGCTACTTTAGCTTTCCCGTGGAGACAACTGAGGGCAGATTCTGATATACAAGAAACAGATCAATCAGATATTAATGAATATGTAATTGTAGAAAGTAATGAAGGCACAGAAGAAACCTTGGTTACTGAAATGACTGAACCTCTAACATCATCAGAGACAGTTGAACAGTCAGATATTTCCGATACAACAGCAGAAACAACTGAAACAGTATTGGAATCATCTTCATCTGCTGAACAAATCACTGAGCCGTCGGAAACTACTACTCCAGTAGAATTATTTAGTAACACACCGACGGAAAACCCGACAGTAACACCAACTTCGACCCACTCACCTGACGATTCTAAGAATTATAGTGTTTTTTCACAGGGAGAAGAAACACTATTCGGTTATCAGAAATCATTTGATTCATCTGATTGGAGTTTGTGTGATGGCGCTTCAATGGAAGAATCTTTAATAATTCTAGATAATGATATTTTGACAGGCAACGCTCGCGCAACATATAACGGAGTTAGGTCGTTCAGCCCAGATTATACTCTGTCAGGGAGTTTTTCATTTTGTTCTGTGAATGTCAATAGTTACTACGAACTTAGAAATGATCTGGAGTTTTGTATCATTTCTCCGGATGAATCTTCGGATGAAGGACTCACTGGTCCGTCTATTAGTATCTATTTTGATCCAGTGCACGGTACAATAAGTATTTTGTGTAATAGAGACAGAGAAAATCCGATAGTTACAGCAAGCTGTCCTGAATTACTAGATGGTTACTACAACGATATTTGGTATGAGTACGACGGACAGACACACATGTTCAGTGTATATGCGACGGAAGATACACTTGTTGAGATGGTAACAAAACCTGAGGATCCTGTTCTTTCATGCGAGATAGATCTTTCTGAAGTGTTTAACGGTTGCGACAGCTTCACATGTATGTTTGAGTTATATGATTGGCTTAGATCTACTGTAGTAATAAGTGGCTTAGAGATAGACCCGAATCCTTCTTTACACAAGAATTCTAATTATGGTGTCAAATCCGAAGATGATAGTAGGAATGAAAGAGAGAATGAAAGAAGAAGTGGTAGTGGTATCCCATTGGCTGATTGGACTTGTTATGATGAAGCTGGGGGGAAAATAGCCCGCTGGTATTTGTTCGGAATGGGAAAAGAAAGAATTATTATTGATGATCCATTTTGGACTGAATATATGGAATCAAGAAGTGAACTTTTGCATCAAGTACAAGACGCAGTGTTCGCCGAAGCTAATAGAATGGAAGTTGGTCAAGTAAATAAAGTAGTAGATATTACTTGTCATATGGAATTGGATAATGGTGAAGGAGTAGTTGGATATAATTTTCTTCATGGATCCGAACCCACTGTTGGCGATTTTGAGATATCTGGAACAATTACCCGCTTAGAGAACGGCGATGTCAAATATAATTTGACATATACATGGAATGACATAATGGATCCAAATGAAATATATCCAACGGATCGTTTTAAGAATAGTATTTTAAAGCAAATACAATTATGTAAATTTACTTTGGCGATATATGTAATGAGAGTTACTTGGAGTGATGAATCTGTTATAGGCAATAATTCTTATGGGTGGTTATCAAATGAGTAGATTAAAGAGAGTATTCATAGTAGTAAGTGTTTTTTTGTTAGCGTTTTTATGTGGTTGCAACTCAATTGAACATCAGTGGGGATCATTTACTGACGAGGAGAAACAATATTCTTATGACGGAAAGTACTACTCGATTCAATCGGTTGAATATGATGATAAGGAAAACTGTCATATGGTCTTCGTTAGTATATATAAATCAACCGATGATGAGTTGATATGTGAGCTTGAGCCATG
>JAILNR010000016.1 GCA_024691325.1 Saccharofermentans sp. | reverse complement strand
TTTTTTCAAAACGGTCATAAGGAGTTTTTATGCCCAAAAGAGTCTTTGCAGAAGATGAGAGAAATCAGCTCAAGCTCACTATGCTCGAGGAGGGCTTTCCCCTTCTCAAAAAGTACGGGATGACTCACACTACCATATCTAAGATAACCGAAGCTGCCGGCATCGCCAAGGGAACCTTCTATCACTTCTGGGACAACAAGGAAGAATACATGGCAGACCTCATTATGTATCACAGGCAGAAGATGATACCGGTCCTTATAAGCGAGGATGTGATGACAGGCAAAAGAAAGCTCGGAGAAGAGGATGCCAGAAGATACCTTCACGCAGTCGTCGATGAGGAGATCAGCATCTACCCTCACCTGACACTTGAAGACGAGGCAAAGCTTTTTAAGAACACCGATTCCTTTGTCCCGGATATCGAGAAGGAAAGTGCCATCACGAGAGGACTTCTGGAACATCTTGAGAACGTAAGAAAAGATGTGAATCTCCCCCTTATAGCCAATATGACAAAACTTCTGGTTATCGCATCGGAATCAAAAGAAGAACTTCACGAGAAGGTCTATAAGCAGACCATAGATACATTGGTAGATGCGATATTAAATCTTATTTTCGAGAAAGGATAAGGAAATGATAAAAGAAAAGATCACTGAAGGTTTTTACGGATGCTACTGGCCTTACGAGGGTGCAAGTGCCGCGATCATCGCAATGCTCGGAGACGACTGCGAGGATTACATGGCAAAGCGTGCGGTTAAATGGTTACAAAACAGATACGGCATCAGTGTCATGACACTGTCCCCCGCACACAAGAATTACGGACATCACAATATGCCGGTGGAGCGCATCGGTAACGCCATAAGTTATATGGAAAACAAGGGCATCAGCAGATTCGGGATAATTGGCGCGTCAACTACCGGAATGCTCTCTCTTGTCGCAGCCTCCTACTATCCGAAGATAACTCTTACCATGGCGATGTCGCCAAGTGACTTCATCATGGAAGGTTTCTACAGAGGGAAAAAAGACGGCTATACCGAGTGGCCCGGGAACAATGAATCCACACTATCATGGCAAGGCGAGCCTCTACCCTATCTTCCCTACGCCTACCGCCACCCGGAGTACGGAATGAAGCTTAAAGAAGAAGCCAAGGCAGGCGGAGATTTTGCAGCGGCGAGGAAGATGTTCGAAGAATCGGAAAGACTTCACCCCGTTACGGAAGAAGAGAAAATAAAGGTGGAAAGGATCAAAGGAAAACTGCTTCTTATCGGAGCCGAAGACGATGTACTGTGGGATACGGCAAGGTACATAAGACGCATGCAGAAGCGTCTTCAGGAAATGCCTCACGAATGCGATGTTGAATATATGGTTTATGAACACGGCACACATTTCATCTTCCCTCAAAGCTTTCTTAAAGCATTGCTGCCGGCAGGATCAGGTCTTTTTATCCGACTGTTTAAAGCAGGCCGAGATTATCCTTCAGAATGCAAAAAGACAAGAGAAGATGTCGATCGCAAGATAGCTTCAGCGATAAACGAATGGAAACAATGAGGTAGTTTTTTTGTGGAACACATAACGATAAGAAACATCTCGAGACGATACGGACAGGGTGAATCTGCCGTCAAAGCACTGGATGACGTAAGCCTCGATATATCCAAAGGCGAGGTCTGCGTTATACTGGGTCCTTCAGGCTCAGGCAAGAGCACTTTACTTAACATGATCGGCGGCCTCGACCGGGTTGACAGCGGAACAATCACCGTTGACGGTCTGAATATAACGTCCCTTAACAAAAAACAACTCACGGATTACCGCCGCGATAAGCTCGGCATGGTCTTTCAGGCCTATAATCTCATTCCTGAACTCAATGTTATCGAGAATATCAAAGTTGTTAAGGACATATCAAAAGACCCCATAGACGAGAACGAACTTCTGTCTGTATTGGGACTTTCGAACCATAAGACTCATTTTCCTTCAGAACTGTCGGGAGGTCAGCAGCAACGTTGTTCTATCGCCAGAGCACTTGTTAAGAATCCCGCATTGCTCTTGTGCGATGAACTTACAGGTGCGCTTGACTCTGCCTCCTCTAAGGATGTGCTCTCATTTCTCGAGAAGATAAACGAGAGATATAACACGACGATAGTAATGATCACACACGACGAGAGGATAGCCGGTATGGCCGACAGGCTGATACGCATCAAGGACGGCAAAGTAGTCGAGAACACCACAAAAAACAAACTTAAAGTCGGGGAGCTCGGACTATGACACTCGACCATAAAGCTTTCCGATCGATCCGTAAAAGAATGTCATTTTATACCGTCACCTGTTTTCTTACCGCCGTCGCGGTTACGATGCTCATGGGCGCACTTACTACAGCAAATACTATTAAGACAAGAAGCGAACAGATAGACGAAAATCTCAATGTTGAGGATGCTCAGTTTGTAACCGAACAGAAGATAGAAGATGAAGATATCATCCGTTACGAATCTGAGTTTAATCTTGTGTTGGAACAGCAAAACTACATCGACATCACGGTCGGAGATAATACGATTCGTTTATTCCGTGAATCCTCAAAGATCAACCTCCCCTGGATATTCAAGACCGAAGACGGGGTAAGTGAAGATGTCGCCTATTCGCATTGCGAAGACGGCGCTGTATATATTTGCAGGAAATATGCCGAATTTAATGACATAAGTCTCGGAGACGTGATCACTCTCGGGAATACAGATCTGACCGTCACAGGTTATGCCCTCCGCCCCGATTATCTTTACACACTTAAGGATCTTACCGAAACGATAGGCGACTATTCGCATTTTACGACTGCAATCGTAAATAACGATACTTATGAAAAGGTCCTTCATTCGGATGCGACTCTTACCAACAACACCTACTACAGTGTTTTCTTTAACGATAACGGAAAGATCAATCCGTTCAGACAGGCTCTCTATGCCGACTACAGACCGATAGAATACTTTAATTCGGATGCGAACTCAAGGATATCTACTTTAAGAGGCGAGGTCGTAATGCTTAAAGAAGAGTTCTCGTCTTACAGCATTGTTCTTTTCGCTCTTGTTATGATCATAGTTGCATTTATGCTCTCGCGCATAGTCGAAGGAGAATCAGTTAACATCGGAACGCTCAAGGCACTGGGATATAAGATAAGCGAACTTAACAGACACTATGCTCTTTATGCTCTTTATGCACTTATCCCTTCCGTAACAGGAAGCCTTCTCGGGGTCATTGCCGGGATACCGTTCTCAAAAGCATTCTCCGCTTTCTTCTTTAACGACGTTGACAGCTTCCCTTACAGCGTAAGATACAAGCCCACGTATATGATAACGGCATTTATTCTGCCCGTCGTCATAAACACGGCCGTTTCAGTTATCGTTACTTCTGTTTTACTTGGAAAAGATGCTTCCGTTCTTATGAAGAAAGGAAAGAACATAAAAAAAGTAAGGAAATTTCTAAGAGATACGAAGCTTAAATTCAAGACTGTCTATATGCTTCGCGTTCTTATTGGAAATCCCGTAAGAACTATTGTATTCATCCTGGGAATGACGATAGCGAGCATGATAATCCTTCTCGGGGGAATGTGTCAGGACTCACAAAAAAACGTGATCGAAAATGTCCTTCCGGATATGATGGGAGATGCAAGATACGAGACGGGACTAAAAACGTTCCGCACCGGAGATGTCGAGAACGGGCAGACTCTCATCGATGTGATGTTCGAGGTCCCGGACACTTCAGTTGCATTTAATCTTATAGGTTACGATGAGGACAACACACTTCTGAAAAGAGAATCATTATCGGGTAATCCTCTTATCTACGGCGAATACTATATGACCAGCGGCGCAGCAAATTATTACGGCATCGACGCCGGAGATGATTTTACATTCGTTCACAGGATAACAGGCGAAGAAACAACAGTTAAGATAAGCGATATTATCGATAACGATGCATTAAGACTTGTGCTCACAAGCAAGGAAAATGCAGCGCACATCGTCGGCGTCTCTTCTGACGAATATAACAACATCTTAAGTGAAGTGCCTGTTGATGTACCATCTGACGAGATACTTAAGGTCGCCGATTTTGACTCATATCAGAATTCGTTCGAACAGGCCCTTTCTTCTACTAAGGTCGTATACACAGTCCTTCTTACGGTCGGTATCATAGTCTGCATCCTTATGGTAAATCTTCTTTCTGGAATGATAATCGATGAGAATAAAAGAAATGTATCGATGCTTAAGGTACTCGGTTATCACGGGTCTCAGATTCGTGAGATCATTCTGCGTCCGAACCATCTTCTGCTTCCATGCTGCTACCTTCTGGCAATACCGCTTACGATATATATGACGAAGCTCATGATGAAAGGTTCTACAGATTATTCGGGAGTATATATCGATGTTGTCGTGAAGCCTTTCACTTTGATACTTTACTTCCTTATCGTCGCGGGAGCGTATATCGCATCGCTTTACTTTGCAAGCCGCAAGCTCGATAAGATTGACATGGCAGAAAGCCTTAAGCAGGAAGATTAACGAAAACACCTTATGTCATCATCTACAATAACAGAATAAGCGTAGTCGATACATTCTTTAATCCGTTATCTTTTTCACCATACCTTGCCGACATTGTAACTGAAGGCACTATAATTGACCTGGTTTTATAAATAATTCCCTGACGGCAGGACAAAATATCACAGCAGCTAAAACATCAGAAACCGGAATACAGATCCACATTATATTTGAACTCTTCACCAGAAAAGGCAAAAGGAGCGTGCATGGTATCAGCAGTCCTATCTGCCACAATGCAGTATATACCAATGCTTTAACAGGCATTCCTCCGATCTGAAGATATGTGATCAGTATCAATACCATTCCATACGTGAAATACCCTGCATACATAATACGTAAAAGCGGCTCCCCGTATATGCATATACCACTATCATCTATAAACAATGACAGAATGTGTTTTGAAAATACACACACGACAAACTCCGTTAAAATACATGCCGATGTTGAATATATGCAAAACCACTTCAAAAAACTATTAACCCTGTCATATTTCCCTGCGCCGAGATTGATCCCGACAAGCGGAGTCACAGCCTGACTGATACCCCAGACTATTACAAAAACAAGATCCATGACTCTTTGGGAGGCTCCCATAACAGCAAGATCAATATCAGCTCCGCACATCGAAACACTTCTGTATAAGTATAACGCCCGGAAAAACATCAGAAGCTGCATAAGCATTCCGCTTAAACCTATGAAACAGATCTTGGCGATAACATGCAATGAAACTTTTGAAATGCCATTCCCTTTAATTCGCACATGAAAAGGCTCTGAGTGGTATACGAAGCATAATGTAATAATAAATTGGACAAATTGTGATATCAGGGTTGCCAAAGCTGCTGACAGCACGCCATTCCATGGCAAAGAATAAATCAATACAGGATCAAGCAATATATTTAAGATCGCACCAATTGAAGTGATAAGCATTGCTTTTCCCATTTCTCCGGTGCTTCTTATGACCATATTCATGCTTTGGGAAATATTGATAAAGAAACTGCCTCCAAATATTAATCTCAGATACATTGTACCGCTTTCAGCAATACTTCCGTCCGCTCCAGAAAACCCGATCAGCCATTCCGCGCAACACTCAACAAATATTATTAGAACCGCAGTAAGGCCAATCACTAATGCCAACATGTTTTTAAATACATCATTGGCTTCCTGTTCATCACCACTCCCTAACGCTCTTGATACGATCGAGGCCGCTCCACATCCTCCCAACACAGCAACCGCATTATTCAGCATGATAAACGGAGAGGCCGTTGAGACAGCGGTAAGAGCTTCGACTCCAACCATTCTCCCGACAAAGAAAAGATCAAAAAAGGAATATAACCCAACTGCCAATTGGCCGAGGATTGCAGGTATGCTTGTTGCAATTACAAGCCGGGCAGGACTTGCAGTAAGGATATTCACCCTCATCCGGATATATCCCAGTCAGTAAGGAAATCTATGACCTCCTTCATACTGTCCTGACGGGCCTTGTCACATGCCACAGGATTCTTTTTCTCCATCGTGAGCATAGACTGCATTTTCTTCTTTCTGTCAGGTGTGGCATCAAGATCAAGTGCTATAATGTGACTTCCCTGAGGATAGATTACGGTTTTTAATCTCTTTACCTTTCCAGCTTCCTTTATTCTTTTCTCTATTCTGGGAACCGCAACATCAGAAGGCCAGCAGTCATCAACAGCAGGTGCCAACAAAAGGATATCAGCAGTTATGTTTTCGCAGTGTACTCTTGCCTTCTCTTCCTCAATACAACTGTTGTATCCCCATCGCATCATGTTTCCCGTTCCATAGCCTTTGGCAAACAACAATTTGATGCAATCGCCAAGCAGATTGTGATGAAGTATCTCAACATCAATATACGGAAGATCCTTTCCTTTGTATGTAATTGTCGAACAATTTAACGGTTTGGTAATGCCTTTCACCGATTCGGTTATATAGTCATAAGGTGAAGCAGATATCACGACTTCTATATCTTTAAACATGGATGCACAGATCAGATCATATCTGGCGCCAAATGATACTCCGAACATCGCAAAATGGTTAAATCCGTTTTGTTTCAGCAAAGCGATCGCCTTCTCAACATAATCGAGCGGAACCTGTATAGGATCACTCGGAAGATCCTCATTCCAAACGGAATGACCTATAACGAGCATTGAGAATCCTGCCCTCGGGATATAACCTAAGAGCTTCATCATATTCTCTTCAGCAGTTCCGGTTCCGGGAATTGCGATAACAACTTTATCCCTGTTTGTAGTTCCTTCGAACCATCTGCCGCAGAATCCGTCTTTCTTTAAATCATATCTGTCTTTCATCTTATTTATTACCTCCGCATATTTGTATCAATTTCAGAAATCCTGCTTCCGAATATTCCCCGAAATATCCGGACAACTGGTATTTATGTTCATCCGGAATATCGGAAGCCACTATCTTCGCGATTCCGTTAAATCTCACCTGAGCGATAAGAGCAATAAGCGCTTCATCCGGTTCTTCAATATATTTACGGAAGAATTTTCTGCAGACTTCTGTAAATTTATCGAGGCATTGTGCAGCATAATTCTCATATTTTGTTTCTTCGGCTTTTTCGGTAAGCAGGATAAATGCCTCTTTGTTATTAAGGAAGAATTCCATCATTTCATGCTCATTAGAAGAAGCTCTGGATGGTTCTTCTAATTCTTCTTCGATCCATTTTGCAAAGAGCTTGTCGAACTGCTGAGCCTGCTTTTCCGTAAGTGCCAGAAACAATTCTTCTTTATTCTTAAAGAAGTAATACAATGCTCCGATAGTCACCCCGGCACCTGCAGCTATAGTTCTTATGGATGCCTTTTTGAAACCGTGTTTTATAAATTCATCACATGCACTCCGAAGAAGTTTCTCTTTAACATCATTCTCGTTCACAGATTGCTCCTTTCCGAACATATCAATAT
>JAILNR010000025.1 GCA_024691325.1 Saccharofermentans sp. | reverse complement strand
GCCTCTTTCTTAAGCATGATTTGGTTGTAGACAAACATAACCAGCAGAAAAGCCGCGAACGCTGCCAGCAGGATCAGTAAGACTTTCCCGGTAACTCTAAATATCTTCTTCATATATACCTCCCGTTCCGTAATACTACTTCTTACGTTATATATCATATCACGAGGTATTGGAATTTCAAGGGGGCTTTTGTTAATGAAATGAAAACTCCAAAGAAGAACATACTGATAATTTAACTATCCGATCATATTGGTAATCATTGTTCATTTCGAGAAACAGTCATATGCTTAAAACATGGCTTCAGGACAGTCTGCATTTTACATCTTTAGCATAAGAATCATTAACAGCCTTACATTATTTCAATCGTCAATAAACAAACCAATGGATGATGACCCCTTGATATGTCGCTTAATCAACACTTAATATCAAATGCGTTGGGAAAAGTGTGAATGGATTTTTAACAATAAAAAACTCCCGGCTGGCGGGAGCTGTTATCTATAATCTTCGGACACGTCCTGAAACGAACGTCTTCCCTTTATGTAATCGTCGTATGCATTCTCCGGATCCTTGCCGTGGAAGACCTTGCAAAGACCGCACATATCACAATCAGAGATACAAGGGTATTTTGTCTTAATATAACCCCTGCGATGTTCTTCGGTGGATTCGAGTATGTCAGGTGCCAAACTCATATCGATCACTTTATCTGCCTACCCAGTCAATAGGTTATAGGGCTACACTGGCAATATATTCTGTATCAGCCGGAATCTGTATGCCAGGATCCTCCACGATAACATCCGCCTTCTTACCCTTCTGCTCCAATCCTGTAACGAAGTGGTACAGCGCGATGCCGACATCGATCTTCTGAAGGTCTCCCGTGGCAGGGCCGTTAAAGCCGTTGTTCTTCTTCTCATAGAAATGGTATCTTCCATCTTTGAAGATAACTCTCCAAGGCTGCTTGTTCACCGCAGAAGGAGCCCAGCGCACAAGTTCGAGAACATCAGCTATATCATCTTCAGGAGTAAGCGGAGAACCCCAAACTCCGTCGTAAAACAACTTATCGGAATTCATTCGTGTGTCTGCACCGACGCCCTTACGCATCATGGTTTCCTTTATGGATTTCTTTTTGGCGGGAACCCCAAGCGGAGTTACGCACGGCATCATTTCGCTGTCGCTAATGCCTGCTGCTTTCTCGAAGACTTCCCTTTTCATAGTGCCGCCTATCATAACGCCGCCAAGTCCCAGTGTGTACGCATGCACAATAAACTTCTCGAATGAGTACCCGAATGCAACGTCTGCATACGGCTTCTTCTCCACTACACCTGCAGCATACATAGTCTCGCCTGCTATAACAGGACATTCCAGCCCGTTCTCCTTCGCATCAAGAAGCTTGATGGTCACCGGGATTCCGAAGGGATTAGATACATCCTTCGCGAATGCTTCAAGTTCGCTTATTTGCCCGGAGGAGAGCTTCTCTCCGTTAAAAGTGCGAATGCTCTTTCTGTTCTTCATAGTCTCAATTAGTTTAGTCATTTTATACTCCTGTCTTTACATCATTTACTATCTGTTCCACTATGTCTTTTTTCTCATAAAGTGTGCAGCCGCCGGGATGATCCTCAAGCAGGAAGCCGCCGTCCCTCAGTGTTCTGAAGAGCTTGGAGTTAATCGCTTCCTTAAGCGATGTATCCTTCACGTTGATATCTGAATAAGGCGAGAACGGACAGGGCTCAGCTCCGCCGTGAGAGTTAATGTGGAAGAAACCTCTTCCTGCCGCGACACAGCCGCCGGAACTCTTCTCGTCTCCCGGGAATGATATGAACACGATCTCAGGGTGAACCTCACGCAGGCGTGCAACTTCATTCTTAAGCTGCTCACGTTCCTTATCACCCGGCGCCAGCTCGTAGGAATCATCCGTAACAGGAACGTACTCTACGAAGATAACAGCCTTGCAGCCCCTTGCCGAAAGACCGTTAATAAACTCCTCCGAAGTTACCTCATCAAGATTCTCAGTTGTAACAGTAACTGACGCACCGAATATGATGCCGCGCCTGTTAAGCTCATCCATACTTGCGACGAGCTTATCGTACACGCCTGTGCCGCGCCTGCTGTCTGTCGTCTCCTTATCACCTTCGATACTCATGATAGGCACGAGGTTACGGCAGCGGTCTAACATATCTATATACTTCTGTCCCATGAAAGTGCCGTTAGTAAAGATCGGGAACAGGATCTCCGCCTTCCTGGAAGCAGCCTCTATAACGTCATACCTTAACATTGGCTCACCGCCTGCAAGGAGGATAAAACTAACGCCGAGCGAATCTGCCTCATCGAAAATCTTCGCCCAGTCTTCCCCAGTAAGCTGCTTAACGGGAGCCTTGTCTGTTGTCGCATTATTACACCTCGAGTAACACCCGGCGCAATGAAGATTACACTGGCTCGTGATACTCGCGATGAGGAAAGGCGGTATGTGCTCTCCTCTCTCCTCAGCCTTCTTTCTCTTCGCTGACGCGAATCTGCTCGCGATAGCAAACCTAGTCATAAAAAGGCTTTCCTTGGGATTGCTCACAGTCGCCCTTATAGCATCGGTGACAACGCGCTCCACACCCTTTGTCATGTATTCCTGTATATCGAAATTATCTTCCATATCAGCAGCCATTTATAAGCCTCCGATCATTTATCTTTTACGCAATTATATTTTATGCAATATATTCTGTCAAGATTACTCTTTTCCGCGGGTATGAGTATTATTCTTCCCCGCCGTAGATATCATCCATGCGGTCGAGCTCTTCAGCAAACAATTGCATGTAGGCATCCTGTTCTTTTCTGAATTCTTCCGCATCCGCACGTTCTATTCTTTGTGAACGTATCCACTTAAGATTAGATACAGCCTATTCTGTCTTAAGTGCAACCTGTCACCTCGACCACTTTTACAGATCGTGTCGCAAGAAGTCAGTAATTACAGGCATTGTAGAGTTTTACATTCTTGTAGAAATCGCAATTTACCAAAAACTTACCAATTTTTGCGAACTGGGACACGCACAAACAACTACGACCGGATGTATAACAGCCGGTCGTTTTCATTCCTCTACTTTCCCTGTAACCATACGAGTCGGCGAATTAGGCGGCATGAGATGGGCTGACGTGGACTTCGAGAAGAATGTGATAGAAATCTCACACACTCTCGTATTTGATGAGAAGCCCGACCAGAAAGGGTGCTCATTCTCCTTGAATCCGCCTAAGACAAAGATGGGCGAACGAAGAATCCCCATGAATCCCAAAGTAAGAGATGCTCTTCTGAGGGAGAAAAGGCGTCAGATGGCAAACGGGATCACATGCAGTGTAACAATTGACGGATACTCGGATTTTGTTTTCCTTGATGATAAAGGCTGTCTGTTTTACTATAAGAAGCTCAATCACCGTTTAGACAGGATATCTGCTGCGATAGACAACGAGATTAAGAGCAAGGGCACGGTAAACGGCTTATCCTCCTTCCCTCACGTACACAATCACATGCTGAGACATACGTTTGCGACACGAATGAGAGAAGCAGGAGCTGAC
>JAILNR010000018.1 GCA_024691325.1 Saccharofermentans sp. | reverse complement strand
CATAGAATACATCTGGGCAGCTCAAATAATCGACCATAACAACAACCTCATCATTTCCAAAGGGAGATTCAAATGTCTGATCACGGTCAGGATCATGGCATCCTGTAAAAAGGAGCACTGCTATGATCAGGATCATCAGTTGCTTTATTTTCATTGTATTCCCATTCCCCTTATCCTCGTGAGTTATCCTTCAGGTTTTGTATTCATAGGTCCCTCTCAAGATATCCGCACGTAAAAGGGAAGAAATCATATTTGACTGTTCCGGTATGAACAAAGCCCTGATCTTCATACCATTTGCGTAATATCCGGTTCTCTTCCACTATGCTGAGTTTCATTATCGTGCATCCGTATCCGGAAGCTCTGGACAGCGAATCCTCTAACAATGTACGGCCGATATGTTTATGTCTGTATTCCGGAAGTACGCATAAGCTTCCGAGCTCACATTCTTTATCCTTTATCATCAGGTTGTAGTAACCGACCATCCTGCCGTTATCAAAGTATCCGTACATAGGACGGCCCTGCTCAAACATCCATATCCTCAGTCTGTTCTCATCAGTCGCAAACGCGGTAAACAAAGGGGCATTCTCTTTTGTGATGTTAAATTCATCAGCAACAGTCATGAAACTGTTGCATATTACAGTTACAGCTTCGGCAAAATCATTCTCAGTAAGCTTCCTTATCACAGATCAAATTCCCCGCAATCCTTAGTAAGATACACTGCTTATTATCTCGACTAAGGGATCACTCCCTAAGACAAGGTTATTATACCATCCGGGCTAAGTTCTCTTGATGACTTTTCCAGATTCTACCAATCAACACCTATCTTCTTGCTTTCGCTGCAGATCTTCTGAATGCCCTGCCCCAACGTCCGGGTCAATACCCGATCCTCAGACTATGTTCTTTATTCCCTCGCAGATCCTCCCTGCAACCAGCGGATTATTCATCGTATAAAGATGTATCCCGCTTATGTCATTGGTAAGAAGGTCGATTATCTGGCTCAGGCAATAGGACATGCCGGCATCAAAGAGCGCCTCCCTGTTATCTTCATATCTTGATATGATCCTCTGGAATCTCTCGGGAAATGACGCATGACATATGCTTACCATTCTCTTTATCTGCGCTGCATTTATGACCGGCATTACACCCGGGATAACCGGCACATCGATACCCGCTATCCTGCATTTATCGTAAAACCTGTAGAAGATATTGTTATCGAAGAACAGCTGTGACAGCAGCACCTCTGCCCCTGCATCCACCTTCTTCTTCAGGCACTTCATGTCAGAGACAATATCCGAAGACTCAGGATGGCGTTCAGGATAACATGCCCCGAGAAAACAGAAATCACTTTTACGCTTCATGTAGGAGATAAGATCCGATGAGTGACGGAAATCATTCTTATCCGGGATATTGGGATTAGCGTCTCCCCTTAAGGCGAGCACATTCTCAATACCTTCCGACTTAAGGACTCTCGTGAACTCATCGATCTCGTTCCTGTCGTAATGAAGACATGTAAGATGCACCACAGGTTCTACACCGTAATCGTACTTGATCTTCTTAGCAAGCTCGATAGTACGGTTGCAGTTAGATGATCCTCCTGCACCAAATGTGACACTTATAAAGTCCGGATTAAGTTCAGAAAGAACTTCCAAAGTAGCATCTATGTTCTTAAGCTCGTCGTCTTTCTTAGGAGGAAAGATCTCGAATGACAGACTTCTCTTCTTCTTGTATACCTGTGATACCTTCATTTATTATCCTCTGATGATAGAAGCAGCCTTTACGAGGTTAATAAGGCTGGCCTTCGTCTCCTCGTCTCCTCTCGTCTTAAGACCGCAGTCAGGGTTAACCCAGAGCTTGCTGTCGTCGATCTTCTTTCTCATATTGGTAAGCGCATTTACAATCTCATCAACAGAAGGCACACGGGGGCTGTGGATATCGTAAACACCAGGGCCAACCTCTGTCTTGAAGTTATTCTCCTTAAGAGAATCAAGAATCTGCAGATCAGAACGTGAAGCCTCGAAAGTAATAACATCAGCATCCATTGCGTCTATAGCAGGGATGATATCCGTAAACTCGCTGTAGCACATATGAGTGTGAATCTGAGTCTCGGGCTTTACCTTGCTGTGTACGAGTCTGAAAGCAGGGATCGCGAAGTCCAGGTACTCGCTGTACCAGTCAGACTTTCTAAGCGGGAGTTTCTCACGAAGAGCTGCCTCATCGATCTGGATTATTTTGATCCCATTCGCCTCGAGATCGAGCACCTCGTCTCTTATAGCAAGTGCGATCTGAAGGATGCTCTCCTTTATGGATATATCCTCTCTCGGGAAAGACCAGTTAAGGATGGTTACTGGGCCTGTGAGCATTCCCTTGACGGGCTTATCCGTCAGGCTCTGCGCATACTTCGACCACTCGACCGTGATAGCAGATCTTCTTGATACGTCGCCCCAGATGATCGGAGGCTTAACATTACGTGTACCGTAGGACTGCACCCACGCCTTCTCTGTAAACACATAACCGTTCAGATTCTCGCCAAAGTACTCGACCATGTCGTTACGCTCAAACTCGCCGTGCACGAGAACATCAAGACCAATCTGCTCCTGAAGCTTAATGCACTCAGCGATCTTCTTTTTATTGAACTCGTCGTACTCTTCCTTCGAGATCTCGCCCTTCCTGAATGCGAGCCTGTTCTTTCTTACGTCCGCGGTCTGTGGGAACGAACCTATAGTAGTTGTCGGGAACTTCGGAAGCTTGAAGGTTTCCTTCTGGATCTTCTCTCTCTCCTCGAATGAGGGAAGCCTTACGTAATCAGCGTCGGTGATAGCTGCTACCCTTTCCTGCACAGCCTTATCTTCAGCATCTGCTCTCTTCTCGAAAAGCTCCTGATTCTTCACATACGCTTCTTCTGAGGTAAAGTCCTTCACGATAAGCTTAGAGATCTCGTTAAGTTCAGAAAGCTTCTCCTCGGCAAAAGCGAAATGCTTTCTGTACTCCTCCTTAAGCTTTGTCTCGCTCTTTAAAGTATAAGGAACGTGCAGGAGCGAGCAGGAAGTATTAACTACAACATTGTCAGCATCGATATCCTTAAGGACTGAAAGCGTTGTCTTGTAGTTATTGCGCCAGATATTCTTACCGTTAATGACACCTGCGAAGAGGATCTTTTCTTCCGGGAATCCGTTATCCTTTATAAGCTGCGCGGTCTTCCTTCCCTCGATGAAGTCAAGACCGATAGCATCAAAATCAAGAGCAATAATTACATCATAGATATCTCTTACATCACCGAAGTATGTCTGGAGCAGTATCTTAACCCCGTTCTTATTGCTAAGAATGGACGTATAGATTTTCTTAAACAAATCGATATCATCAGAACTCAGATCTCTTACAAGATATGGCTCATCGAATTCTATAAACTCTGCGCCCTTGGAAGCAAGTGCAGATACGAGCTTGATATACTCACCTGTAAGGATCTGATATACATCGCTGACCGTCTTTGTACCTGTGAACTTAGCAAGTTTAAGGAACGTGAACGGTCCTACGAGTGCTGGCTTGGTCTCAACTCCATACGCCTTAGCCTCGAGATATTCATCAACAGGCTTGGAACCTGTAAGGCTGATCTTAGCATCATCATCAATCTGGGGAACCAGATAGTGATAGTTGGTATTGAACCACTTCTTCATAGCAAGAGCCTTTACGTTGCCCTTAGCTCCCTGATATCCTCTTGCCATAGCAAAATATGTCTCAAGTGATGACAGATTAAGATCTTTGTATCTTTGAGGGATTATGTTGAACAGGAATGCTGTATCGAGCACATTATCATAGAAAGAGAAATCATTTGAAGAGATGTATGTGATTCCCTCATCCTTCTGCTTGAGCCAGTTTTCTTTTCTTATAGACGCTGCTGCCGACTGAAGCTGATCCTCTCCTATCTCACCTTTAAAGAATTTTTCAGATGCAAACTTGAGTTCTCTGTCCTTTCCGATTCTGGGGTATCCGATTACTGCTGTATTCATATTGTCCTCCGCGATTATTTCATTTGATGAATAGAAGTTTATGCCTACTAATCCGATGGGTAAAATACGAATAACCCGCACCTATCTATAGATTTTTCCTATGGTGACTGTTAGAATCAAGGCAATTTCTATATATGGAGAATCAATATGACACTTAAACAACTGCAGTATCTTGTCACCGTCGCTGAAGAAGGAAATATAACGAACGCTGCCAAGAGACTATTCATCTCGCAGCCGAGCCTGACGGCATCTATACACGAACTCGAGAGCGAACTTGATATCACGGTCTTCTCGAGATCTAACAAAGGAATAAAGCTCACTTCCGAAGGAGAAGAGTTCTTAGGATATGCAAGACAGGTCCTGGAGCAAACCACACTCATACAGGAAAGATACACAGGAAAGAAAGCAGGCAAGCTTAAGTTCTTCGTATCGTCACAGCATTACTCTTTCGCTGTGGAAGCTTTTGTAGAGCTTTTGAAAAGAAGCGGCGCGGACAAGTACGAGTTCCATATGAGGGAGACGCAGACTTTTAATATTATCGATGATGTCGCACACCTTAGAAGTGAGATAGGAATACTCTATCTTAATAAGTTCAACGAGGAGGTCATAAGGAAAACCCTTAAGGATAACAACCTCTCGTTTACTCCCCTGTTTAAAGCCGAGCCTCATGTCTTTATCGGCAAGAACTCGCCGCTTGCGAAGAAGAAGCAGCTAACGCTCGACGACTTAAAGCCCTACCCGAGGCTTTCTTACGAACAGGGTAGTCACAACTCTTTCTATTTTTCCGAGGAGATACTAAGTACCGTTGACTGCGACAAGGAACTCGTGGTGCTTGACCGTGCAACACTGTTTAACATGCTGATCGGTCTTAACGGCTATACGATATGCAGCGGTGTTATCAACGAGGAACTCAACGGTCCCAACATTATAGCGAAGAAGCTTAAAGTCGACGATTACATGGAGATAGGATATATAATTCCGAACTCCATCCGTCCTTCTCACCTTACATCGGAATACATAGATATACTGATTCACTTGTGCACCCTTGAGAAAAACTAATAGTCATTTATTCTGTTCAAAAAAGAATCTATTGCCCTGTTAACCGCTTCAGGATTGTCATCGTTCGAATTATGTGCGGCATTTTCTTTCTTGCCGTATATCCCGAGCATTCCCATCATATTCTCATATGCAGGTCCAGTTGTGGTGCATTGCTTTGCAATTGCTTTCCGGATGGTCTTATAATAACTACCCTCAAACGAACTCTCCTTATATATACTTCTCAATCCCACACTGTTCTACAACCCTTTTTCCAAGAAGAGTAAGTGCCTGTTTTGGACATTTATTGATACAGCGATAGCACATGGTACATCGGTCACTTGATACTGCTTTTTTATCCTTAATAGTAATGTTCTTCATCGGACACAACTTTTCACATAGTCCACATCCGATACATTTATCAGTATCAACCTTAAGCTTTGAGGAATATCCCCTAGTCTTATGGCCAAAGTACGCTCTCTGTCCAAAGAAACCGGCCATCCTGTACAATACACCTATACCTTCCTGTGTTGGATTACCAGCTTTTAACCGCTTTACAGATTCTTTTATCTTCTGTTCCGCCTGTTTCACAAGTTCTTTATTCTTTTCAAGCGGTCGTTTTAATGCCTTCTCATCTGCTATACTGTCCGGCATCTTAAGATGGAGTCCGCCTATTACTTCAGCGCCATAGCATTGCAAAAGACGTCCGAGCATCCCTGAGCCATCACCGCTGAAAAGCCCCATCGTTGCGATTATAAAAACCTTCTTGTTCTTCCACAATTCACTATGATCTGTAATATAATCCCGCATGATCTTCGGAACTGTACTAAACTGAACCGGATATGCAAATATGATAAGATCCGCATCCGCTACTGCAGCTAATGCTTCTGTATCCTCTATAGAATATGCACTGGATTCTTTGTCATACTCTTTACAGAATAACTCCGCCGCATATTTTGAATTACCCGTCCCACTAAAATATATACCAACCATTCTATTAACCTCTCAAATGCAAATATCTTCCGATTAAATCTCCTGACATGAAACACAAAGTTTCAACCCCAGTTTACCCATGCGCCCCATCAAATCAGTATCATACTCCTTCGTACAAATGGTTCCTTGCGACAATTTAAAACCATTTTTTTCATAGAACTTAGCCGCAGTGTCTCTTCATATATTTCTTTGCCGCTTTCTGAAGCAAAAGAAAGGTTTCTTTCAATAATATATAGTATATTGTACTGTTGAATCTTCTATATGATATTCAGACCTGTCTTTTTTCAGATAATCTTCATATTTCGACATCCGATAGAATTCAGGATTGCTAAGGGCTGCATATATAATGGTATCGTTCTTTTCATCGATTAGCGCATACTCATATGCATAACTATAACCGTCACATGCAACGTAGGCCGGATAGTTATAGGTTTCATCATCATATTTAACTTCTTTGGTAACTCTACTATGATCATTAAAATCATTATATACTTCATTTGATGTTTCAGATATTCTTTGCTTCTCTGTCTCGTGATCTTCATCACTATATTTTACTTCCAGAAAAATATACCCATCTGTATCAAATATTCCTTCCTTTAAGCCTTGGTGATAATCTGCATCCACTGCCCCTTCCAGCGAATCAGGAAAAAGTAACAACTTAGAATTCAGATCACTAGAATATTTCTCAACTATCATTTTTTTATCATACTTATCTGCCCCTTCTACTTTCCCTAAAGGTGAATATATGCCATGTAACACATATGTAATAACAAACAGTATTCCTAAAACATACTTCAGACTGACTATGACAAGTGCAAAAACCGAAAACTTTATAAAATAATTAAAAGTCTTTTTCTTTATCAGCTTGGAAAGAATTCCATTTACATATAGAGTTGTTATAGCCATCGCAATCAGAGCTACAAATGTTGCAACTATAGCTATGCCATCCCCAGATCCCGACTCATACCTTATACCTTGAAGTATAATAGAAAGTGCCGCTAATACCACTCCTATAAATCCTATTATCTGTACCCACTTACATAGTCTGCTCTTCTCCATATCAGCGTAGTCTGCCATCTTGTCAGCTACTTCTTTTAATTCTTCATCCATTGTCTCGCTTTTCCTCTCACCATCAATTATTTCTCTGACGTCCACTTCGTAAAAGTCAGCAATATCTGTAAGAAGAGAAATATCTGGCATATTTTTACCAGTCTCCCATCTCGATACAGTTCTGCTGGTTACAGAAAACTTCTCAGCTAATTCTTCCTGAGTCAGTTCTCTTTCTTTACGCAGAGACTGGAGAAATGCTCCTGTCTTTTTCTGATCCATATTGAAAGTCCTTTCAATGTTTTAGTGTTTTCGAATCTGATGATCCGAATTACGCCTCGATAATAGAATCCACCCTCTAAAAAATCCACGACACAAAGCGAGAAATGCCGTTTTTTTTTATTAGACACGGTGTGTCCTGCCATCTAAACCTACAACCAGATTACCTCACTCAGTATTTGGCGTACGTTCTCTGTTTATTTCCGGATTATCCTTAGTTTTACTTATGATCATCCATTTGATATATTCTGAG
>JAILNR010000013.1 GCA_024691325.1 Saccharofermentans sp. | reverse complement strand
CTACTCCATCTGCTGCTGCGTATCTGCTACACAGACAGGTAAGGAGATGCAGTTCTTCGGTGCAAGAGCTAACCTCGCTAAGTGCTTGCTCTACGCTATCAACGGCGGTAAGGACGAGCTCGAGACAGATCCTAAGAGAGTACAGGTTGGTCCTGCTTATCAGCCTATCACTTCCGAGTATCTTGACTACGATGAGGTTATCGCTAAGTTCGATCCTATGCTCGACTGGCTCGTTGACTTGTATGTTAACTGCCTGAACCTTATCCACTACATGCACGATAAGTACTACTATGAGGCTGCTGAGCTTGCTTTGATCGATACAAATGTAAGAAGGACATTCGCTACAGGTATCGCAGGCTTCTCACACGTAGTTGACTCACTTTCTGCTATCAAGTATGCAAAGGTTAAGGCAATCAGAAACGCTGACGGAATCGCTACAGACTTCGAGATCGAGGGTGACTTCCCGAGATACGGTAACGATGATGACAGAGCTGATGATATCGCTGTATGGCTCCTTGACACATACATGACAAAGGTTAGAAAGCATCACACATACAGAAATGCAGAGCCTACAACATCTATCCTTACCATCACATCCAACGTTGTTTATGGTAAGAAGACAGGTACACTCCCTGACGGACGTAAGGCAGGAGAGCCTCTGTCACCTGGTGCAAACCCTGCATACGGCGCAGAGAAGAACGGCTTGATCGCATCTTTGAATTCCGTTGCCAAGATCCCTTACACATGGTCTTTGGACGGTATCTCCAATACTCAGACGATCAACCCTGCAGCTCTCGGAAACAATGAGGCTGATCAGAAGAACAACCTCGTTAACGTCATGGACGGTTACTTCGCACAGGGCGCTCACCACTTGAACGTAAATGTATTCGGTGTTGATAAGCTCCTCGATGCTCAGGCTCACCCTGAGAAGGAAGAGTACGCTAACTTCACTATCCGTGTATCCGGATATGCTGTTAAGTTCATCGACCTTACTAAGGAGCAGCAGGACGACGTTATCTCCAGAACATGCCACGACAGACTTTGATCTGAAGGTAATCGTACCGAAGTAAATTAGTTTCCTAATTGATTTAGGTAAGACTTAAGAAAAGGGACCTCGGGTGAACCCGGGTCCCTTTTCTGTTGCATTTTTTATACTAACGGGATTAAAGAGCCCGCATAAAACCTCATAAATTCTGTTAATTAGTAACATATGAAAGAAAACGGTGAAGTGGTATTCTTATGAGCGTTCGATTTTCAAATAAGGATACCGGGGTCGTTTATTATGTCCATTCATAACCGTAAGAACAGAAGACCTTTCTTCGCTCACTACAAGAAGATCTTTAGAAACGAGTTTAAAGGCTACAACAAAAATTATTTTCTGAATGATATAGCTGCGGGTATAACCGTAGGTGCGGTTGCACTTCCTCTCGCGCTTGCTTTCGGTGCGGCGAGTGTTGACGCAGAGCATGCCGCCATAGGTATAGCGGGCGGTCTTATCACTGCTATAATCGCCGGAATCATAAGCGGTCTTCTCGGAGGCGGTTCATTCCAGATCTCAGGTCCTACGGGAGCCATGGCCGTCGTTCTCGGAACCATCGTTTCAGGTCAGTACGGTCTTCAGGGCATGTTCCTGTCTACATTCATATCGGGCTTCATCCTGCTTATCGCAGGTCTTCTTAAATTCGGTAAACTCGTCCAGTTTATCCCCAAGCCGGTTATCACGGGATTCACATCCGGTATCGCACTCGTTATCGCCATCGGACAGTTTAAGAACGCCACGGGAGCGGATGCTTCGGGCGAGTCGGCGATCGACAAGCTTCTTTGCTTCATAAGCAATATCAAAAATATAGACATGACAGTTCTTCTTCTGACAGCAGGCGTCATCGTAGTAATGGCAATATACCCCAAGAAGATAAACAAATACTTCCCGGGTTCATTGGCAGCGATCATCATCGCGACAGCAGTCGTAAAGATCGCGGGGATCGATGTTCCTTCCATAGGTTCCATCCCGAGATCCATCATTAATTCCGAGGCACTCAACATAAGCGCCGTAGATATTCCGATGGTAAGAAGCGTATTCGAGTACTCGATCACCATCGCTCTTCTGGGCATGATCGAGAGCCTTCTTTGCGGTACATGTGCAGCTCAGATGAAGAAGGAGAAGTTCGACTCCAACGTCGAGCTTATCGCGCAGGGCGTTGCCAATATGGTTGTGCCTTTTGCAGGAGGTGTACCTTCCACGGCAGCAATCGCAAGAACATCAGTTGCCATCAAGAGCGGCTGCAGAACAAGACTTACATCAGTATTCCAGTCCTTGTTCCTCATAGCTTGCATGTTCATTCTCTCGCCTGTCATCGCGATGGTTCCTTACAGCGCACTTGCAGGCGTGCTTCTCGTTACCGCTTACAGGATGAACGACCTTCCCACTATCGCATCCTACTTCAAGCATAAGCTTACGGATGCACTCGTACTGTTCTTTGTCACCATGATCGCGACCGTGGCGCTCGACCTTACCTACGCCATCGTTATCGGTGTCGCACTCTCGATGATAATGACCATCAACATGCTTGCGAAAGTACACGTTTCCATCGAAGAGGAGACATTGCTCGAGAACAAGGATGCCGCCATCGTTTACAGCGTAGGAGCGTACTTTTTCGCGAATGGTAAAGAGCTTAAGAAAGCCATCGAGAAATGCGGCAAGAACTACGATGTTTACATACTCTCCTTCAGAGGCGTCGTCTCTGTAGATCTGTCGGCGGAGACGGAGTTCGTTGAGGCCATCAACTACATCAAGGAGAAGGGTTCCGACTTCTGTTTTGTTGGTCTTAATCAGTACATTGATCAGGACCTCGAGAAGATAGGCTTCCAGGAGCAGGTGGGAAGAGAGCACTTCTACCCGAACCTTGAAGCCTACGTTAAGGCGATATCCGAGGAAGGATAAGAGGATCAGCTTCTCTGTGCGGGAATAATACAAATTGCCACAAAAAATCGGGTTTCAGACGGTCGCGAACTCGACGGAAATGTTGTTCATTCCCATAACGTAGTTGCATTTAATCTGGCGCGCAAGACCTTTAAGAAGCCTGATGTTCTCCCTGAAGTCATTCTCCGACTTATCGTTGGGATCGATGGACGCGCCTGTGCTTCTAAAGTCGAGACTTATGTAATCGTCATATCCTTTAACAAGGATATCGACGTAGCCGTCTTTCTTAATGTGGTCTTTAAGATAGACCGTCATCTCCTCAAGAAGCAAAGAAGCGTGGACGGATGTCTTCTTGTCCATTCCGTTCTCTTCGCAGATCCTCTGGAAGTCCTCGCTTAAGGCCGATATGTTGTGGTCATCGCTCCTCATGATAGTAACATCAAGAAGCACCTTCTCGTTACGCGGCTTGAGGTCAAGAAGAATACCTGTGTACTTGTCTTTGTTCCTGCGTGCGATTATGGAGTTAGTGATAAGGCAACCGACGAATACTATCGCAGCGTTGATAGGAAATGAGAGCCAAAGGCCGTCGATGCCCGTAATGTGGCTCATTATCAGACTTAACGGGATTATTATCACGAAGCCGTCACAGACGCTTATCAGGAGAGCGTAAAGCTTAAGGCCGATGATCTGCAGGTACTTCATGAATACTATGTAGAATCCTCTTACCAGGTAGATCAGGCTGAATGTGCTTACGGCGCTCATAGCCATCATCAGTCTTTCCGGTTCATCGATGTCATAAAAAGATGCGAACACATCGGGGAAGAAGTAGAAGAAAACCGTGCATCCGAAAGAGAGAATACTTTGCAGGATAAGGGCTCTTCTTAATACCATTTTCTCTCCGCGGTAGTCCTTCTGACCGTGGAGCATACCGAGTATCGGGGAAGCCGACTCGATTACGGCTGCAAGGAAGATGGAGATAATCGACAAGCTCTGGATGCAAAGCGAGAATCCGACGACGCCTGCCGCTCCCGCATGAAAAGCAGCTATGGCGTTGCAGAAAGCGATCTTGATGGCATATCCCAACTGCGTTGCCGAGAAAGGACTTCCCGTCTTTACTATCTCAGGGAAAAGCGCGCGGTCTTCGCGTGTGAGCTTCCTGCGCTTGATATCAGCCTTCTTGCTGAACAGCGCGAAAATGAGTATCAGGCCGCCTATGAGGTAGCCTGTGAGCGTCGCATAAGCTGCGCCCTCAACACCCATATCGAATACGCGGATATAGATGTAATCCATCGCGATATTGACTACATTCGCGACGACGTTTACAACAGTCGCAAGCTGAGGTGCTCCCGCAGGTGCGAGGAAGCAGACAGTGGACATGATGATGATAAGGAAAGGGACCGACCACAAAAGCGCCTTGAAGAAGACTACGAATTCGTCATACAGTTCGGGATCCTTACACATTATGTGGCTTAAAGGTTCGAAGAATGCGAATCCCAGAACAGTCAGAACAATACCGATTATCATGGAACTTACAACGGATACACCGAAGTAGCCTCCGGCCTTCTCGATGTCTCGCTCGCCTAAGCAGATCGAGTAGAGCGTGGATCCGCCGTTTCCTATCAGGATATATGCAGTGGCGCAGATCAGAACGACGGGAGAACCTAATTGGATTATCGCCATCGCATCGCTGTTCAGGATGTTCGCGAGTATCATGCTGTCGACGAATTCGCTTAAAGAGAACGCTGCCGTCGTCAGCATCGCGGGGATAAGGTACTGGATCATCTTGCGGCGGAGAACCGTGTCGGTCCTTCTTGATGTAGCGTTAACATTCTTGTTTATCTGCTCACTCATATCCAAATCATAATAACACAGGAACCGCCTGTCCTTGTGGTATAGTTATAAGAAAAATAAAAAGAGGAAACGATATGGCACAGGGATATATCCATTCTACTGAGAGTTTCGGTTCGGCTGACGGCCCCGGAGTACGCTACATTATATTTTTCGCAGGGTGCGCGATGAGGTGCCAGTTCTGCCATAACCCCGACACATGGAAGATGACTGACGGGCAGCTTATGGGCGCGGATGAGCTTCTCGAGAAGGCCTTAAGGTATAAGAACTACTGGGGTCCGCTCGGAGGCCTTACGGTTTCAGGAGGTGAGCCCTTGATGCAGATCGATTTCCTGCTCGAGCTTTTCACAAAGGCGAAGGCAAAGGGCATCAACACCTGCCTCGATACTTCCGGCAACCCGTATAACACCAATCCCGAGTGGCACGATAAGTTCCTCGAACTTATGAAGGTAACGGACCTTGTCATGCTCGATATAAAGCACATCGACCCCGAGGGCCACAAGCTACTTACGAAGCAGCCCCTCGACAACATCCTCGATATGGCGCGCGAGATGAGTGATCTGGGCGTTAAGATGTGGATCCGCCACGTCCTCGTTCCCGAGCGCAACGACAAGGATGAGTATTTGATTAAGCTTGCGCAGTTCATTAAGACGTTGAAGACAGTCGAGCGCGTTGAGGTGCTGCCTTACCACACATTGGGTGTTCACAAGTGGGAGACGCTCGGCATTCCATACGAGCTTGAGGGCATCAAGACCCCTTCCAAGGAACGCGTCGAGAACGCCCGTAAGATCCTGGGAGCATAACGCTTATGAAGTTCAAAGCGGTTTTGTTTGATATGGACGGGGTCATCATCGACTCCGAGCAGGTTGTCATCGATTGCTGGAAGGTTACGGCAGACAAGTACGGTATCCCGGACATCGAGGTTTTCTGCAGGAAAGTGCTCGGTGTCAATGCCGAGAACACGCGAAAAGTCTTTAACAAGATGTACGAGGGGCGTTTCTCTTACGACGACTATAAGCCTCAGATGAGGGAGCTGTTCGTGAAGAAGTTTGACGACGGTGATGTTCCGGTCAAGCCGGGGGCGAGGCAGCTGCTTATGTATCTCAAGGAAAACGGTATCGCTACCGCTCTTTGCTCCTCCACTTCGGAGGCGGCGGTCAAGAGGGAGATGAGAGCCGTCGGATTGTACGATTATTTTGACGTATTCGTGTGCGGAGATCAGGTTACGAAGAGCAAACCCGACCCCGAGATCTGGATAAAGGGCATGGAGCAGTTAGGCGTCAAAGCCCCTGATTGTGCGGGCATTGAGGACTCATTTAACGGTGTTAAATCGGCAAAAGCGGCAGGTTTGTACACTATCATGGTGCCGGATCTGGTTCCGCCCGATGATGAGCTTCGTGCGACGGCTGATATCATCCTGCCGTCCCTAAACCAAGTGCTTGAGTTGGTCAGCAAATAAACATAAATGTCATTAAAACGATATAACGCAAATCATCTGCTTGTTAAGATAGGTTAGAAATAAACCGGGGGTGCGGCATGGTGAAGTTTCCACGTAAGCAGACAGCGATGGTTCTGGCGGCTGCTTTGGCGGGCTCGTGTTTGGCTTCATGCAGTTCGGACCCCCAAATCGAGGTGCCTGAAGGCTACTCACTTGTCTGGCACGACGAGTTTGACGGCGATGCTCTTAATGAAGAGGACTGGAACAGGGATTTTCGAAGGTCGGGATGGGTCAACAACGAGCTTCAGACTTATCTCATGGATCCCGAGTATTCTTACGTCGAGGACGGCGACCTTGTTATCCAGCCTGTAAGAAGGGTCGATGAGAACGGCCGCGTCTCGTATGCATCGGCGAGACTTAACACCATGGGCAATCAGACTTTCCAATACGGAAGGATAGAGGCGAGGATCCGCGTTCCGCAGGGACAGGGCTTTCTTCCCGCATTCTGGATGATGCCCCAGAACGAGACACAGTACGGTTCGTGGCCGAGGTGTGGCGAGATAGATATCATGGAGGTGCTCGGAAACGATACTGACACTGCTTACGGCACCATCCACTACGGCAATCCGCACAGGGAAAATCAGGGTGTATATGATCTGACGCAGGGCGATTTTGCTTCCGATTATCACGTTTACGCCATTGATTGGGAGCCGGGACAGATAAGCTGGTATATAGACGGCAATCTTTATTATCAGACAAGTGACTGGTACACGGCGATGGACGGGCAGGACCCGAGGCCATATCCCGCACCATTTGATCAGCCTTTCTACATTATTTTGAATGTTGCCGTAGGCGGTACCTGGCCGGGTGACCCCGCGGATGATACGCCTTTCGACGAGAGGGCGCAGATGCGTGTTGATTATGTGCGCGTCTTCCAGCGCGATTCTTATGATGAGAATGTCGAGCGTCCCGAGCCGACTTTAAACATGAGACAGGCGGATCAGAACGGCAACTATATACTAAATCCCGATCTTACGCAGGAGGAGAACTTCAGCGATAACGAAGCCTGGCGCTATATCAATAATGCGGGCGGTGCGGGAGCTGCATCTGTTGAGGACGGTTTTATCGCGGTAACCACTTCCGATTCAGGCTCCGAGGATTACTCGATACAGCTTGTCCAGGCCGGACTTCCGATGCACGAGAATGCACATTATGTGTTAAGTTTTGATGCGTATGCGGATGAGCCGAGAACGATGGGAGTCGATGTTTCCGCCCCTGATTACAATTACACGAGATACATGGAAGATGAAGAAGTTGAACTGGGTACGGAGGTTCAGCATTACGAGTTCGAGTTTGATATGAACGGGGCTGACGACGATAACGGAAGGCTTGAGTTTAATATCGGCGGCACGGACAGCAGTGCCACGGTCTATATAAGCAATGTCACACTTATGTGGGGATAAAAAGATTATTTGGAGGTCTTTATGAAAAAACTTGAAGGTTACATGCACGGAATCAATCTCGGAGGATGGTTGTCACAGTGCAATCACACAAGAGAAAGATACGATAATTTTATAGTCGAGAGTGATATCAAGACTATAGCTGACTGGGGACTCGATCACGTCCGTGTTCCCGTTGATTACAATCTCGTTGAAGACGATGACGGCATCTATAAGGATTCGGGTTTTGCCTACATCGATCAGGCTATCGAGTGGTGCGGAAAGTATGGTCTTAACATGGTTCTCGACCTTCACAAGACCTACGGATACAGCTTCGATAAGGGCGAAGGCGAAGACGGATTCTTCGATAACGGGAAGTATCAGGAACGCTTCTATTTGTTGTGGGAAGAGTTCACGAGAAGATACGGCAAGTTCCACAACCGTGTCATCTTCGAGCTTCTGAATGAGGTTACATCTGAAGACTACTGTGAAAGATGGAATAATATCTCGACCGAGTGCATCAAGAGGATCCATGCTATCTGCCCCGAGGTAAAGATCCTTCTCGGAGGCTACTGGAATAACTCTATCGATTCATTGCCTGATCTTGCTATGCCTTACGACGCGAATGTAATTTACAACTTCCACTGCTATGAGCCTTTGATCTTTACACATCAGGGCGCTCCCTGGGTCGATGGAATGGATACTTCCTTCCGTATGCCTCTCGAGGCTTCCTATGCGGATTATTCGAAGTTCAGCACAGAGAACATCGAGCAGTATACGCCCGAGATGAGTGCGTTTGATCCGCAGGATATCATGGGTGCAGCATTCTTCGAGAATCTCGTTGCCAAGGCTGTTGAGGTTGCAAACGAGCGCGATGTCGCTCTTTACTGCGGCGAGTATGGTGTCATCGATATGGTCGGACCCGAGGATACTTTGAAGTGGTATAAACTCATGTGCGGCACCTTCGACAAGTTCGGTATCGGAAGAAGTGCCTGGTCTTATAAGCAGATGGATTTCGGTCTGTCAGACGCAAGGCTGGACGGCATCAGAGACGAGCTTTTGAAGACTATCTGATAAGAGCGTAAAACAGCAAAAGCAACGCCAGGAAAACAACATTAACTAACGTGAAAGCCGGAAGGTAACCTAACCCCTTCCGGTTTTCTTCGTTTGGCATTGAAGTGTAGAAGCGGTAAGTGATAAGGCTAGCCATGCTTGCGATTAAGGTTCCGAGGCCTCCCAGATTGGTGCCGATAACAAGAGCTTCACCGTTGTCTGTAAACGCCGACAGAAGCATCGCCGCGGGAACATTGCTTATGATCTGCGAAGACAGGACAGCTGCAATAACAGGCGAACTTTCCACTATCTTCGAAAGTGCATTATAGATCTGCTCAATGCGGCCGAGATTGCCTGTCAGCACGAAGAAAAACACGAATGTGACGAGCAGATTATAGTCAACGTATTTGAACGCTTTTTTGTCCATCAGGATCACGATGCAGATGGTCACGAAGAACATCAGGATCCAGTTTATAACATCCGCTACGGCAAGGACGCAGAGCACAAAGAGCGCGATGCAGATTGCAAGTTTTGCCTTGCCCGGAGCCTCTGCGGTTTTATTTTCGAGCGGTGCGGAGCTTGTGTTTTTGCAAAGGGCGAAGACCGAGATGATGATGAGCAAAAGTGACACCGTACTGTACGGAAGCATTAGCTTCAAAAACGCGGTAAGCGGGATGTGGTAGAAGCTGTACAGATAAAGGTTCTGCGGATTGCCGATGGGCGTGAGCATGCTTCCGAGATTTGCGGCGACAGTCATCAGGATAAGCGTGAACATGAGGCTTCGCCTGTCATTGAATGTTTTGAGGACTGCGATAGCAAACGGCACCAGCGTTACGAGTGTGACGTCGTTTGTAAGAAACATCGCAAGTGTGAACGAGAGTGCTGTAAGAAGAAGGCTGATAGACCGTGACGTGTGAAGCCGCCCGAGAAGTTTGCTTGTCAGAAAGTCGAAGGTGCCGATGCGGAGCAGGACGGCGACGACGAGCATCAGGCTCATGAGTATAGCGAGGACCCTAAGGTTGATGTAGCCTATGTACTGCATGTCCGGGCGGACAACAAAACACGATGCGAGTGCGAGTATCCCCGACAGCACGAGGACCGGATTTTTCTTTATGAGTTCGAGCATTTTTGCGAAAAGAAGGAAATGATACAAGATCTCATATGATTGAGAGCATGAAGTCCTCTACGGCGGAGGCCATCTGATCGACGTGGCGGTCGAAGCAGTGAGTGTCTCCGGGGATTATCACGAACTTGCAGTCAGCGTATTTGGATGCGACTCGCTCGGCATCGCGGTAGTCAACGGTCGCATCGGCCTCACCTATGACGATAAGAGCCTTCCCATTATATGCCGCGATGGCCTTTTCAACATCTATCGTCTGAGCGACTCTTATGTAGTTGTTGTCAAGTTTTCTGTCATCCCAGACGGGAAGAAAAGGCGGCAGTTTCTCCGGATCGAATTCCATGCCGAGAAGATTACCGTTACGCGCACCGTCGGGGATCATCGTTGCTGGAGACAGAGGGATCAAGGCCTTTATCCTGTCTCTTTCCATAGCCGCCAGGAGCATCACGAGAAGTCCGCCTTGCGAATGGCCGCACAGGTAGATGTCTGTGACAAAGTCCAGTTTTCTCGCATAGTCTATGATATCGAGACCATTGTTGAGCCACTTGAACAGGTTGTGGTGCTCGAATGTGCCGCCGCTCCTGCCGTGACCGTACATGTCCACCCGGAGCGTCGCGATATTATTTTCGAGCATTTTGTCAGATACGGCGGCAAGATGCGCTTCCTCCAGGTTTCCAGTGAAGCCGTGGATTATGATGCAAAGAGGCCCGCGCGCGACCCCCTCCGGGCGCTCGAGGACCGCATTAAGCTCGATGTTGTCGCTCATTATTACCATTCCACTATGATACAAAGAAGTCCCGGTGCGCACAAGATGGTGAGAGTCCTTTTGCGTGTGCACTTTTCGCAAAAAAGTACACGCAAGTGGAGAAAGTGCGCAAGTTCAGGTGCAGACGCTATTAACGTGTGCACTTTTTACGAAAAATGGCGACGAAACTTGACAAGACGTTGCGCAGCACCTATACTCCGCGAAAAGGAGGAGCGCATATGTATCTTTCTTACGAGCAGGCACAATTACGCAAGGAGTACATTTTACGTTGCCTCAAGAAGTTGGCACGCGGAAAGGTCAGTCTGAGGCAGGGAAAGTATGAGACGGTTTATGTAAGCCGCTGTCCCGGGCATCCGGAGTACAATCGCCGAAGGTTTTCCACCAATACTGAACGAGGAAGACGACTCAAGTCTCAGGTGGAGCTTAGAAGAAAGCTTCAAAGCGAGCTTCCTTCGGTCGATGCGTATCTTAAGAACCCTCCTCCTGCGGGTGAGGTTGCAGCAACAACGCTTAACTACGACACTTTCTTCCTTCTTGCCACCACGGCTAATTCAAATCCGTTTCCGCTGCCGAAGTATGCCCCCGAATACAATGGAATCAAGTACAGGTCGAAGTCAGAAGCTCTGATAGCCAAGACGATAGATGATATGAATTACGAATTTCTTTATGAGCCATCAACTGTCACGTGTTTTGAGCACGCGAGCATTTACCCTGATTTTGCCGTATATGTTCCTGAGATAGACAAAGTCTTTTTTATCGAGCACTTCGGCAAATGGGGTGACATTGACTACACAAGAAAGGCACATGAGCGTATTGACGAGTACATAGCTAATGGCTTACTGCCGGGGCGAGATGTTATATTTACTTACGAGTCGGACGAGATCCCGTTTGACCCCGGAGTACTCATGCATCAGATAAATGCGTTAATACTCGCAAACACGAGGGCTGATGCCTTCTCCCTTCGAAAAGCAGTTGAATCACCATTACAGGATTTGTGATAAGATTTGAACAAAACACGCGGAGGCTGCTTATGAATCCCGACAGAATTAAATCGATTCGCAACAACATGATCCTGGTCAGCATTTTGCTCCTTATCGTTGGAGTTGCGTTTATTGCGTGGCCCGGTGAGGCGGCAAAGATACTTGCAAGAGTTGTGGCCATAGCCATTGCAGTATTTGGTGCGTTTGAGCTGATACTGTTCTTCATAGGGAGCAGACGAAGCTTCGTGGACGTTTCCGCAGCGGTGACGGGTGTTCTTCTGACGGCTCTCGGGGTGTTCCTGCTGATAAGGCCCGACACTCTCCTTAATTTTTTTAACATAATCTTCGGTATAGCGATAATAATCGTAGGGCTGGATCATATCTTCCAGTCCATCTTCATAATCAGGCACATAAGAGGGCTTTGGTGGATATCATTGCTTGTTGGTATTGCAGCCCTTTTGCTGGGAGTTATTATCATTATCAACCCGTTTTCTGCTGTAAATACAGCTATGATCCTCATCGGGATCACTATGGTGATCGAGGCCGTCGGAGGCCTTTGGAACCTGACGGCACTTAAACCGAAGCCTGCCTTTATCAAAACGGACATAGACTCGGCAAAGCCAGTAAATTCAGGGGATGAGGACCTGAATGCATAATGGCGCTGTAATACTTTAGTCATTTTCTTAACAGTAATTTTATTTGACACCCCCCAGCAGCTCCTTATATTTTATATATATAGGCTAGAGTGACTTAATGTGGAGTAGTGTCTCCACAACAGGCGAGGGGTAAAAAAGATGCGTACCTGTAGGAAAAAGTCAATTTCTATAGTAAGTGCGAAGAGACGCAATCACCGCGGCTTCACTTTAGTTGAGCTTATTGTAGTACTTACGATCCTTGCGATACTCGCAGCTATCGGAGTAGCAAGTGCGGTAGGATATATAAACAGATCCAAATTTGAGAAAAATTCACAGAACGCTATAACTGTATATCAGGCAGCGCAGACAGCTCTGTCACAGAAGGTGGAGAACGGTTCTATCGGTGCGTGGGTCGAAGGGACCTTCGGAGACGATTTTTATAGTGAGGACGAGTTAGCGGTTCTGATCAAGAATCCTAATGATTCAGTTCATAAGACCTTAGCGCTTACATACAATCCCGGAGCGGCAGATAATAAGCTTTACGATCTGCTTTTCTCATATTTCTATGATCAGTCCGTCTTCGGCGGTACGATTTCTGTTGAATTTGATGTCAGTGCCACATATAGTCCAAATGGCATTGTTTATTCCGCTAATGTCATGTCCGCTTTCTACAGCAAAGAGAATACGGCTGCGAGCGGATGGGACGCGATTTGTCTCGATAATTCTACGGACGGACTTCCTCAAAGGGATTTTGATTACAGACGCGGCACAAGTTATGTCGGATACTTTGACGGAACCGAAGCTTCGATTGTAGGACCTGTCGTACTCCCCGGACGCGATCCTGAGAATTCAGATGATTATCTCTTTACGCTTCGTAACGGCGAGACTCTCGATATTACGTGGGCTGTATTTGATAATCCTAATCATGATGCCAATCTGACTTTTGAAATTTATGATTACGGAAGCTCTTCGGATAGTCCTGTCATTACTATGGAAGTTAATGAGACAGCTCTTCTTTACAATTCGAACGGAGCAGCGTCTCCGGTTCCTTATGGTGGTCATCCTAATTCGGATCCGCTTTTACCTGACGATTGTGTACAGCTTCATGATGCGGGAAAGGTAAATGAGAATATCATTATGAAAACGGAGAATGACATCAGGTTTCCCGTTGAAAATCTGACGAGAACATCTGTAGAGGGCCTTGCAAGTGTTAGTGTGACCAGGGATGGTACTACGAGCAATTACGTGTTCCCGCTAACGATATCAAAGGTTGAAAATGATACTAGGTTAGGTATGCCTGAGGGTGGTTATACCACATATACGATATCCATCGATTGTATGATGACAAGATCCGATTACGAAGAATGTTTCTCAAACAACTATTCGTCTAACGAGCTCTATTCGTCTACGAGACTGTTTGGTATTGATCCGATGAATGTATATGTGAAGGCTAAAGGAGGAACTTCTAATGTCACCATTCCGGAGGAGGGGATTCTATTTGAAAGAGCTATTGATGATCCGGTTTACTTTACAGGAGTAGAATATAATTCTATTTCCGGGAGTTTTTGTTTTTGTTATGACCTGAATTATGGTCTTGGTGCAATGTACGATGACGATACACACGGATGTGTCATTAATACGCTTTATGGAGATCTTTACTACAGGGATGATAGTGGCTTAGAACCCGCTATTGGTGGCTCCAGTATTTCGGGTACGACGGGAGAAGCTGTTATTACGTCTTATAGGCACCTTTCAAATATGAGATACAAAAATCCCAAGACGACTAATATGGGAATAACATTCCGAATAGTTCGTGATCTTAACTGGTACTATAATGTCAATGGCATCTATTTGAGCGAAGTTAAGGTGTTTACCAAATCTAAGAACATTGACTACAGGTACCATACACCTGCAGTCGATGGTGCCCTGAAGATAGTCTCCTTCCCAGCTTTACAATTCCTAAGTCCGGGTAATACATTGACATCAATGTCTCATCCTGATCCGACAAGCGGGAACATGGTCATTTATGCCATTAACAATATTCAGATGAGAGTAGCATCATTCTCGGGTTATCGCCATGAAAGTAATACTCAATATGACGCTTGGGGTATTGGTCTTATTGGTGAGAACCGAGGGAAGATCTTCAATATTTATGTCAATAATATGAATTTCGCACTGGTCAGTGTGGCTGACGGTTCCAGTTCCGACTATGATTCTTTTTCTCCATCGGATCCAGTGAATATCACGTCTTCATCAAGCAATCCACTTGGACTGCATAAGAATAGTGCTGTAGGTGGATTGGTCGGTATCAACTGTGGTGTGTTTGGTGATTCCGGAATTATTGACGAAACCCTTAATACTATCAGCTTCACGAACTGCATCGTGATGGCAGGTGGCGAATATTGGCACTACAGCACCACTACTGATAAAAACACACCAAGCGGTGTAGGCGGAATCGTTGGACGAAATAATACAAAGGATGGTTACACTGCAACTGTTGCCGGACTTATCGAAATGCGGGGTTCTTTTGCAGTCGTAGGAAGACAGGATGTTGGCGGAGTAATAGGCTATAGTTCTTCTGATATCGCAGCCAAAATAGTGGTAGATGGAAACGGTGTTGACGGAATCGATCCAGAGATCGTTCTACCTGCTGATAATGAAATGTCTACTGGTGAACCGATGTCATGTGTTGTGGCGGGAATTTATCATGTAGGCGGCGCGATAGGAAGAATGACCGGAGCAACCTTCACTTATAATGTAGGCACTTCTTATTCTGCAAGTGTTGAATCAGCGACCGGCAGTATCACTTTGCCATCGGAATATCAGGTGTCTGTAATACTACCGTCGGGATCTTTGATCTGGTGTAGTAATCTTTATGATCATGACGCCGGGATGGGCGGAGCAGTAGGAACATTAGAAGACAGAAATACTGTAACTTCTGAAATATCGTTTTATTTGAATAGCGAAGCAGATATGATATGTGAATCCGGCGGTTATAGAACCCGTCTTGGCGGTGCTATTGGCTTCATCAAAAGTTATAAGGCGAACAGTCTTCTTATTAATGCAACCAATGAAGGCAATCTCTTTGTTGATTCAAGCGGTAATGCTGAGTGCTATTGTGGCGGAGCCATAGGTCAGATTAATTTCAGAGATGTTGGTCTTGGGACCTCTGAATTTAACAGTATTGCTATTAACTATACAAACAACGGCTATATACATATAAATTCGAAGACCGGTCACAGTTATGTCGGAGGAGCCATCGGACGTATGGATGGCTGTAAGATCAATATATCTTTCTATGCCAAGATAAACAATGAATTAGAAAGTGTTATTGGTTCATCTGAAAACACCAACTTAGTCAGTATAGCTGCAGGGGCTGTCGGATATGTGAAGAAATCTTTTGGAGATGCATCGAAAATCTATTTTGATGTAGTGAATTCCGAATCATCGACAATTCGTTCCTATTCGAGCATCAACTGGGGATATTCTGCGGGTGCAGTCGGCTGTCTGGAGGATAGCAACATTGATTATATAGATGTAAGAATTGTTAATTCCGGCACCATATCATTGGATCGTGTGTCTAACCAGAATTGTTACAGTGCGGGTGCGATTGGACGAATAAATAAGGGGACGATTACTAATTGTATTGTTCATGCCATCAACAATGGAACTATTGTTCTCAACAATGATGCTTTATATTCTTTCTGTGCGGGAGCCATAGCAAAGATAAACGATAACAGTAACGCACTTGGCACAGGAACAATCAGTTATATGGTAATTGATGTTGATAATACTAATGCTGTGATAGGGATGAATTCTACCAAAGATCATAGTTATTGTGGCGGAGCTGTTGGAAGATTTGACGGATGTAGGTCTGAAAGTATAGACATTACAGTTGATAATATTGCTACTCAGATAGGATCTGTTAATAATAGTAGCGTGGCAAATGTGTCGGGTGCGGTTGCTTATTTTAACACTTCGGGCGGAGATAACACAGAACTGTCAGTCAATGTCAATAATGATTCCGACACGATCGCGATAGCAAGATCAGGTATATCTTGGAAGTTCTGTGCAGGGGCAATAACATGCATAGAGAATTCAAAGATAAGTGAATTAGTGCTGCATGTTGTAAACGATGGAACCCTATCTATTCAGTCTACTTCAAATAATAACAATTATTGTGGTGGGGCAGTCGGAAGATTTGCCAACAATACCAGGATTTTGTCATCTGAGATAAGTGTTACCAACAGGGGGTTGATCAGCCTAGATTCTCCCAATATAAACAATTCCTATTGTGGCGGAGCTATCGGGTATAACGATTATCCTTATTCGGGTAGCTTATCAGTGGTGATGGAAAGTGACGCAGTTGTTCGAGGCAATTGCAATTATGTCGGTGGAGCAATAGGCGGAAATAATAAAACAATGAACATGACTGCGCCCATCACCGTTACAGGCGCAGGAACGATCGAAGGCAAAGAAAGAGTCGGAGGTGCCATAGGAGATAACAACGCACAGATCAGCGGTAATATTAGCGTCGATTTAAGAGGAAATGTAACCGGCAGTAACTACACAGGTGGAGCGATCGGTTTTGTAAATGGCGTTGTCAATGGAAGTGTTTCGGCTACTATACAAGGGAATATAACCGGTGGTAATTACACAGGCGGAGCGATTGGTCTGATTAATAACAATAGTAAGAACGTAAAAGGCTCAATATCGGCTGTCTGCGGTGGAAACGTTACAGGTACAAGTTATGTCGGCGGAGCGATTGGCGATATGCAGTCAGCTGTTGGAGAGTCTTTAGCTTCTGGATCTGATACTATTACGGCGA